>JAVXUG010000060.1:7012-12194 GCA_036642215.1 Ruthenibacterium sp.
GTCAAGCCGCGCGCTCACCGCAGCACGGCGCCCTCGTTTGCGCCGCTGACAAAACGGGCATAGCGCGAAAGCCACCCCGTAAGCTGCTGCTCCGGCGCGTGCCATGCGGCCTTGCGCGCCGCAAGCGTCGCGTCGTCCACGCGCACAGCAATGCTACTGTTTGGAATGTCAATGTCAATTATATCGCCCTCCAAAAGCAGCGCAATCGGGCCGCCCGCGGCGGCTTCGGGCGCGACATGCCCGATGGACGCGCCGCGGCTTGCGCCCGAAAAGCGCCCGTCGGTGATGAGCGCGACGGATTTATCTAACCGCATCCCCGCAAGGGCACTGGTCGGGTTCAGCATTTCGCGCATCCCGGGGCCGCCCTTCGGTCCCTCGTAGCGAATGACCACCACGTCGCCCGCGAGAATTTTGCCGCTGTAAATCGCTTCAATGGCGGCCTCCTCGCTGTCAAAAACGCGCGCGGGGCCGCTGTGCACCAGCATTTCGGGCGCAACGGCGCTGCGCTTGACAACACAGCCGTCGGGCGCAACATTGCCCCACAAAACCGCGATGCCGCCCGTTTTGCTGTAGGGATTGTCAACCGGGCGAATCTCTGTGGGGTCAAGATTTTGCACGCCCGCCAAATTTTCCGCCACGGTTTTGCCCGTCACGGTGGCAAGCTCTGTGTGCAAAAGCCCCAGCGAGGCAAGCTGCGCCATCACGGCGGGCACGCCGCCCGCCTCGTTCAGCGCCTCCATGTGCGTGGGGCCGGCGGGCGCAAGGTGACAGAAGTTTGGCGTGCGGGCGCTGATGGCGTTGATGGCCTTTAGATCAAGCGGCACGCCCGCCTCGTTGGCAATGGCAAGCAGATGCAGCACACTGTTGGTGCTGCACCCCAGCGCCATGTCGGTGGCAAGCGCGTTTTCAAACGCGGCGGGGGTCAAAATATCGCGCGGACAAACATTGTCGCGCACAAGGCTCATAATCTGCTGTCCCGCGCGCTTTGCCAGCATCGTGCGGCGCGCGTACACGGCGGGGATGGTGCCGTTGCCCGGCAGCGCCATGCCGATGGCCTCGCACAGGCAGTTCATGCTGTTGGCGGTGTACATACCGCTGCAGCTTCCGCAGCCGGGGCAGGTGTTCTGCGTGTACTCGTCCAGCACCGCATCGTCAATCAAGCCCGCCTTGTAGCTTCCCACCGCTTCAAACATCTGCGAAAGGCTTACCTTGCGGCTGCCCTGACGACCCGCCAGCATCGGCCCGCCGCTGATGACGATGGACGGAAGATTCAGCCGCGCCGCCGCCATGAGCATCCCCGGTACGATTTTGTCGCAGTTGGGCACCAGCACAAGCCCGTCAAACTGATGCGCAAGCGCCATTGTCTCCACGCTGTCGGCAATCAGCTCGCGGCTGGGCAGGGAATATTTCATGCCGATATGCCCCATGGCAATGCCGTCGCACACGCCGATGGACGGGATGATGACAGGCATGCCGCCCGCCGCATAAACGCCCGCCTTGACGGCCTCGGACAATTTATCCAAATGCAGGTGACCGGGCACAATTTCGCTGTGCGCGCTGACAATGCCAATCAGCGGCTTTGCCAGCTCCTCATCGGTATAACCCATCGCATAAAACAGGCTGCGGTTCGGCGTGCGCTCCACACCGGTTTTTACAGTTTCGCTGCGCAGGAACATCATGCAAGACCTCCTATTAAAAGCTGTTAGAACAGGGCATAATTCTAACAAAAGTATAGCATATACGGCACAGGCATTGCAACTGCGCGGCAAAAAGATTATAATGGATGGACATTACAGGAGCCCGGCGAAAAAGGGCGGCGCGCCCCATCGGAAGGCGGCGCGAAATAAGAGGAGAAGCATGAATTTATTAGTGGTTGGCGCAGGTCGTGTCGGCATGCGTCTGGTGCAGACAATGGAGCACCTTGGCCACGATGTGGCTGTCGTAGAGGAAAATTCCGCGCTGATTGAGCGGCTTGCAGAGATGACACCGCCGCTGCACGGGGTGGCCATTCGCGGCGTGCCGATCGACGTGGATGTGCTGCGCAGCGCGGGCATCGAGATGTGCGACGCGGTCGCCGCGGTGACACAGGACGATAATATCAACGTGATGGTGGCGCAGATGGCGAAAGAGGTCTTTCACATCAACTGTGTCATTGCGCGCGTGACAGATCCTGTGGCAAAAGAGGTGTTCAGCGAGCGGTTCGGTCTGCGCACGGTTTGCGGAACCAATCTGACCGCGCAGGCGTTTGTGGCAGGTCTGCTGCACAGTGTGAGCGTGGACGATGACAAGACAGAGACGCGCATGTCCATGGGCTCCTCTACGGCGGAGTTTACCGCCGTAGAGGTGACGGACAAACAGCTTGGGCGGACGCTGCACAGCGTAATTTCGCCGGCGCAGGGCACGATGGTATTCGGCCTGCTGCGCGCAAGCGGCGTGCTGGAGCTTGCAAGCAACCAGAACGTGGTGCTGCGCGCGGGCGACAGCATTGTTTACGTTCAGCTTGCGGATTGACGGAAAGGAACAGGAATAAAATGAGAGTGTGTATTATCGGCGGCGGCAAGCTGGGCTATTATCTGGCTAAAACGCTGCACGAGCATGGACATATCCCCGTCGTTGTGGAGGAGGATGCCGCCGCCTGTGCGCGGATTGCAGATAATCTTGATATGTCGGTCATCCATGGCGACGGCACAAAGCCGGAGATTCTGGCGGCGTGTGAGCTGTCAAAATGTCAGGCGATGGTAGCCGTGACGGGGCGCGACGAAAACAATCTGATTGCGTGTCAGCTTGCAAAGCAGGTTTATAAGGTAAAGCGCACCGTGGCGCGCGTCAATAATCCGAAAAACGCGGCGGTGCTGAAGATGCTGGGCGTTGACATTGTGGTGTCAAGCACCGACAATATCGCGCGGCTGATTGAGCGCGAGGTGGAGACAGCCGCCATCCGTCAGCTGCTTAGTCTTGACGGCGGCGTGACCTCGCTGACCGAAATTGTGGTGCCAAGCTCGTTCACGGACGACGGCAAGACACTGGCGCAGCTGCCGGTGCCGGAGAATGTTGTGGTCATCTCGGTGACGCGCGGGGACGAATTTTTTATCCCGCGCGGAAGCACAAAAATTCATATCGGCGACAAGGTGCTGGTGCTGGCGAAAAATGACGCATTCCCCACGCTGGCAAAGGTGTGGAAGCTGCGGGACGACTGATTCCCCGGCGTTTGGGCGCTTGGAACCGGCCTTGCCGTGCAGCAAAGCAGTGGACACAGTAGGACAAGAGGGAGGAAGTGCCTTTGACCATTCGGGTAAGCCGCCGCGCGGCGGCACTCATCAGCAGCTGGTTTATGCTGGCGGGACTGGTGGTTTCGGTGCTGTTCTGGTCGCGCTGGTTTGTGCAGACGCTGCTGTGCGTTTTGCTTTGGTGCGCGGTGTGTATGCTTTTGGGGACGCTGTATGTCTCCTCGTACCGCGTGTTTGCGGGGCGGCACCATCTTTCGGTGCGCCACGGCCTTTTGTTCTCGGTCATCCACCGTGTGCCGCGTCGGTTTGTGACGGGGTACTATATTTTGTCCTCGCCCTTGCAGCGGCGCACGGGAAGCTGCGTGCTGGTGCTGCTGTATTCCGGCGGGCTGCTGGTCATTCCCGGCGCGCCGCTGGAGGATGCCGAAGCACTGACGGAACAGCTTGCAGAAAACAGCGCGGGGTGATGCTATGGATATGACAAAGCGCGCGCGCTTTCATATTTTTTATACGCTGCGCTATTTGCGCTATGGTCTTTTGCTGTGCCTTGTGCCGATGGTGCGCGCGCTGATTGTATTTGATCTGCCCGCGCTGTTTTTGGCGCTGTGGCAGGGACTTTCCATTTTGCTGCTGTGCGCGGCGGCGGCCGCATATCTGTGGTGGTTCACGGGGTTTTGGGTTGCGGACGGCTGCGTTTTGATCGAGCGCGGGCTTGTGCTGCGCCATTGCAGCACCTATAAAAAAGAGAGCATTGCGGTGCTGGATCTTCAGCGTCCGCTCTACTGCCGGCTGTTTGGCGCGGCGCGCCTTACGCTGTATTTTAAAAACTATGCCGCGCCGAAAAAGGTGCTGCTGTATCTGCCGAACAAGGCCGCGCAGCGCGTTGCAAACGTGCTGATGCCCGTGCGTGAGGGTGCGAGCGTGTTTGCCCCGACGGGCTTTGACCGTCTGGCGCTGACGATGCTCAGCGCAAATGTGCTGACGACGGCGCTGTTTGTCTACGTGGGTGCGCAGCGCGTGTCAGAGCTGCTGGGCGAGGATTTGCGCGTGCTGTTTGAGCGCGCACAGCAGAACTTTGCGCGCTTTGAGAGCTTTTTTGCGCAATTTCTACCCGCGGGGCTTGCCATGATGACCGCGCTGTTGTTCGGTCTTGCCAGCGTGACGTTTTTGCACGCGTTTTTTCAGACGGCGGGGCTGCGCGTGTGCCGCAACGGCGGGGTCATCATCTGCCGCGGCGGTGTTTTGACCAAGACAGAGCGGCGCATTGCGGTGCAGAGCATCAGTGCGTGCGATGTGCGCGTCACGCCCGCGGCGCGGCTGCTGGGGCGGTATCCGCTGTATGTGCAGGCGGGAAGCTTTGCGGGCGGAGATTTTCCGCTGATGGTGTACAAACGCTCGTCGCCGCACGCGCCGGAGGCGCTTTTGACGGGCTTTCGCACGCCGGACGCGCCGCTGTGCGAGCCTGCGCGCAAAAGCATCTGGCAGTATATCGGGCTGCCGTGCGCCTGCCTTGCCCTGACGCTGGCGCTTTGCGGGGTCGCCTTTGCAGGGCTGCCCGCCGTGCTGCCCGTGCTGTGCGTTCCGCTTGTGCTGAGCATCGGCTGCCTTGCGCAGTCGTTTGAGGGCTATTGCAAGGAGGGCGTTTGCAAAAATAAAAACCGCACGCTTGCGCTGTGGTATACGCGCTTTTTTACGCGGCATGAGGTGTGCGTGTTTACGCCCGACGTGTCGTACACGGTGTTTCAAAGTCCGTTCGGCTTAAATCAGGGCTATGCAAGCTTTACGCTGCACCTGCCGGGCGGCGCGCGCCTGCGTGCGCGCGGCATGACGCAGTATGCGGCAAATCATCTGCCCTTTACGCTGTAGGGGCAACGCAGAGAAAAAAACAGGGCAGGCGGCGTGCAAGGGCTTGCCGCATGAGGGGGATTCCGCCAAGACAGCCGAGGCTGAGCTAG
>JAVXUG010000061.1:0-11688 GCA_036642215.1 Ruthenibacterium sp.
AATTCTTCGATAGGGGTTTCAACAATTCTTGAGATCTCGATTGCCAGTTTGAGCGACGGATTATATTTTCCTGCCTCTAAGCGCATAATGGTTTCCCGTCTCACCCCTACTTTTTCCCCCAATTGTTCCTGCGTCAAATTTTTCAGCTGTCTGTATTTTTTTAGGGTGCATTCAAATTCTCCCATCTCTATTCCTCATTCTCAAATCGAAAGAGCAGGTAGGATTGCAGAAAGCCGGAAAGCCCAAAGGAAAGACCAATCGTTGCAATCAGCACACTCAGGGTGTCGTAGCTGCTGAGATGAAAGATTGACATCATTACAATGGCAACCCCGATGATGATCGCCAGAGACGCTTTATTGGCAATGGATTCGGCGCGATAGATGTTGGCTTGGAACCGTTCATCAATAAAGGTTCCCGACATTTTCCCTTCATAATAAAACCCAAAGAAAGCAAAAAAGCTAAAGAAAAAGAACGGAAACGGTACGGCGAATACATCTGTAAATTCCAAAAACCATGGTAAAAAGCCGATGAGCCCTAAGAAACCAAGGAACCCCAAAAGCCCAAGCTTCGGTGATATTTTCCGCGTGTAGGTGCGCTTTGTATGTTTCATTCCAAGTCAATCTCCCTTGTGATAAGTGATGTATTTGTCCTTTTATGAGATAAATATATCACTTATCATTTTGCTTGTCAACAATAAAAAAAGAAATCCCGCCGGACTTTAAAAAGCTGCGGCAACGCTGCAAAAGCAAAAACGTCCCGAATGGGCGAGCCGCTTTTAGATATAAAGCTCTTTTTCCTGTGCACTGACTGCGGGGGCACTGCCCTTGTCCGCCGTGCCCCCGTGCAGCGCGCGGTAGGCGGCGGGCTGTGTGCCCGTTGCCTTTTTAAACACCTTGCAAAAATAATTCGCGCCCGAAAACCCGCACAGCGATGCAATGACCTCTAAGGGATAGTCGCGCTGCGCGAGCAGATTTTTTGCGGCCGCCACGCGCACCTCGGTCAGATAGCGGCCCGGCGGCACACCGATGGCAGCGGAAAACACGCGCACAAGGTGGCTTTTGCTCACACCAAGCTGCGCGCTCAACTCCTCCACGCCGTACAGCCCCGCATAATTGCGGCGGATTGCCAGCACCGCGTCCGCGACAAGCGGCGGCAGCGCCTTTGCACTCGCGTCCGCCTCTGCCAGCGCACACAAAACACGATAGGCACATTCGCTTTGCTGCACCGCCGATGCGCCGTGCGCGACGGCCTCGCACAGCTCTGCCATGGCCTGCCCCGCCAGCGGGCACACCGCCGCATCGGACAGCACAGGCTGCGAAAGCGTTTGCGCGGCGGCGCTCGCCGCCAGTCCGCCAAGGCCGACCGCCAGCAAATGGCAGTCCGTCGCGGGTGTCACCTCCACCGCGCCCCGCGCGATCAACAGCCCTCCCGCGCCCAAAAGCTGCGCCTCGCCCCCCGCCGACAGCGCCGCATGTCCGTGCGAAACAAGCACCGCCGCAAACGGCGCTGCGCAAAGCTCCGCCGTGCCCGTCCCGTCATCCGACAATTCACGACAGTAAAGCGGCGTGCACAGGGTTTCCGGTTTAAAAATCAAAAAGCAGCACTCCATATCAATATTTTACCATTTAAAAGTATGCATCATGCTGTTATTATTATAGGAAAGACGGAGCATCCCGTCAAGCATATCAACAAATTACAAACGGAGGGTGATTCCTATGGCAAGTATCAGCTTAAAGGGCATTTACAAAATCTATCCCGGTGACGTGACCGCGGTTTCCGATTTCAACCTTGAAATTGAGGACAAAGAGTTTATCATTCTGGTCGGGCCTTCCGGCTGCGGCAAATCCACCACACTGCGCATGATTGCAGGCCTTGAGGAAATCTCGAAGGGCGAACTGTACATCGGCGAGCGCCTTGTCAACGACGTTCCCCCGAAGGATCGCGACATCGCGATGGTGTTCCAGAACTACGCCTTGTACCCGCACATGACCGTGTACAAGAACATGGCGTTCGGGCTTGAGCTGCGCAAAACCCCGAAGGACGAGATTGACAAGCGCGTGCGCGAAGCCGCCCGTGTTTTGGACATTGAGCATCTGCTTGACCGCAAACCGAAAGCGCTTTCCGGCGGTCAGCGTCAGCGTGTTGCTTTGGGGCGCGCCATGGTGCGTGACCCGGCCGTGTTCCTGCTGGACGAGCCGCTCTCGAACCTTGACGCAAAGCTGCGCACCTCGATGCGCACCGAGATCATCAAGCTGCACCAGAAGCTGGGCACCACCTTTGTCTACGTCACACATGACCAGACCGAGGCTATGACCATGGGCGACCGCATTGTCGTTATGAAGGACGGCTTGATTCAGCAGGTGGACACCCCGCAAAACCTGTATGACTATCCGTGCAATATGTTTGTGGCCGGCTTTATCGGCAGCCCGCAGATGAACCTGCTGGATGCCACCCTTGTGAAGGACGGCGCGAAATATTATGTCGATCTCGGCGGCGACAAGCTGCTGATTGACTCCTCCAAAATCACTCCGGCCATTGAAGCCTACGTCGGCAAAGCCGTCAAGGCAGGCATTCGCCCTGAGGACATCAAGGACGACGCAGAGTTTATGGATTGCCACAAGGACGCTGTCATCACGGCCAACGTAGAGGTTTCCGAGCTGATGGGTTCTGAGATTTATCTGTACCTGACCTATAAGGGCTACAAGATGACCGCCCGCGTGCTTCCCACCAGCACCTCGAAGAACGGCAGCGACATCAAGGTTGCCATCAACACGAAAAAGCTGCACCTGTTTGACCCGGAGACAGAGGCCGCGATTTTGAACTAAGCGAAATACACAAGCTTTCAAAGACCGCCCCCGTAGCGTTAGGCTGCGCGGGCGGTCTTTTGACGCTTTTTGCAAAGCGAACGCCGACCTTGCTCAAACGAGCAAGGTCGGCGTTTTTTCGTTTTATTCCAAGGGAGCAAAGCAAGAAAAGCTGCTGCGCTATCCTCTTTGCCGGATGCGGTTCCTCTCAAGAAGCTTGCCGGTGCGATCCTTCCATAAAACCGCAATAAAATTGTCCTATCCTTTTTCCGCTTCTGTGTCGTCTGCTTGCTGCGTGTCATCGGACGCAGCGTCCAGCAAGCCCCTATTGTTTGCCTTTTCCCACGCAGAAAGCCGCAGCCGACCCAGACCGCCTGTCTTTTTATACTTGTCAAGAATCTCCGTGTTCAGGAAGGTCAGCAGACTTTCGTTGTCGCGCATCACCGCCATTACAACGGAATCACAGACGATCTCCGTTTTGACAGGCACCTGCGACAGCGCAAGGTCTGAATTGTCATTCGCACAGGCAATGGCTTGAAATTCGTCCAGCATCAGCGCCGCACAGGTGCCGTTGCGCAGCCTTTTCATGCCGGATTCCACGTCGCGCACCTGCTTGATTGCACAGTCGGCGGGCAGCAGCTCTTTTACAATGTCACTTTGCTGCGGCACATCGCGCAGGCAGGCGATTGTCTTGGTGGCAAAGGCCGCCGGATTACTGCCGTAGCTTTTGGCATCCTCCACGCACATCAGCAGCGCCTGGGTGTCACCCGCATAGGCGTTTGTGGGCTGCACGCTGTCCAGCAGTTTGTCGCCCGCCAAAAGCGCACCCAGCCCCACGTCAGCCGCACCGCTGCGCACGGCGTTTACAACCCCCGCCTGCGTGCAGGGGATAAGCTCCAGCGCAACACCCAGATCCTCCGCCAGTGTATTTGCCATTGCGTTGTCCAGCCCCTCGCGCTTGGTGCCGTCATCGTTGCAAAACGCATAAGGCGGGTTGTTCTCCACGATGGCGACCATCAGCGTGCCGCGCCCCTGAATGGCCTCGACGGTATGCTCCGCCGGGTCACCGTCCTTCGCGTCCTCATACTGCGCTTCGCTGTCGGACGCAGCGGCCTCCGACGTGCTCTGCGCTGCGTCATCGTCCTGCATCATGCCGCTCTGTCCCCTGTCGCCATCACAAGCGCCAAAGCACAGCGCCAACGCACCAGTCAGTAAAAAAACAGTCACGCTCTTTTTCATCTTAATTTCTCTCTCCGCCAACCGTATTCTATGCGCTATCAATCTCTTGTCTATTATTATAAAAGCAAGAGTAAGAATACGTCAAGGCATTTTTTGGCTAAAAAAGTTCGAGATTCGGCACGCTGCGCCGCGCAGCCGAAAAAAACGACACAAACGGAGAAAAAAGGCGCTAGGGGAACGGCTGTCCCTCCAGCACATGGCGGCGGATGATTGTGCTCACACCGTAGCACTCGTTCGACGGCGCGCGAAAGCGTCCGTGCGCAAACATTTCCGGCGCGGCATTTTCCATGACAAAGCTGTAGCGCGCGCAAGCAAGCATATCAACATCGTTGAAAAAATCGCCAAACGCCATGGTTTCTTCCGGCAATATGCCGCGCTCCCTTTGCAGATGTGCCAGCGCCGAGCCCTTTGTAATGCCGAGATTCATCATGTCGAGATAAAAAGGGCCTGTGTGCAGAACATTCAGCTCCCCGCCAAAGGCCGCGCGCAGCCGCGGATAGGCGTGCGTGCCCGCGCCGCGCATATCGCAGACGGCAATTTTAAAAATGTCGTCCTGCACCTTAGCAAAATCGGGGCAGACCGTAACCTCGGCAAAGCAGCTTGTCAGCTGGTCTCTCAGCAGCGGCGCGTCGCGGTATTCATGCAGATAGGTGCCGTGCACGCCGCACAGCAGCGCGCGCACCTGCGGCCCCTCGGCATCCGCCGCCGCAGCGGCGCGCCGCCACAGCGCCGGCGCGATGATACTGGTAAACGTATTCACGCCGTTTTCCACCACATAGGCACCGTTGTCGCACAGAAAATGCACATTGTCCGGCACCTGTGCAAAGGTGCTTTGCAGCGTGCGGTAGGTGCGTCCGCTGCCCGCCACAAACAAAATGCCGCGGCGGTGCAGCGCGTGCAAAACAGCGTAAAAATCGGGCGGCAGCCGCTTATCGCCTGTCAGCAGCGTGCCGTCCAGATCGGTTGCAATCAGCTTGATATCGGGCATACGGTGGTTTCCTCCGTTTGGGCTGTCTGCCTTTGTATCGTCCCTGCTTTTACAGCGCATTTTTGCGGCTGTCACCGCAATTCTGCGCGCCGCTTTTCCGTTTTCAAGCAGGAACCGTATTACGCAAACACCTTTTGCAGCAGCGCGCACACCGCTTCCTCGTAGGCAGCGCTGTCTGCGGCATAGCTTTGCGCGTGACCGGCTTCCGGAACCAGCAGCAGCGTTTTTTCAGCCGTGCACGCCCCATATAAGGTATGCACCATTTGCGTGGGAACATACGTGTCCTTTTCGCCGTGAAAAAACAGCACCGGCACCCGGATGCGCGCGGTAAAGGCGGTTGTGTCCGCCCGGTGAAAATCATATTTTGCAAGACACCGGTTCAAAAGATTGACGCATTGCAGCAGCGGAAAAACCGGCAGATGCAGCACACAGCGGATTTGATACGAAAATTCCTCCCACGCGCTTGCATAGGCGCAGTCGGACACGACCCCCTTGACGCAGACCGGCAGCGCGTCGCTGCCCGCCGTCATCAGCACCGTGGCGGCACCCATAGAGATGCCGTGCAGCAAAATGCGCACGCCGGGCGTGTGCGCCTGCACCTCGGCAAGCCACAGCAGCACATCGTCCTTGTCAAGCCAGCCAAAGCCGATATATTTTCCCTCGCTCTCGCCGTGCGCGCGGTCATCCACCAGCAGCACATTGCAGCCCGCGCCGTGGTAAAATTTTACCATCATGGCAAAGCCGGTCGCGCCGTCGGCGCGAAAGCCGTGCACCGCCACCACGGTTTGATCGGACGGCTGCGGAGCGGGATAATACGCCGCGTGCAGCCGCAGCCCATCGCCGCTTTGACAAAACCAGTCCTCCTTGTCGGGTCTGCTTTTGAGATAGGCTCTGCCCTCGTGGATGGCATTCGCCCAGCGGCGCGGTATGCCGTCCGGCATCGGTTCGTTTTCCCAGTGGCGCGGCGCATGGCGCACGGCGGCAAAGCGAAACAGCCCAAGCGCACAGCAAAACAGCACCGCCGCACCCATCAGCAGTATCCCTATGATCCCCCATACCATCCACAACAATGTCTCTGCCTCCTCATCCCGTTTTTCAAATCCGCAGCTTGAAAAATGCTGCACCACGGCGCAAGGCTCTTATCGCAGCTTTTCTAGCCATGGATGCTTTTTACAGCTTGCGAAGCTGCTGTAAGTCCCCTTTGCCGGGCGATGCATCAATACAATTACAATGTGAAATCACATTGCTCTATCGTGCAGTGTCTTAGAAAGCTGCGATCCAATCCCCAAAACAGCGCAGCGCCCCGTGGGAAGCTGCGCTGTTGATGCACTATTTATGATATTGCTCGCAGGTGCACTTTTTCCATTTCAGCCCGCTGCCGCAGGGGCACGGGTCGTTGCGGCCGATTTTAACACCCTTGCGCACCGGCTGCTTTTTTTCGCTGCCGTCGCCGGAGCCGCTCTCGCCCGTAATTTTTGCCACCTGATGGCGCTCCAGATTTTCGTTCTGGCGAAATTCCAGCGTCAGCAGCATTTTGGTAGAGTCCTCGCGCACGCTTTCGACCATCTCGTCAAACATATTAAAGCCCTCGATGCGGTACTCCACAACGGGGTCGTGCTGACCGTAGCTGCGCAGATAAATGCCGCGCCGCAATTCCTCCATCGCGTCGATGTGTTCCATCCACTTTGTGTCCACATTGCGCAGCAGCACCATGCGCTCTGCCTCGCGCATCATCGGCGCGCCGTAGCGTTTTTCTTTCTCGGCGCAGCGCTCCTGCGCGCGGTCTGTCAGAATCTTGATGACATCCTCGCGCGTGAGGGAATCCAGCTCTGTCGGCGTATAATGAAAGTCGCTGTCCTTTGTCAGCCAGCCCAGATAATGCGCGCGCAGGCCCTCAAAGTCCCAGCCGTCGGGGATGTCGCCGCCCAGATACAACGTGGCGTTGTCGGTGACGGAGTCGCGCATCATGCTGTAGATGTTCGCGGACACGTCCTCGCCCTGCAAAACCTTATTGCGCTGCCCGTAAATAATCTCGCGCTGGCTGTTCATTACATCATCGAATTGCAGCACGTTTTTGCGGATGGAGAAGTTGCGCGCCTCCAGCTTTTTCTGCGCGTTTTCAATCTGACCTGTGATGACCTTATTTTCGATGGGCATATCTTCTTCCACGCCCAGCGTGTCCATAATGCCCTGCACGCGGTCGCCGCCGAACAGCCGCATCAAATCGTCCTCAAGGCTGATGAAAAAGCGGCTTGCGCCCGGGTCGCCCTGACGGCCTGCGCGCCCGCGCAGCTGGTTGTCAATCCGGCGGCTCTCGTGCCGCTCGGTGCCGATGATGAACAGGCCGCCCGCGTCGCAGACCTCTTTTGCCTCGGCGATGATGCCGGTTTTAAAGCCCGTCTCAAGCTCTGTAAAGCGCGCGCGCACCGCCTGAATCTCCGCGTTCTTCGTCTCGGCATGACCGGTGCTCTCGGCAATCAGCTCCTCCGAAAAGCCCTCCTTGCGCAGCGCGGCCTTTGCCATGTGCTCGCTGTTGCCGCCCAGCACAATGTCCGTGCCGCGTCCCGCCATATTGGTGGCGATGGTCACAGAGCCTTTTTTGCCTGCCTGCGCCACAATTTCGGCTTCTTTATCATGATATTTGGCGTTCAGCACCTCGTGCTTAATCCCGCGCTTTTTCAGCATACTGCTAAGCAGCTCGCTCTTTTCGATGGAGATCGTGCCCACCAGCACGGGCTGCCCCTTTGCGTGGCATTCCTGCACCTGCTCAATGACGGCGCTGTATTTGCCGTTTTCGGTCTTGTAAACGCTGTCGTTATAATCGGTGCGGCACACGGGCTGATTGGTGGGCACCTCCACCACCTGCAAGCCGTAAATCTCGTTGAACTCGGCTGCTTCGGTCTGCGCGGTGCCCGTCATGCCGGCAAGCTTTTCGTACATGCGGAAATAGTTTTGGAACGTGATGGACGCGAGCGTCTTGCTCTCGCGCGCGACGGTCACATTTTCCTTTGCCTCAATGGCCTGATGCAGCCCGTCGTTGTAGCGGCGGCCCAGCATCATGCGCCCCGTAAACTCGTCCACGATGATGACTTCACCCTCGCGCACCACATAATCCACGTCGCGCTTCATCACGCCGCGCGCCTTGATGGCTTGGTTGATGTGATGCGACAGCGTCATGTTTTCCGCATCGGCTAGGTTCTCGATGTGGAACGCCTGCTCGGCCTTTTCAATGCCGCTGCGGGTTAGGGTTGCGGTCTTTTTCTTTTCGTCCACAATGTAGTCGCCGTCCACCTGCGACTCCTGCTGCTCTTTATCGTCAAGCTCCGTCACAACGCTGAGGTGCAGCGTCTTGGCAAAGTCGTCGGCGCGGCGGTACAGCTCTGTGCTCTCGTCCCCCTCGCCGCTGATAATCAGCGGGGTGCGCGCCTCGTCGATGAGGATGGAGTCCACCTCGTCCACGATGGCATAATAATGCCCGCGCTGCACCATCTGCTCTTTATAAACCACCATGTTGTCGCGCAGATAGTCAAAGCCGAACTCGTTGTTGGTGCCGTAGGTGATATCGCACGCATAGGCATCGCGGCGCTCCTCGTTGGTGATGCCGTGCACGATAAGCCCGACGGAAAGGCCGAGAAAACGGTAGACCTTGCCCATCCATTCACTGTCGCGGCGCGCCAGATAGTCGTTGACCGTCACGACATGCACGCCCTTGCCCGTCAACGCATTTAAATACACCGGCAGCGTGGCGACAAGCGTTTTCCCCTCGCCCGTGCGCATCTCTGCGATGGTGCTGCGGTGCAGCACAACGCCGCCCACAACCTGCACGGGGAAATGCTTCATTTGCAGCACGCGCCACGCAGCCTCGCGGCACGCGGCAAAGGCATCGGGCAAAAGCTCGTCCAGTGTCTCGCCCGCCGCAAGACGCACCTTCAGCGCCGGGGTCACGGCCTGCAATTCCGCGTCGCTCAGCGCCGCATATTTGTCCTCCAGCGCCAGCACGCTGTCCGCAACGGGTTGTATCTTTTTCAGCTCCTTGCTGGAATAGGAACCGAAGATTTTTTCAATGAAAGACATAAGAGCGATCTCCTTCAATTATCATAGCCGGGGGTGAAATCTGCGGGGCAAAACGCCCGCACAGGACGGCTCTGCGCGCGAAACAGCCTATGCGCGCATTATTTTTATATCATACTACGATCCGGCGTGCAAAGCAATGGATATTCTATGAAGATGCCTCCGACAAAGCGCAAGGCACACCAATAAAAAACCCGCTGCAACAGTTTTTGCAGCGGGTCAAAGAGTGTAATGCCTTATTTGGGGGTGTTCGCAGCGCCGAACATATTAAAGCGGAACAGCTTTGTCTGATCCGAGGGATCGCTGCACTCCAGCGTTGCGTTGGCGATGCTGCCGCCCTCGACCAGCTTTGTAAAGCCAATCAACTGGCACAGCTTGCTTTTTAGGTTTAAGCGGTCACCCTCCGGTGTCACCATAAACACGTCGCCCTTGCAGGTTGCCAGTACGTCGTTAAACTCTTTTAAATCAATATTATGTAAATCAACGGATGCCATAAACATTCTCCTTTCGATAAGAACCATATCTTGCGCTATCTTGCTGCTGCTTCCATGCTGCGGCTCTCTTTTAGCCGCATCCTCAGTATATCATATCCACTGTCAATGTCAACAATTTTTTTGATAATTCATTGTCATATCATACAAAAAATTTGCATATTTTTTGTACATACGCCCTGCCGCGCAAAAACTTTCGCAAAAGGCAGCGTGCCCCCTTGCAAACGGCGCTTCAATTCTTTATAATAAAAGGCAGCGCAACTGTTATAAATTTGTCAAGAATTGAAACAAGTAAGGAGTATCACTATGACTTATTCTCATGAAGTAGAGCATATGTGTCCGCTTACGAAGGGCCCGAATCACGGCCCCGCGCCCATTCCCGAAGAAGGAAAATGGGTAAAAGCGTACGAAATTACAGACATCAGCGGTCTGACGCACGGCATTGGCTGGTGCGCGCCCCAGCAGGGCACCTGCAAGCTGACGTTGAACATCAAAAACGGCATCATTGAAGAAGCACTGGTTGAGACAATCGGCTGCTCCGGCATGACGCATTCCGCTGCGATGGCAGGCGAAATTCTGCCCGGCAAGACCATTCTGGAGGCACTGAACACCGACCTTGTGTGCGATGCCATCAACGTGGCCATGCGCGAATTGTTTTTGCAGATTGTCTACGGCCGCAGCCAGACTGCCTTTTCCGACGACGGGTTGCCCGTGGGCGCCGGTCTTGAGGATTTGGGCAAGGGGCTGCGCAGCATGACCGGCACCATCTTCTCCACCAAGGCAAAGGGCGTGCGCTATCTTGAATTGACCGAGGGGTACATCACCCGCCTTGCCATCGACAAGAACGGCGAAGTGATCGGCTATGAGTTTGTGCGCCTTGGCAAAATGATGGAGGCCATCCGTCACGGCAAAGATCCGAAAACGGCATACGAGAGCAATGTTGGCTCTTACGGTCGTTTTAAGCCCGAGGACGGCGCGGTCAAATACATCGACCCGCGCGAAGAGTAAGGAAGGAGAGGTAACATTATGGCAACATTTGAAAGTCAAGACCGCCGCATGCCTAAAATTGAGGCATGCCTGAAGGCCAACGGCCTCGAATCCCTGGACGCTTGCAGCGAAATGCTTCTTGCAAAGGGCGTTGATTGCAGCGCCATTGTCAAGGGCGTGCAGAACATTTGCTTTGACAACGCCATCTGGGCGTACACGCTCGGCACCGCCATTGCGGTAAAGCGCGGGCTGAAATCCGCCGCCGACTGCGCCGCCGCCATTGGCGAGGGGCTTGAGGCATTCACAATTCCCGGCTCTGTTGCAGAGCAGCGCAAGGTCGGCCTTGGTCACGGCAACCTTGGCAAAATGCTGTTGAGCGACGACTGCACCTGCTTTGCGTTCCTTGCGGGACACGAGAGCTTTGCCGCCGCCGAGGGTGCCATTGGCATTGCACAGACCGCAAACAGCGCGCGCAAAACACCGCTGCGCGTCATTTTGAACGGCCTTGGCAAGGACGCGGCCTATATCATCAGCCGCATCAACGGCTTCACCTATGTGGAGACGGATTACGACTTTAAAGCGAGCGAGCTGAACGTTGTGCGTGAGGTTGCGTTCTCTGACGGCCCGCGCGCTGCGGTGCGCTGCTACGGCGCAAACGACGTGCTTGAAGGCGTTGCTATCATGAAAAAAGAGGACGTGCAGTGCTCTATCACGGGCAACAGCACAAACCCCGCCCGCTTCCAGCATCTGGTGGCAGGCACCTATAAAAAGTGGACGAACGAGAACGGCAGAAAATACTTCTCCGTTGCCTCCGGCGGCGGCACAGGCCGCACCCTGCATCCGGACAACGTGGCCGCCGGCCCCGCCAGCTATGGCTTGACCGACAGCATGGGCCGCATGCACGGCGACGCGCAGTTTGCCGGCAGCTCCAGCGTGCCCGCGCATGTGGAGATGATGGGTCTGATTGGCATGGGCAACAACCCCATGGTCGGCGCAACCGTGGCTTGCGCCGTGGCTGCAGCTCAGTGCTAAAAAACCGCAGTATAAAGCCATAAATCGTTATTTACAACTAAAAAATCCGCCTCGGAAACGGGGCGGATTTTGTTGT
>JAVXUG010000062.1:0-11328 GCA_036642215.1 Ruthenibacterium sp.
TCGTGCCGAAGATAGTTGGGTGGTGACGCCCTGCAAAAATAGGTAGGTGCCGGCTCTTTTCTTTTTTATAAGGCGAACAATGGAATATTTGCTTGCCTTATTTTTTTGGCCCCTTGGTCAAGCGGCTAAGACATCGCCCTCTCACGGCGAAATCGGGAGTTCGATTCTCCCAGGGGTCACCATATGACATTGTCGCAAAACAATGTCCCATATTCCTCCTTAGCTCAGCCGGTAGAGCATGCGGCTGTTAACCGCAGGGTCGTCCGTTCAAGTCGGACAGGGGGAGCCAAGCAAAAACCGCGCTGTATCGCCATTTATTTGGCGTGCAGCGCGGTTTATTTGTTTGTTTTGTAACGATTAGTAACGCGAAAATAAGTATAAATCCGCGAAGATGCAAGTCAAAATACAGTTCAAAATACAGTTCAAAAAAACTAAGCGTGCGCCGCCGCATCCCCTCAGGAACAGGAGAAACAGCCACGGCAAACAAAGCGCTTGCGCCGCCGCTGCTTATAAAAGCAGACTTTCGTTGTAATATGCCTTCGGTGTCATATTATATTCCCGCTTAAAAGCTCTGAAAAAATTATTATAGCCGCCAAAGCCAGCCAGTTGATATACCTCCGTGATGGGCTTGCCCTCGGCAATCAGCTTTTTGCACATCGTCAACTTTGCCTTTATGATGTAAGCGTGCACAGTATCGCCGGTCTGCTTTTTAAATTCCCGCGCAATATGATAACGGCTGACATAAAACTCTTTTTCAAGGCGCTCCAAGCTGATTTCCTCGCTTAAATGATTTTGGATAAACCCGAAAACATCGTCAATCAGCAGCACGCGGCGGCATCGGGGACGTGCTTGCAGCTCTGCTTGAATGCAAGCGCGCAAAATCAGAATAATCAGCATTTGCAAAATGCTTTTTTCAAACAGTGCGCTTGCAAAAGCATCCTGCTCTGACGGAAAGGCCGTCAGCTTATGGCACAGATTTTTAATCAGCATTGTAATGCTTGCACTGCTGTGCACGACAATCAACTTTGAAGGCACTACCTCAAAGCAGGGCGCAAGGCTGACCCCTTCATCAGAAAGATACGAAAGCAGCTCCGATGAAAGAGTGATCAGAAAAAATTCAAGTGGATATTTTCCGCCAAAATATTGCAGGCTTGCGCGGCTGCCGGGCTTAATCAACACTAAATCCTCCTGTGTGCAGGGGACTGTGCTCTCGGCACCGCTCACAATGCATTTTCCGCGCGTAAGCACCAGGATACTGTGTCGATTGCTTGCGTAGACGGATTTTATTTCCTCGCGCGTCAGCCTGTATTTTTGAATCGAATAGGTTGAACTGTCCATTTTCTTTCCTCTGCTTTAAGCAAACTGCACAATATATTTCGTTATTGCATTTCTTTCTTATGCTATTGTTATTATAGATCAATTATTCGTAGTTTTCAAGCAAGAATTGTATATGAATGTAAAATACGTGACGCTATAATGAAATTACAGGAATGCAGCGTGAGACCGGTGCTGCATTGTATGAAACGAAACGCAATCAAAGGAGGATATCATGAGACCGTTTTCTATGAAGGACAAAATAGGCTATACCCTAGGCGATTTAGGCTCCTGCTGTACAGAGCAGTTCAGAGCGATGTTCCTCGCCACCTTTTACACCCTTGTACTAAAGGTGAATCCTTTCCATATTGCCATTTTAATGCTGATTACTAAAATATGGGACGCTGTCAATGATCCTATTATCGGTGCGCTGCTCGACTCGAAAAAACCGGGCAAGGGCGGAAAATTTATTCCGTGGATGCGCGCGTTTTCGTTCCCGATGGCGGTTCTGTGTGTGCTGGGATTTGTCAATATCAGCAATATGCAGTACGGCTTTAAGCTGGCGTATATGTTCATCAGCTATGTGCTGTATGAGGCGTTGTACACCTGCGTCAACGTGCCGTTTGGCTCGCTGTCCAGCGTGATGACGGACGATGTAAACCAGCGCACAGACCTGTCGCGCTACCGCAGCCTTGGGGGCACCATTTTTATGACGGTCATTGTCATGGTCGGCCCGCTTGTGCTGTATAAAGACAACCAGCCCGTGGCGGGAAACTTTTTAATGCTTGCGGCAATTTGCGCCTTGGTGGGGCTGCTTTGCATTCAAATTACCTGTGTGCTGTGCAAGGAACGCGTGATTCTGCCCCAGCGCAGCCAAGCAACAAAGCTGAACTGGCTGCACGTCATGAAAGAGATTACACGCAACAAGGCGTTGCTTGGCATGATGTTCTCATCCCTTGCCGGCATGATTGGCGCAAGCATTGTCAACGGCATGAATACCTATTTGTTCCGCGACTATTTCGGCAATGTCAAGCTGATGGCAATTTCCGGTATGCTGAGCACAGTATACGCGCTGCTCACCTTTGTGCTGACAAAATTTGTGGCAAAGAAATTCGGCAAAAAAGAGTGGTGCATGTACGGCGCGGGCTTTGCCGCCATCATTTTTGCAGTCATGTTTATTTTCCCCGTGAAAAATCCGATTCTATTCATCGTACTCAACGGAATCTGCTATCTGGGCGCAAGCGGCTTGCAGGTGCTTGTCTGGGCAATGGTGAATGACGCAATTGACTATCACGAGCTGAAAACGGGCGAGCGCAACGAGGGTATCGTCTACTCATCCTACTCGTTCTTCCGCAAGCTGGCGGGTGCGGTTTCCGGCTCCGCCACAAGCCTTGTCATCGGTCTGATTGGCTATAACGTGAACACGCCGACCCAGACCCCCGCAGTACAGAACAGCATCTGGAAAGCCTACACCGGCATTTATGTGCTGGGCTATGTGGCGGCCATTCTGATTTTGTATTTCGTGTATCCGCTGACCAAGGCAAAGACCGCCGAAATGCTGCAGCAGCTTGCTGAAAAGCGTGCGCTGGCAGAGGCTGCACTTGAGGCAGAGGGAAAAAAGAAAGTTAAAACAGGTGAAGCTATGAAGATATTGCAGGTGGAGATGATTTCGCGCAGCGGGAATACGCTGCGCGGAACCCTGAATCTTCCCGATGGTGATGCGCCGTTCCCCGTCATGCTGAATTTGCATGGCTTCGGTGGCAGCCGCTCCGGTTATAAATATGCGCACACGCATATGGCGCGGCTGCTGGCAAGGCACGGCATTGCCTCGGCGCGATTTGATTTTTACGGCTGCGGCGAAAGCGACGGCGAGTTTGAGGACATGACGTTTACTTCGCTCTTGCACGACGCAGAGGACTTGTACCACTGGCTTGAAAAGCAGCCCTTCGCCGACGCAAAGCGCATTTTTCTTTCGGGGCAGAGCATGGGCGGCTTTGTGGCAGCGAGCGTTGCACCGATTTTGCAGCCGTATGCGCTTATCTTGATGTGTCCGGGCGCGGGCATGTGGCTCGGCTGCAAGCAGCGCGCGGAAGAAATGACCCGAAACGGCATTTTGTACGCCGATATTGAGGGCTTGAAATTTGCACCGGCGTTCAATTACGACCTTGCTGCCTACAGCCCGTTTGAGGATGCGCGCGGCTATGACGGAAAAGTGCTGCTTGTGCGCGGCACGCAGGACGTGCTTGTGGACGAAGAAACCTGCCGCAAGTACCAAAAATGCTACAAGGACAGCAGCTATGTGGAAATTGAGGGCGGAAATCACAATTTTGCCTCGATCTCCGCGCGGCAGGGCTGCGAGGATGCAGTCCTTGCCTTTTGTCAAACAATTTTATCGGAAACCGGACAGTGACGCTGTTTTTCGATCAGCCAAGAGAAAAAGCAGCACACTGCGACCCGTCGCATCGGTTCTATCGCGGTTTCATTCATGATAAGAATGGTAATATTCCTTGCATGAAACCGCCTACAGCAAAGAAGCCGGTACAGGCAGTGCTCTTATTTTATTACATTGCTGTAGGCGCGCTGACGCGCTGTCAAAACAGCGTATGCTTTGATCGGGAACCGATATCAGAAAGGACATGAAAATTTATGCTCATTACGCAACCAATCAAGGTGGGAAACCTTACCCTGAAAAATCGCATCATGTTTCCGCCGCTTACCACCGGGTATGAGGAAAAGGACGGCAGCATCGGCCACCAAAGCCGCGCCTTCTACACGCGTCTGGCAGAGGGCGGTGTCGGCTATCTTGTGCTGGGCGATGTGTGCCCGATTCGCACCTTCAGCCCTACGCCCAAGCTGTTCGAGGACAGCCAGATAGAATCCTTTCGCCTGCTGGCAGACAGCGTGCACCAATACGGGGCAAAGCTGGGCGTGCAGATTTTCCATCCGGAATATGACTGCGACGCGTTGAACGCCATGTTCGCCGAGGGAAAAATGGCAGAGGTGCGCGAAAAGCTGCACCATGACATGCTGCATTTTACCGATGAAGTGACCGAGGAAATGCTGCTTGGCATCATTGATAAAATGTGCGCGTGCGCCGTGCGCGCAGAAAAAGCGGGCGTTGATATCATTCAAATTCACGGCGACCGATTGACCGGAACGCTGGCGGGCACGCGGATGAATCACCGCACGGATCAATTCGGCGGCAGCCTTGAAAATCGCATGCGCTTTGCACGGATGCTGGTGCGCGCGATCAAAAAGGCAGTTCCCGGTATGACCATCGACTACAAGTTTGCGGTTGTGACACCGGAGCGCGGCAAGGGCGGCGTGGACGAGGACGATGCCGTGCAGTTTGCACAGTGGCTTGTGGAGGATGGCGTGGATATGCTGCACGTTGCACAGGCGAACCACACAGGCGATTTAGCCGATACCATCCCGCCGATGGGCGTACAGCCGTATGGATTTTTTGTGGAGATCGCCGCGCGCATCAAAGCAGCGGTGTCGGTTCCCGTCAGTGCTGTGGGACGCATCATTGACCCGGAGCTGAGCGAGAGCATTCTCGCCGCAGGCAAGGCGGATATTGTCGCTTTGGGCAGACCCATGCTGGCAGATCCCGACTGGGTCAATAAGGCGGCGGCAGGCGAGAGCGATTCAATCCGCCGCTGTGTGTGCTGCAACAAGGGCTGCACCGACAATATTCAAAATCGCTCGTTTTTGTCCTGTGTGCTCAACGCGGAAAACGGCTACGAGGAGACGCGCCACATCACCAAGGCGGACACGGTAAAGCGCGTGGCTGTTGTCGGCGGCGGCGTTGCCGGCATGGAAGCCGCACGCGTGGCGGCAATCAAGGGGCATACTGTGGATTTGTACGAGAGCGCAGCGCAGCTTGGCGGACAACTGAACATTGCGGTAATTCCGCCGCGCAAGGAGGAGCTGAAGCGCGCCACGGACTTTTTGGTGCATGAGATGCGCACGCGGGGCGTTGCGCTGCATTTGGGCGAAACCGTCAGCGCAGAGCAGCTTTTGAAGCAGAAACCGGACGCTGTGCTGGTGGCGGTTGGCGCAGTGAGCGCCGTGCCGCCCATTGCGGGCGCAGACGGCGCAAATGTGGTGGATGCATGGCGTGTGCTTGCGGGCGAGAGCCGGGTGTTCGGCGAAGTCGTTGTCATTGGCGGCGGAATGGTCGGCTGCGAAACGGCGGAATATCTGGCACAGCGCGCGTGCAAGGTAAGCATTGTGGAGATGCTGGCACAGATTGCCACAGGCGAAAGCACCACGGTACTGCCTACGCTGATGGCAGATTTTAAGCAGCATGACGTAAAGAGCTATCCGTCCTGCACCGTACAGCAAATTACCGAAAACGCGGTTCTCTGCAAGAACAGCGAGGGCGCGGACATGACGCTGCCGTGCGATTTTGTTGTCATGGCAACAGGGGCAAAGGCTGTGTCATTTGACGCGGAACCGCTCACAGCAGCCGGTATTCCGGTGCTGTGCATCGGGGACTGCGCGGAAAAACCCGCGGATATTTCACATGCCATCCGCACCGCATATGATGCGGCAAACAGCTTGTGAGCACAGGCAGATACTATTAAAGAAAAGCACGGGGCGGACAAATTTTACATTTGTCTGCCCCGTGCTTTTCTAATGCTGCAGTTTCGGTTTTGACGGACAACAAGATCCGCGCAAAGCCATAAGCTGCTGTTTTATCGCGGTTTCATGAAAGATCAGATCATCCTCTTAGCTTGTTAAAAGGCTGCAGGCGAAGCGGTGGCGGCTGTGTCAGATAAGAGCATTCGCACACTTGCGCTGACAAACCGAACCATCAAGGCCGCGCACGTACTCTTTGATGCGCAGGATAGACGGCGCGGACATTGACAGCTCATCAACACCCATGCCGATGTAATAGGGAACAAGCGCGACATCTGCCGCGCTCTCGCCGCAGATGCAAACAGGAATGCTCGCCGCGTGGGCACAATCCACAACGCGACGAATCATACGAAGAATGGCAGGGTTGCCGGCATCGAACAAATAGCTGACCTGCGGATTCATCCGGTCGGCTGCCAGCGTATACTGCGTCAAGTCGTTTGTGCCGATGCTGAAAAAGTCCACAAGCCCGGCAAGCTTGTCAGCCATGATGACAGCGGCAGGGGTTTCTATCATAATGCCGATTTTTATGGCCTCGCTGTAGGGGATATGCTCCTTGCGAAGCTGACCCTTTACCGTGTCCAACAGGCTGAGAATGCTGTGTACCTCCTGCACGCCGGTAATCATGGGGAACAGGATGGAGAGTGCCCCGTATACGGACGCGCGCAGCAAAGCGCGCAGCTGCGGCACAAAAATTTCCTCTGCGCGATCCAGGCTGATGCGAATGGCACGATAACCCAGCGCGGGATTTTCCTCAAAGGGAAGCGGTAAACAAGGTGTCTGTTTGTCTGCCCCAAGGTCAAGGGTGCGCACTGCAACGGGCCGCGGAGCCATGGCGGTCAAGACTTTTTTATATGCTTCAAACTGGGTTTCCTCGGACGGTGCCGCGCTGTGCCCTAAAAACAAGAACTCACTGCGAAACAGACCAATGCCCTCAGCGTCATACGAAAGTGCTTGCCAAACCTCGTCGGGCTGACCGATATTGGCACACAGTGCAACAGAAAAGCCGTCACAGGTCACGGCGCTTTTGCCGCGCAACAGCTTCTGGCGCTGCGCGGCCTCGGATAGAGTCCGCGCCTTGGCCTGATACTGCGCCAAGGCGGTGGCACCGGGATTGCACAGGACAAGACCGTCAATGCCGTCCACAATGGCAGTGACACCGTTTTCCAGCTGCCCGAACGCGTCTCCAAGCGCGGCAACGGCGGGAATCCCAAGGCTGCGTGCAAGAATGGAGGCATGGCTATGAAACGCGCCCGTCCGTGTGACAAATGCCGCAATTTTAGCTTTATCAAGCTGCATGGTTTGGCTGGGAGAAAACGCGTCAGCAGCAAGAATAACGGGCTGTGCTACACCGGACAGGGGATCGTCCCGCACCTCGCCCGTCAAAAGCGCTGCAACGCGCATAGAAACATCTGTGATGTCAGCCGCGCGCTCTTTCATATAGGCATCGTCCATGCTCTGAAACAGGCTCGAAAACTGCATCCCCGCACGATACACCGCATATTCCGCGCAGAGCGCGTCCACCCGGATTGCGCTGTAGACTGCCTCTAAATAATCCTTGTCCTCCAGCAGCATGGCGTGAATTTCAAAAATAGCAGCAGCATCGTTTCCCGCATCAAGCACCGCCTTGTCATGCAGTGCGGTCAATTGCTGCTTTGCTGCTTGCAGCGCAGCCTCTGCGCGTGCAGCCTCTGCATCCGTGTTTTCAACAGTGCGTTTTTGCGGCGCGACAGAACACAGGGAGCATAAAAACAGTGGGGCAATCGCAATGCCACGGCTTGTGGCGCTGCCCGTCAAGGTGAGCATAGGCACATTCCTTCTTTCCCTCTGCGGCAATAGAGCAGTTTCCCTAGACATTGATCTTTTTTACAGCTTGCGAAACTGCTGTCAATCCCCTCGCAGGGCGATTTTATGTGCCTAGGACAGAGCTGTGCGCTAAAAATTTTCAGCGAAAAAAACTTTTAACTGTGCAGCCACAGCATCTTCGCCATCGCCTGCGATCTCTACGGTTACAACGTCGCCGCATTTTACAGCCATACGCATCAGCGCAAGCAGACGCTTGCCGTCGGCGCTTCGATCGCCGCATTTCACGGTGACGCTGCACGGCGTGTCACTCAGCTTATTTACCATAACACCTGCGGGGCGTGCGTGCAGCCCCAATGCCTGTTGAATCGTATAAGTAAAACTCTGCATGGTAGCAATCCTCTCTGACATGGTTTCCGCCCGCGCGGATATGCACGGCGGCCTGCTTTACTTTTATCATAGAACAATCAAGACGCGATTGAACGGCTTTTTTCGCCGCTCAATCATTTTTTTAAATCGAACATCGGACAAAAGCCCCGTCCTGCGCAGACGCAAAAGCGCAACCGATGAAAGCCGCGTGCGGTTGACAGAAAAACAGGAAAAGGGTATCATTAAGAAATCTACTATTTCCCAAAAAGGAGAACGACTTTATGAAAATTATGGCTGTTGATTACGGCGATGCCCGCACAGGTCTTGCCGTGTGCGACCGCACAGAATTTCTTGCCAGCCCCGTGGGGATTATTGAGGAAAAAAGCTTCGTCAAGGTGGCGGAAAAAATTGTTTATGCCACGCGTGAATACGACGTGGGGATGATTGTGATCGGTCTGCCGAAAAATATGGACGGCACGGAGGGAGCACGCGCGCAAAAAAGTCAAAAACTGGCCAATACGCTCAGTGGAATCCTGACTATTCCGGTGAAGCTGTGGGATGAGCGGCAGACAACCATCAGCGCCGCCAATATTTTGAGTGAGAACGGAACCTATGGAAAAAAGCGTAAGCAGGTATTGGACGCTGTGGCGGCCACAGTCATTTTAGAAAGCTATTTGTCGTACCGCAAGCAGCATCCGGAGGCGTGAACGGCAGACGTTCCTTTTTGCACGCGATTGAGATAAGACCGGCGCCGCAGCAAATTTATTTGCCGCGGCGTTCGCTTTTTTGCTGTTCTGCATCCCTGCAAGGCGAAAAAGACTGCTTTTCATGGGGCGCAGCGATAAAAAACGGAACGCTGTCCGCCGATGTGATAAGGTGCCTTAACGCGGTGCAAGCAAAGACAGAATCAGTGCCGCTGCATCTGCAATGTAGGCGGACAGTGTCTTTTCCGGCAGACCGGCCACCAGCACGCCGCAGGTTGTCACAGGAATCAATACTTTTTTTGCGCGGCTCTCTGCCACTGCCAGCGCGATAGCCGGACTGCACTCACCCAGCATACTGTTTGCTACAATCAAGCCGATCGGCCCCGCAATAATATCCGCGCGCCGCGCGTTGACCACGGCGGCATTTTCACCGGTTGCGCCCGCGTTTGCCCCCGCCTTCAGCATGGCGCTTGTGGCGAGACTGTTGGTGCCCACGGCAATAATCTCGCACGCGGCGCTGCTTCTGCGCAGGCTTTCTATCAGCGCGCAGCCAAAGCCGCCACCCTGTCCGTCAATGATCACCAGTCGCATCATCTGTCAATCTCCCATTTCTTTTTGTGTAATACCATTATCAGATAAAATGCCGGCAAAACGATGTGATTTTTGTCTGCCGCAAGGAAAGAACCACAGAAATTTCCGTGTGGGTTTTTTTGACACAGCGGATCGTGGAAAGCGTGCCGCTTTTTTAAGGAAGCGGACCATAAATTGCAGCGCCTCTGCTCACATCATCGGTGCAAAAAAGCGAAAGAAAATTTGCAGCGCACGGCGATACAAGGGAAGCTGTGCGATATCCGACAGCAGTACCTCGCGGCTTTCGGCAAGGGTGGCGGTAAAGTCGCGCTTGATGTCCTGCACAATGCCGCCGTGGTAGAATACGCAGCAGTTTTCAAAATGCAGGTACAGGCTGCGGTAATCCATATTGGCGCTGCCCACAATGGCAATTTTATCATCGCTCAAGTGCATTTTTGCATGGATAAAGCCGGGAGTGTATTCATAAATGCGTACACCCGCCCGCAAAAGCTGCGCATAATAGCTTTGCGTTGCGTGATATACATACCATTTGTCAGGAATACCGGGCGTGATAATGCGCACATCAATGCCGCTTTTGGCTGTAAGGCACAGGCTCGTCAGCATCTCGTTGTCCACAATCAAATAGGGAGAAACCATATACACATATTGCTGCGCGCGATTTAAAATATTGAAATAGCTGCTTTCTGCTACGTTTTCTTCATCCAAGGGCGAGTCACCATAGGGCTGCACGTAGCCGTCGCCAAGAAAGCGCCCTTTCGGTCTATAATCAGCAAGGTGCGTTTCGCCGCCGGTCATAAAGTCCCACATTTTCAAGAACATTGCGGTCAGCGTGTAAACCGCCGGCCCTTGAATACAAAAACCGGTGTCCTTCCATATGCCGAATCGCTTTTTTTCGTTGATATATTCATCGGCAAAATTAAGCCCGCTCGAAAAGCCGACCTCGCCGTCCACGATGGTAATTTTGCGGTGGTCGCGGTGATTGAACATCTTATAGTCCGAGATATGAAGCGAAAAATGCATGTCGTTGAAGGCATAACAGCGGATGCCCGCCGCGCGCAGCTGCGCGTCATAGCCTGAGGGCAGCGTGGCAATGCAGCCAAAGCTGTCATACAGCACGCGTACATCCACGCCGGCGGCGGCTTTTTCTTTTAAAATTTCAAGCGTTTGCCGCCACATATGGCTCTCGTCGTCAATAATGAAATATTCCATGAAAATATATTTTTGCGCCTTTTGAATCTCCTCCAAAAAGCGCAGAAAAAAGGTTTGCCCCATAGAGAAATATTCGCTGCGCGTGTCGCCGTACAGCGGCGCGGCGGCCGTAATGGACAGATAATCTACACAGCGCTGCAGATCGGGATCAAAAGGGGGAGAGCTGCTCAGCGTGCTGACATCGGGCGGCATGGATGCGACGCTGCGGTGCTCAATTTCGCTGAGCTGCTTTAGCGCTTTTTGCGAGGAACGATGCCGCCCAAAGCATAAATAGTATATCACACCGGACACCGGCAGAAGGACAATGAGCAAAAGCCACATCATTTTGTAGGCGGGGTTTAGATTGTCGCGCTCGAATACAGCAACGGCTACAATGACAGCTACAATGGTAATCATCGTGTAAATAACGGTATTCAGGCGATTCAGTTCAAAAAAAACAGCGGTAAATACGCCAATTTGAACTACGGCAAGCAAGCCGAGCAAAAAGGTGCGCGACAGCACTACACGCCAGAATCGTTTCACACAGCCACCTCCCGCCGCATTCATAGAATGCAAATCTTTCCTTCTGTATCATAGCATAAAGCGTGTCATGCGTCAAAAGAAAAACAAACCGCCGCAGCGCATACTGTAACAGCAAGCGCCGCAGCGGTTCAACGGCTTATAGCAATGTGATTTCCCATTGCACCCATGCATCGGC
>JAVXUG010000063.1:0-11272 GCA_036642215.1 Ruthenibacterium sp.
TTGTCAGCCTTTTCTTTTTAGCTTATCATTGTGGTCTAAAGATTATTTATATAATCTAACAGAGAGACAAATCGGGATTTGAGGAGGTAACATATGGCTTCAAGTAAGGCGTATTTAGATTTTATATTAGAACAGTTATCCGAATTGGAGAAAATAACATATAGAGCAATGATGGGGGAGTACATTATCTATTATCGTGGTAGAATTGTCGGCGGTATATATGACGATAGACTGCTTGTAAAACCTGTTAAATCGGCTATTTCACTTATGCCAGATGCGGAATATGAATTGCCCTATGAAGGGGCAAAAGAAATGTTGTTGGTTGATGATGTTGACAGCAAGGAATATCTAATAAATCTATTTAATGCCATGTACAATGAACTTCCGGCACCAAAGAAAAAGGAATGATAAACTTCCAATTTGATGTGAAGTTTATGAGCATTTTACGCAAGTTTGGCATCGCATCTTCATTAGCCAAACTTGACAAAAGAAGTTGACAAGCTTCAGAGAGGAAGCTTGTCAACTTTTTCTTTTATGGCTGTAATTGAATTGTCCGCAGCACCGCACAAGCACCGGGGCTGCGGATTTTTTCCTGTGCGGAACTTCCCGTCCCGGCTGCTACGTGCGCGGGCTGAACTCGGCCAACACCACGCGCGGCTCCATGGCTTGATCTGCGGCAATGGATATCACTGCGGGACAGTCATAGCCGCCCGGCTGCATTTCAAATTCGACCACGGCAAAATCATCGGCGTTTTTCAGAACCGTGGTTTTACCGTTTACGGTAATTTCGGCAGGATACACATTTTCCTCGGCAAGCAAATTGATGTTGAGCACCACCTGCGCGGCGGTGCGCGCAAACCCGCGAAAAGCATAGGCGCATTCGTACTGCTGCGTCTTTTTATTCAAGACCGGTTCCGCAGAAAACGCTGTCAGCCAAAGGTAATAATCCTTTGCCAGTTCAGGGTCTGTAATCAAATTTCTCGTGTACGGTTCCACGATGATTTCGCAGTCCAGCGGGATATCCTGAATGCCCGCCACCGTATAGCGCGGCACGTTTTTCGTGCGTCCGTTATCATACGTGCGCAGCTGTTCCGGCGTAAGAAAGTACAAATTATTGTGCCGCGCATAGTACAGCGACCACCATGAAGACATGTCAGGAAGCCCTGCCAGCACAAGATTTTTGTCGTGCCTGTTTTCAAGCCCGCTGTAATATGCATTTCGCTCCGCAAGCTCTTGCTCCGGCAACAGCTCGCAGCGCCCCTCGGCATAATACGGATTGCCGCCGCTAATCACCATGACCTTGCGGAAGGTGTGCAGCGTGGAATACCCAAACACACACAAAAAGAAGGCAGGAATGCAAAAAATCACAACTTTTCGCAAAATGCGTTCAAACGCGTTTTGCTGTTTTCCCAGAAAATGCTGCTTTACCTGCTCACAGGCATCGCTCGCAAAATACCACGCGCCAAACACATAGACCGGCAAAGCCATACCGGCCATTTTATAGAACTGATAGGTTTCCCCGTCCCTTCTGAACAAGAACAGCACCGGGGAGATCGCCAAGATCAGCATCAAGATACTTTCCGGTGTATAGCTCTTAAAAAACAGACGCAATAAACCCACAAGCCCCACGACAAGTATCGCGATGCTCAGCATTACAAGAACCCACATATACGCAAATCCATGGGGTCCTCCCACCGGATTTGCGGCGAAATCTTTTCCAAAATACAGCCACGGCCAAAGCTCGACAGAGGACGCAGCCGGGCAGAGAATATCCAGCCCGCGGGAGTTGAGCGAGGTGCTTGCCACCTGCAGCTGCTCCACAGGCGCGACTTTGTTTGCGGCAAACCCAATTGCCAAAATCGCAAGGCTGTGAAAAATCGCCCTCCAGTTACAGCGATAACTGAGCAGGCTCACCACAAGCGCAATCATCAGCAGACCCACCGGCAAAGCGATGCCCTCGAAAAACGTATAGACGATGCTTTCAAAAATCACGGCAATGGCGAGCGTTTTCCCCCAATGGCAGCCGTCGAACAAATCCGGCAGCAGCTTACAAAGAAATGCAATCATAGCGGTAAACAGACTGACCACATAAAAGCCTTCCAAAGACTGTGACACATAACCCGGTAGCACACTGGCAAATGCACAGCCTGCATAACGCATCCAGCGTTTCATTTCAACATCACGCGTCGTATAAATCAGCGCACAAAAAACAAGCGGTGTGGACAGAATGCCTATAAGCCCAAGCGTAGAAGGCCCATCCACAAAAAACAGCGCAGCCGCAAACGCCTGATACAGCCCGCGGCTGATTCTGTGGGAGCCAATGCCACACAGCGTGTACGGCTGATTCTGCCAGTAGGTATCGGTCTGCGAAAAAGGAATTTCCTTGAGGCTCTCAGCATGTGTCCCGTAGTAGAAGTTGTCCGTATGACCATAGCCGGTGTAGAATTGGGCACCTGTCGCAATATAGCTTACGCTGACCAGCACCGTTATGGCAAGAAGAATTGCGATAAAGTACCACGAAGGCCTGAGCATCCGCAGCGTCCCGCCTTTTTTTGCCCGAAAAAGAACGTAGGCAAATGCTGCCACGCCAATGGCAAGCAGCGGCCATGCAGTGTATTTTACCGGCACATCCGCAAACAGCACAAACAGCTTTGTAAAAAACGTAATCACGCCGTAGCCGGCAAATACGGCAAGCGACCAAAAGCTGTCCGGCTCCATTTTATTTTTTATGTTGCCGGAAATCACATGTGCAAGCGGTGCACCCATAAGCGGGAGCACAAGCAGCCCACCCAAGAGTAAAATAATTGAAGTCAGTGCATTTGTCATTGATTGTTCTCCTTCATAAAGTGTTCGTGCGCCAAATCCATTGATCAACGCAGAAGCATATATCTGCAATAATAAACAATCGAAAGCAGGGCTGTTCCCGCAAGGGCTGCAAAACGCACCCGCATCACACTGCGCTCTACCTTGATGTCAGCACCGCTCGCCAAGGTTTGCTTTTCCGGCATATTAAAAATTAAAAGCGCACCGACACAGCGCAGCATAAGCGATGCTGCAATCTGCAACACAGGATTCCCTGCGCCCTGTGTTGGTCAAGCGTGCCGACCACGCAACAACCGGCTCCGATTCTGCGCTGTCCATGCTGCAATTATCGACCGATATCTCGTGTTTAGTATAGCATATGACCTTCTCTTTGACAAGTTATGCCATGAAAATACGCCAAAATCACGGCTGTCACATAGCATCGCCCCGCAAGGGGTGTGATCGCCGTTTTGCAAGCTGTAAAAAGCATCAATGCACAGGAAAGCTGCGATCGTTTCCGTCTGCATCCTCTTTGTCAAAAATTTTGATGGCGCTGCTTGTCCCCAGCCTATCCGCGCCCAGCGCGATAAATTTTTCCATATCGGCTACGCTGCGAATACCGCCGGCCGCCTTGATTTTGCAACGTCCCTTGACGCAGCGCGCAAACAGTGCGATGTCTTCAAACGTTGCGCCGTCTGTGGAAAAGCCCGTAGAGGTCTTGATGAAATCAGCGCCCGCCTCGCACACAAGCGCGCACATTTTCTCTTTTTCCTCTTTTGTCAGCAGGCATGTCTCGATGATAACCTTGAGCACCTGATCCCCCACGGCCTGCTTCAGTGCGCGGATTTCCTCACGCACATCGTCCGTATCGCCCATTTTTAAGCGGCCGATATTGATTACCATATCAAACTCCGCACAGCCGTTTGCCAGCGCATCCTTTGCCTCGGCCACCTTGGCGGCAGTTGTCGTTGCCCCAAGCGGGAAGCCGATGACCGTGCACACCGGCACACGACCGTCCAAATAGGCCACGGCCTGTTTGACCCAACCCGGATTGATACACACGCTGGCCGTATGATTTGCAATTGCCTCATCGCACAGCGTTTGAATCTGCTGCCACGTTGCCTCCGGCTTTAGCAGCGTATGGTCTACGCGGGCTAAAATCTCCTGTTTTGTCATCTTGCTTTTTCTCCCGTTCTTTCCATTGTATCGCTTTGATTGACGATTTTTATTGTATCGCGCCGCACCTGTTTTTGCAACCTTTTGCGCGGAATGCTATCTGATAAAATAAGAGCAGACAGCGTTTTCGGCTGTCTGCTCTTACAGGATGCTATTTTGCGCTCTGTGCGCAATTTCCGCTTTGATTGCTATGCCGTTTCATTCATTTTCACAATCTCCAGCCGGATGGCGGAGGATGTGACCAATCCGTCCGCAGAGGGTATGTTTACAATATTAGAGGCAATTTTATCCGTGTCAGCCGCAAGCGCAGCATAAATTTTTTCGTAATCCGTAGCAGTAAAGGTTTTGAAGCGCGCGTTATCCATTGCAATTGCAACGCCGGCATTGGCTGCGTTCAACACCAAATTCTGTCCTCCGGGGAAGTTGCCCTGATAGAACGCTTCAATGGCAGAATATACGGACGCGCCAATCCCCTTCATGGCAGAGGTGATGACGGTATCGCTTTGGGAATACTGGTCAACGTCAACCCCGATGACCTTTGCTCCGGCTGCTTCGGTAGCCGCCATGACAGAGTGGCCTACCGAGCCGCCGCAGGCGAAAATGACCTCTGTGCCGTTCTTATACCAAGAGGCCGCCATCTCCTGTGCCTCCGGCGTAGCGTCAAAGCTTCCGGTATAGTGATACATCATGCTGACGGAATCCTTTGCCATGCCCAGCTCCCTTGCGGCATAATCGGCACCCTGCACAAAGCCGTAGCCATAGCGCACAACGGCGGGAAGGGGCATGCCGCCTAGAAAGCCAAGTTTTGTGCAGCCATCCTTGACCGCGGCATAGCCGGCAAGAAAACCAGCCTGCTCCTCGGCATAGGTGATGCCCACGGTGTTGGCGGCAGTTTCCACCACACTGTAGTCCGCATTGTGAGGGTTGCCGTCGATTAGGACAAATTTCACATCGGGATATGTACTCTGCGCAATATAAATCGGCTCCTCAAACAAGATACCGGGGGTGACGATAACCTTTGCACCATTTTTGACCGCAAGGTCAATGGCGGCAAGATAAGCGTCGGTGGATTTTTCGGTCGGTTCATAATGTTGGCTGGAGATTTTGTTTTCCGCCGCATACTTCACAAGGCCTTCCCACGCACCTTGATTAAAGGACTTATCATCAATTGTACCAAGATCCGTAATCAGCGCAAGCTCTGCCTTTTTACCGCCACAGCCCGAAAAGACAGACAGGCTCAGCGCAAGGATCAAGAGCGATGCAAACAGATTTTTCATATTTTTACCTCCTCCTATTCTGTGACTCATCCTATCAACAGGCGCTATGCTTGTCCGTCAGCGCCGAATTTTTTTATATCGCAAAGCAGCGGCTATGGTTCCGCGGCAGGTTTCTGAAAAACGGCTTCAAAGCACCTTTTCCGGTCCAAACCCAAGGGGCAAAAGCTCGCCCAGTGTCATCTCAACATAATCGTCCTCGCTTTTTGCCATGATGACACGCAGCGACGGCCCGCCAAATTCAAACAGCATCTGGCGGCATACACCACAGGGCGAGGTGACAAGCGCATCGTCCGGCGTGCCCTTCTTTGCGCCCACAATGGCAATGCGTTCAAACACGCGCGCGCCCTCGCTCACCGCCTTGAACAGCGCGGTGCGCTCGGCACAATTGGTGGGGGTAAAGGTTGCGCTCTCGATATTGCAGCCCGTGTACACACGCCCATCGTTGCAGAGCAGCGCCGCCCCCACGCAAAAGTGCGAGTACGGCGCGTAGGCGTATTCCCGCGCGGCAAATGCGGCGCGTATCAGCTCCTTGTTTTCCATGGCTTTGCCCTTTCCTTTTCCCGCACCGGTGTTATACAAGCAGGCTGCCCAGCGCAACACGTATCATGCTTGTAAAGCTTGTTTCGCGCTGCTCGGCAGTGATGCGCTCTTGCGAGACAAAGCTGTCGGAAACGGTCAGCAGGCACGCGGCGTTTTTGCCCGTGACGGCGGCGTTGTGGAACAGCGCAAAGCTTTCCATCTCCACGGCAAGACAGCCCTTTTTATCGCGCAGCATCTGCCAGTAAGGGGTTTTGTCCTCGCGGTAAAACACATCGCTGGAATGGACAGTGCCCTCAATCAGCGGCACAGGGATTCCCGCCGCGCTTTTGCGCAAGCGGTCATTCAGCACCGCACTGGGATAGGTGACATCCTTTTCGTAGCCGCTTTGCACGCGGGCATAGCTGCTTTCGCTATAGGCGGAAAGCGCCAGCATCACGTCAAAAACCTTTGCGCTCTCGCTATAGCTGCCCGCGGAGCCAATCCGTATAATATTGTCCACATCATACTGTGTGTATAGCTCATAGGAATAAATTCCGATGGACGGCATCCCCATGCCGCTGCCCATGACGGAGACGCGCTTGCCCGCATAGGTGCCGGTATAGCCCAGCATACCGCGCACGCCCGTGACCTGCCGCGGTGCTTCTAAAAAGTTTTTGGCAACAAATTGTGCGCGCAGCGGGTCGCCGGGCATCAGCACGGTTTTTGCAAAATCACCGTTTCCGGCTGCGTTGTGGGGGGTGGGCATGATTGTTCTCTCCTTTTACTCTACTGTTTTTTGGCGAAATCAAATTCTACGTCTTATTTACAGTTTTCCCATGCGCCTTTGTGTCTGCTGCGGCGCTTCTACCGCAATGAAACAAAATAAGAGCACTGCTTGTACCATCTTTTTTGCTGCACGGGGTTTCCTTCCGGGATGCTTTTCCTTATTCCTAAGGCTGCAATAAATAATCCGCACGCATTGCGGCAAGCGCCTCGGCGGAAAAAGCACATTCCGCGCGCAGATATGCTTCAAAATCCGCATAGCGCGCATCAATGGCATCCAGCGCTTCGGCAAGGCATTTTTCCTCCACACCCAGCACGCACTGCAAAAGCTCCTCCGCGCCCTGTGCGGGAAGAAGCGCGCTGTACTGCTGCTCAAACCGAACGCGGCTTTTTGCGCGACAGCCGTTTGTAATGCAATAATCGTGCAGAATGTCCGCGCGTGACACGCCCAGCGCCCGCAAAATCAGCGCCGCAGCCACGCCCGTTCTATCCTTGCCCGCACTGCAATGGAATAAAAGCGGGGTGTTGCCCGCGGCAATTTCCGCAAACATTCTGCGAAAGGCGGGGTTTGCAAACGGCATACGCACATAGCTTTCACGCACCAAGCGCAGCATTTCATCCACGCCCGCGCGCCCTGCGGCAAGCACCTCGTCAAGGTCAAAGCGCAGCTCCTTGCCGTTTTCGTCAAAAATGGCGGACACGGCAATGTTTTGCGCGCCGGGCAGCACGGGGTCGGGCTGGGCATCGCGCTCCGGCTGTGAGCGAAAATCGAGGACGGTTTTAATGCCGAGGCTTTCAAGCAGCGCCTTGTCGTGCGGCGTTGTGATATGGGACAGCGCACCGGTGCGGTAAAACACACCGTGCTTTACGGTTTTTCCGTCAAGACCAACATAGCCGCCCAGCTCGCGGAAGTTTTCGCAGCTTTCAAACGGCAGCGGCGTGCCGGGTTTTGGGAAATGCATCATTCATAATCTTCCTTTTGTTCATTTTTTCCCGCTGTGCCTTTGCGGCACCGCGTCACACCTGCTCGTTCAGCGTGCCGCCGCGGTAGGCTGCCAGCAGATCCTTCAAGTCCTCTATCTGCTCCTTCAGACGCTGCCCCTCGTCAGTATCCTCCACGCACAGACGCTTTTCGTTCGTCTCAAAAATATCCACGCTGGAAAGGATATCCACGTTGTCGCGGATGGCGGCGGCGGCGTTTTGAAAATTGCCGTGACTGCGCAGCGACAGCCCGCGCGACGACGAGACAAGCGTGTAGCCCGCAATGCCCGTGCGCGTGTGATATGCCTTGCAAAAGCCGCCGTCAATGACAATCAGCTTGCCGCCGGCCTTTACGGGATTTTCGCCGTTTGCCGCCAGAACCGGAACGTGTCCGTTGATGATATGTCCCCTTGCGGCATCAAGGCCAAACTCCGCAAACAGCATCTGCACCGTGCGCTCTGCCACGGCGGGATCGTCGCTTTCTATATAAGTATAATAAGGATTTTTGCGCTCTGCACAGACGATTTCGTCCTCCAGAAACAGACGCTCGAACGCAGCCATTTTATCGCGGCCAAAAATAGGGGATGCCTTGCCGCACCACAAATACCATAAAAAGTCCTGCCCCTGCTGGCGCGCGCGCGTGCCCTGCTGTGCAAAAAAGCCCTGCCGCGCCATGCGCTCGCACTTGTCCATCCACGCACGGCCTGCGTAGGCCTTGCCGCCGAGTGTGACCGTTTGCAGCGTGCCGTCCTCGCTGAGCGGGATGGCACCGTGAAACAATAAATTTCCGTTTATCATTTTGTACACGCTGCCCTTTGCGTACAAAAAGCGCGCGTGGCGCTGAATGCGCTCGCTCTGGCGAAAGCTTTGGCACAGCTTATCCATCACATCCTGCTCCGCCGGTGTCAGCAGCGCAGGTGCTTTTGTATCCACTGTGGGGAAATCGCAGTCGCGCAGACGGTATTCAATGCCGTTTATCCTGATACTTTGCGCGGCCCAGTCAACGCGCGTCAGCAGCGCCCGATCCTGCATATCAAAATCCGGATTGCGCGCAATGGCCGCACACTCCAGCTTGAACATCATCAGCACAATGGCCTTGTGCATACGCGCCACGCGAGCGATGTCTGTGGGCGTATAATCCGACGCATCCTCAAGCTTTGGAAGAAACAGGGAACAGTCGGTGCTGCGGTACGTCTCCTCTGCAAACAGCGCCAGCGGGCGCAGATTGATGCCGTAGCCGTCCTCCAGCGTCTCAAGATTATTATAGCTGAGCGTGACGTGGATGACATTGGCGATGCACACAGCACTGCCCGCCGCCGCGCCCATCCACTCCACATCGTGGTTGCCCCACTGGATATCGACGGAATGATGCGCCATCAGCTCGTCAAGAATGATATCGGGGCGCGGTCCGCGGTCGAATAAATCGCCCACAATATGCAGGCGGAACACCGCAAGGCGCTGAATGAGCTGCGCCAGTGCAACAATGAAGTCATCCGCGCGGTCAATAGCGAGAATGGAGGACAAAATGCTGTTGTAATAGCCCTCCTTGTCATGATCCTCAAAATGAGCGTGCAGCAATTCGTCGATAATGTAGTCAAAATCCTTTGGCAGACGCTTGCGCACAAAGCTGCGCGTATACTTGGACGAGGCCATGCGGCACACGTCCACAAGGCGGAACAGCGTGGTGCGGTACCACGCCTCCAAATCGTCCTCCGTGGGCTTGAGCTGCGCTAACTTCTGCGCGGGGTAGTAGATGAGCGTCGCAAGCTCCGCGCGCTCTTTTTCGGGCACCGTAGCCGCAAGCGCACGGTCAACCTTTTCGCGAACAACGCCCGATGCATTGCCGAGGATATGCGTAAACGCCTCATATTCACCATGCAAATCGCTCATGAAATGCTCTGTGGGCTTTGGCAGTTTTAAAATAGCCTGCAGGTTGATAATTTCGGTGGAAGCCGCCGCAATGTTCGGATATTCGCGCGCAAGCTGCGCGAGATATTTCTGTTCTGTTATTTGCGCCATCATTTCCTCCTTTGATCAGCGGACTGTTTGGCGGCGGCACGTCATTGCAGCGAATGACCGCATTTGCCGCAAAAGCGCATACCGGGCGTGACGGCACCGCCGCAGACCGGACAAACCGCTGCGGATGCGGGCTGCGGCATCCTCGGCGGCTGCACAGGCTGACCGTACTGCATCCCGCCCTGATAGAATTGCGGCGCAGCGGGAACATATTGATCCGGATGCAGATACACTGCCACGCGCAGTGAACGCGTCAAATAGAAAAACCACAGCACATATGCGCCGACCGAGGCGATGGACTGTACGATTGTCATCGTATCCCACGCGACGAGATATGCGGTATAAAAATTCGTTACCAGCATCAGAACGCCCTCGCCCGCCAACCAGTAGCGCGCAGTTTCATCGCGGCGAAAAATCTGCACAATCACAGTGACGCGCAGCGCTATCACAGAGAACACAAGAATGCCAAGCAGCACATATCCGGCGCTTAGCACATTGAACGCCGTGGTTAAATTGGCAAGCGAGCCGGCAATGCCGGTAATGACAAAAAATAAAAGCCAACCGCCCATGCGTCTATAATCCTTTTGCATGATAAAACCCTCCGCATAAAAAATCAATTTAATCCTGTCAAAATCATACCACATTTTGCAGCGATATGGTACAATGAAACACAAATTTACAGTTTTGTTACAGACCGGAGGTCCGTCCCATGAAAAAAGAGGCAAAAAAAGCATCGCAGCGTGCGCGGGGCGCTTGCGCGGACAGCACGGCGGCAGGCCGTTTTTCCGATGCCACGCTGTGCTCTGCGGCAGATGCCGTGACCGTCCCCGTGCACTGCACCCTGTGCCCGCGCCGCTGCGGCGCAGACCGCACGCGCACGCAAGGCTTTTGCGGCGGCGGCGCGCGGGTAAGGCTGGCGCGCGCCGCGCTGCATTTCTGGGAGGAGCCGTGCATCAGCGGCACGCGCGGCAGCGGAACCGTGTTTTTTTCCGGCTGTCCCTTACAGTGCTGCTACTGTCAAAATTATCGCATCAGCGCACAAAATTTCGGCAAGGAAATTTCTGTGCAGCGCCTTGCCGAAATCTTTCTCGGCTTGCAGACGCAGGGTGCGCACAATATCAATCTCGTGTCCGCCACACAATATTTGCCGTGGGTGCTGGCGGCGCTGCGGCTGGCAAAGCCGGCGCTGTGCATTCCTGTTGTGTACAACACGGGCGGGTATGAATCACCGGAGGCGTTGGCGGCACTGGACGGCTTTGTCGACATTTATCTGACGGATTTAAAATATTGCTCGCCGACGCTGTCGGCGGCCTATTCGGGCGCGGCGGATTATTTTGACGTGGCAAGTGCCGCCGCGCGCGCGATGCTGCGTCAGACCGGCGCACCGCAGTACAGTGCAGACGGTACGCTGCGGCGCGGCACCATCCTGCGCCATCTGGCTCTGCCGGGTGCTGCGCAGGACAGCGCCGACGTGCTGGACTTTTTTGCCACACTGCCGCGCGGGGGCTTTCTCCTGAGCCTGATGAGCCAGTACACGCCGTTTTACAAGGCCTGCGAGCACAAACCTCTGACGCGCCGCATCTCCACCTATGAATATCGGCAGATCATAAACCGTGCGGTGGCACTGGGCTTGACGGACGGCTATCTGCAAAAAAAGAGCAGTGCCAAAGAGGAATACACACCGGATTTCAACTGCGAGGGCGTAGAGGAGTAAGCGG
>JAVXUG010000064.1:0-11157 GCA_036642215.1 Ruthenibacterium sp.
CACGCAGGAGTTTTTTACGCTGGAGGAATTGACGCACGCGTTCTCGCTTGCGGGCGTGAGCAAGTCGCCGGCTGTGTTTGATTACGACAAGCTGCTGTGGTTTAACGCGGAGTATATAAAAGGTATGACAGAGGCGGCGTTTTGCGAAAAGGCACTGCCGCTGCTTTGTGCGGCGTGGCCCGGCTGCCCGCCCGCGCAGCGCGAAGGGCTGTGCGCGCTTTTGCACTCGCGCGTGTCGGTCTTTTCGGAGATCCCTGCTAAAATAGAGTTTTTGACAAAGCGTCTGCCCTGCCCGGCGGACACCTATGAGAACAAGAAAAACAAGACGACCCCCGCGAGCTGCCTTGCCGTGCTGCGCGGCGTGCGCCCGCTTTTGGACGCTGCCGCGTGGGACAACGACGCGCTGTTTGCGCTGCTGAAGCAATATGCACAGGACAGCGGCGTTAAATCCGGCGCGGTAATGCTGGCGGTGCGTGTTGCGGTGGCGCGTATGGCGGTGACACCCGGCGGCGCAACCGAGCTGATGGAGGTGCTGGGCAAAGAGGAATCGCTCGCGCGCATTGATTTGGCCATTGCGGAGCTGACGGCGGTGCAGTAGCGCGGCGGGACGCGGCGCGGCGCGTGAGGACGCGGCGGGAGGGGACGCGGCCTTTTGAAAAAGGCCGGCGAAAACTTTAAACAATAGAATACGCATCCAAAGCCGCTGCATAAAAAGCAGCCGATACGATAAAGCCCGCCTTTGAAACACTGGACAGTGTTTCAAAGGCGGGCTTTATACTGATTGTATTGGTTTAGCGGTGCAGGGCTAGGTTGCGTCCGGCATTTTATAGCTGTCCTTCAAGGTGACGATGCGGTTCCAGCGGGCGGGGTTCTTAGCATCGGGCGTAAAGTAGCCCGTGCGCACAAACTGAAAGCGCTCGCCCGGTTTTGCGTCTGCCAGCGCCGCCTCCAGCTTGCAGCCGGGCAGCGTGCGCACACTGTCGGGGTTCAGATAATCCTTATAGTCAGCGCCCTCGGGAATGTCGTTCATGTCTGCTTGCGTAAAGAGCTGGTCGTACAGATTGACGGCTGCATCCACGGCGTGCGCACAGCTTACCCAGTGAATGGTGCCGCGCGTTTTGCGCCCGTCGGCAGGCATACCGTTTGCGGTTTCCAAATCGGCATTGGCGTGGACGCAGGTGACATTGCCGCTTTCATCCGTTTCCACACAGGTGCAGGTGATGAGATACGCACCCATCAGGCGCACCTCGCTGCCGGGGGAAAGGCGCTTGAATTTGGGCGGCGGCACCTGCGCAAAATCGCTCTGCTCAATCCAGATTTCGCCGCTGAACGATACCGCACGCGTGCCGGCATTTTCGTCCTTGGGATTATTGGGCAGGGCAAAAGCTTCTGTTTTGCCCGCCGGATAGTTGTCAATGACAAGCTTTAACGGCTCTAACACCGCCACGCGGCGCGGCACGACAGGGTCAAGCTGCGTGCGGATGCAAAAATCAAGCATCCGCGCGTCCAGCAGACTGACGGACTTTGCCACGCCCGCCAGCTCTACAAACCGAAACAGGCTTTCGGGCGTATACCCGCGCCGGCGCAAGCCGCACAGCGTCGGCATACGCGGGTCGTCCCAGCCCTCGACCACGTTTAACTCCACAAGCTCGCGCAGATAGCGCTTGCTCATCACGGTATTTGTAATGTTGAGCCGCGCAAATTCGCGCTGCTTCGGGAACTCGCCAAAGCCGAGATTTTGCACAACCCACTCGTACAGCGGACGGTGATTCTCAAACTCAAGGCTGCACATCGAATGCGTGATGCCCTCCAGCGCGTCCTGAATGGGATGCGCGTAATCGTACAGCGGATAGATGCACCATTTGTCGCCCTGACGGTGATGCGCCACGTGCTTGATGCGATAGATGGCGGGGTCGCGCAGATTCATGTTGGGGCTTGCCATGTCAATTTTTGCGCGCAGCGTCTTTTCGCCGTCGGCAAATTCGCCCGCGCGCATCCGGCGGAACAAAGCAAGGCTCTCCTGCGCATCGCGCTCGCGCCACGGGCTGTCCTTGCCGGGCTTGCCCGCGTCATCGCCGCGATAGGCTTGCAGCTCCTCGCGCGACAATTCGCACACATAAGCTTTGCCCTCGAGAATCAGCTGTTCGGCGTACTCGTAGCATTTGTCAAAATAATCGCTGCCGTAATACACGCCGCCGTTTGGCACGGCACCCAGCCACTCCAAATCCTCGCGGATGCTGTTGACGTATTCCACATCCTCACGCGCGGGGTTTGTGTCGTCATAGCGCAGATTAAACTTGCCGCCGTAGGCGTTTGCAATGCTCCAGTTAATCCAGATGGCCTTGACGCTGCCGATGTGCAGATAGCCGTTCGGCTCCGGCGGGAATCGGGTGTGGATCTCTTTTACCTTGCCCGCGGCGAGGTCTGCGTCAATGACCTCTGTCAAAAAATTGCTCGGTTTTTCGCTCATGCGCGCTTCCTCCTGCGGACTGCCGCCCCCCCGTTTCAGAGGGACAAGCCCGCGCTTTTTTCATCGGGTCGCAAAGCGGCGCAAAACCGCTTTGAACCGGGATTACAGATAAATATAGTTTACCATAAAAGAATGGCGGCTACAAGAGACGCGCGGATTTTCCGCGGCGGGTGAAACGCGGCGGCGACGGTAGGCGCGGCGCGCTTGCAGTCGGCGGCGATTACAATCGGCGGGGCGTTTACCGCCGGCGGCGCGCTTACAATCGGCGGCGCGCTTACAGCCTGCGCAGCACAAGCTCTGTGATGCCCTCGCTGACGGCGTGCAGGCGCAGCACCTTCGGGTGCGCGGCATAGTGCTCGGCAATCATGTCGCGCAGCGCAGTGCCGCCGTGATAGCCGTGAATCAGCCGCAGACAATACGCCCCGCCCGCGCGCCGCAGCGCAGCGTCGATGGCAATGCGCGCTTGATAGGCGTTTTTGCCGTGCAAATCAAGCGTGATGGTTGCGGGACTGGGCATGGAGCTCACCTCGTGTTTCAATTGTGCCATCCCTGTGGAACCGTAAGCATTTTATCATAAAAATGCCCGAAACACCAGAAAAATATGCGCAAAAAACGCCCTGCGCGAACAGCGCAGGGCGTTTTGCAAGGGGCAAAGCCGGAAAAAGCATCAGGTGCCTGCGCAGATATCGCAGGAGAACAGCGAGAGCTTGCTTTCCAGTACAAGCTCAAGGCGAGCCACGGTGTCAATCATGCACTGCACGGATTTGTTGACCTGCAGCATTTCGTCAACGGTACCGGCGGCGACGACCGCTTGAATTTTTTCGCCCTCGGCATTTAGAATGTGGGACAGCCCCGTCTGCTCCAGCGCGACAGATTCAATGATATCAGCGATGGCTTGCGAGCGGGTAACGGTGCCCGGAGTGATAACCGGCATAGACATAAACAATCGACCCTTCCCTATTTTACTGTGTGAGTGTCCCGTACAACCGCCCCCGCAAGCAACCGCGAAAGCGAAAGGTGAAAGGGAACCCCTACACCGTCAATCTATGCGGCAAAGGCGATTTGTGTGTCGATTGTGTAGGTCTTTTTGCCGTTTTGCGGCACGCGATGCAGCGATGCAGCAATGCTGCGATGCAAAAACAGCTCCGATTAAAAAAATGGCATAGTGCGGGTGCTTGCCGCCCGGCAGAAACGCCGAAACAGCCCCCTGCGCAGCGCGGGGAAAAAAGCTGTCCTTGTTCGGTCAAACAGCAGCGGAAATGCCAAACAGACCGGCGGCGTTTAGCAGGAAAATCCAGACAAAAATACTGAGGACGGAACACAGCGAGGTGATGACGACAATCTGCCCCGCGAGCACGTCATCCGCCTGCATTTGCTGTGCCATGGTAAAGCTGCTGACGGCAGTGGGGCTTGCGAACATGGCCAGCAGCGCGCCAAGCGCCGCACCGCGAAACCCAAGGGCTACGGCAAGCGCCATAAAAACAGCGGGCACCAGCACAAGCCGACCGCAGACAGCCCCCCAAAGCGCTTTGCCGTTGCCGCGCAGCCCCCCGAAGGTAAACGAGCCGCCCAGCACAATGAGCGAGAGCGGCGTTGCTATTTTGGAGATGTCAGTGATGGTGTTCTCCAAAAGGGGCGGCAGGCGAAAGCCGGTCAGCACAAAGAAAAAGGCTGCCAGTGCGCCCAGAATCAGCGGATTTGTCAATACGCCGCGCAGCAGGCGATTGATTTTGATGGCTTCGCCGCGGAATATTTCCAGCGTGACCACGGACAGCAGATTGAACAGCGGCACGGCAAAGGAGATTAAAACAGCCGCCGTGCCCGCACCCGACGGGCCGAACAGCGAGGCGGTCAAGGGCAGGCCGAACAAAACAAAATTGCTGCGGAAAATGCCCTGCACCAGTACGCCGCGCCGTGTATTCTGCGGCGAAAGGCGCGGCACAAGCAGCAGCAGCACGGCAAACAGCACCGCGATGCTGCCGACGGCAAAGAGGATGAGGCGCGGCTGAAATGCGGCAGAAAAATCGCTCTGATACACATTGACAAACAAAATAAGCGGCAGAAACACGCGAAAGCAAAGCGTGTTCAGCCGGGCGGGAAAATCCCCGGAGAACAGGCCGACACAGCGCAGAGCATAGCCCAGCGCCATCATCAGAAACAGCGGGCAGACAACGGTAAAGGCCAGCGAAAAACTATGCATGGCGGCACGGCTTCATCCGCTTGCCGACCGAATTGTGCAAAGACAGCGCGTGCAGCCCCCCGCGCACGCCGTGGCGCGGCACGATGCGAGGCACCGTGCAAAAAGCAATCCCGGCAGGAAATGCTGCGGTTGTAAGAGCAATGGAGCCGGTTTTTTTCAGCAAAATAAAATGCCTCCTTATACGGAAATTATTTTTAATTTTACCACACCGGCTGCTGCAAGACAAGAGACGGCGGGGAAAAGCGGGCGATGCAACAGCAGCGCGGCAAGCGCAAAGCGTGCTGCGGGAAAAGCGTTTGCACCCCGCCGTGACAAAGGCACCGAAATGCCCGGCGCGGACAGGGTGGAACGGGAATTGACATTTTGCCGGAGGGCAGCGGCAAGCTGTACCCCATGGAGGTCAAAAAAACAGCCACGCCCCAAAGTCAGCGCACCCGAGCGTTCCGGGTGATGGATAAGGCAACCTTGGAGCGTGGCACAGGTGCGGTGCTGTGTACGACAAATCGGCTGTCGCATTTGACAGGAAGAACTTGATTGTGCCAATTTGGGGGATATCGAGCAACTTGACTTATTATGGTCCTTGCACACAACCTTTTGTCAAGTTGCAACCAGCAAAGACGAGGGCTTTCGCAGGAAAATCAAAAGTAAAATTGATGCAGAGATAGGAAATTATGATACAGAATGAATCTATGAGAAAGCGTTTATCTAGTCCTACGATACACGAAAAAGGCAGGCAGATGCGCAGCAATTGGATAGCATAAAAGGGCGAGAGAGCCGCACGCTTCGTGAGACTCTCTCGCCCTTTGCTTTAGAACAATAAATTGTAAAAACCGGCAGAGCAACCGTTTGCTCTGCCGGTAAAATTATGTTGCGCTTTCTGTGCTTTCTGCGCGCAGCAGCCGCAGCGCATCTGCGCGAACGGCGGGGGTCACTGCCGGATAAGGCCCGTATTGCAGCAGATTATACGCGGCAGAGATGTTGGCCATGCGGGCAATTTCACTGCCCGTATGCCCCTCGCACCAAGCGTAAAGCGCGGTAGCCGTGGAGACGTTGCCACAGCCTGTGGGGTCTGCAATCGGCCCAACGCACAGGCTGGCGGCAAAGCTGGCTTTTTTGTTTTCCACAAAGTAGGAACCGCGCTTTCCAACGCGGAAAAAGCAGGGAATGCCCAGCGCGTGGATTGCTTCAAGGGCGGCCTCCTCGGTGGTTACGCCAAAAAGACTGCATGCCTCCGGGAGATTGACAGAATAAATATCTGCCTTCGGAATGGTGCTGAGCACCTTTTCCTTGCGCGCGGGGTCCATGGCGGCAGACGTTGGCAGCTCCCACATAATTTTGGCGCGGGAGGCACTGCGAATGGCGGAAAGATCCTCCCAAAAGGCAGAATCCTCCGATGTCTCGATGTAGATGCCCTTGGTGTCGGCGGAGCAGCTGTCTGCAAGCGTGCCGGCGGATAAAACATCAAGAGCCTCCAGCACAGTCTCGTCCGATGCTCCGTAGATGGAAGTCTCGTCGTGCAGACCTTTTTGTTCATACGTCAGCTTTGTGTACCAGGTGTGCGGCAAAATAGATCGCAGCCCTTGATCACTGCAATGGTTTGCCTGCATCCATGCGCCGTAATAGGTTGCAAAATCCTCCCCGACGTTGGACACATACAGGCAGCTGTCCTCCCAAAGCTTAATGCCCGCAACACAATAAATGGAGCCGCCTAAAATCTGCTTTTTTTCGGTTTTGTCCGCAAAAACAATATCGTTGATAATGGTGGGGCCGGCTACAATATATTTCATAGGGCCGCATCCTTTCCCAGCAGCGCCCGGACTTGAGCATCCAGTGCGCAGGCAACGTCCGTGCTGTTTTTTAACTCGTGCAGCAGGACGACATTTTTGCTTTTTGCCGCAAGCGCGCTTAAAAGCTGCTGCATATCACTGCCACACAGCACGCCCGTCCCCAATACCTCGTGCGAATCGTATTCGGACAATACAATTTTAACGCCGTAATCCTCGCGCTCCTCCCATGTGGACAACGCGGCAATCTCCTGATGATAAGCTCCGTTTAAAATGCCGTTTGTAAAATATTCCGTGCGCTTCAGCGCACAGTCGGACAGCTGCACAGCACCCGCCTTTGCGGCAATTCGCGCGTCGAGCAGATTGCTCTCAAGCCACTGCACGGCCAATTTTGACGGGGAAGCGCCATATTGCTTTTCCAGTGCGCGCATAGCCGCTGTCACTTCGCATGCCGGCAAAAAGAACCGCGCGGTGTCTGTCCCTGCATCGCCGCCAAGCGCGTGCAGCAGGTGATTGATATCCCAGCCGATGCGCACCTTATCAAACGGGTCATACAGCTGGCTGAACATCAGCGCAAAGTCGTCGGCGGTTTGCAATCCGTATTCAAGCCCCCAGCCGGCGTTCTCCACTTCAATTTGCGGGGTGTCCGCCGACAGCAGCTTGTGTTGCAGCAAACAATTTAAAAAACGCTGAATCATATAAATCATGGCCTGACAAATGTCGGCGCGCGAAATGGTAAAGCCCCACATCCCGTCAATGGGCGCGTAATCAATCAGATGAAACGTATAGCTCTGCGCGCCCAGCGCGCTTGCCAGCTCGTATTCCTGCATCCAGCGCGCAAACATGTGCTCGCCGGTCAAGTCGCCATAATAACCGGCAACCTTATCTTCGCCGCCAAAGCGCTCGACAAGCTCCCCAAAATGATGATTGGTCAAAAAAGACGTAGGGTAGGCCCAATAAGAGCAGTGCAGGCGCTTCACGCACCGCGCTTGCAGCCGCTGTGCCAGCTGCTGCTTTTCCTGCTCGCAGGAAAACAACATTTCATCTCGATTGCACACGTCGTCCATGAATACCTCTGCACCCTGAAAAGCAAAGCGCTCGCAAAGCGCTGTTACGGCTTGCGCGTCCTCCTCCGGGTGTTTTAATGTAAAATATTGCTGCATAATACCATTCCTTTCTCAGATAAAGCTTTTCTTGAAATACATATTATCACGTATTACAACTTCCCGCAATCTCTTGCACAATTTTCTCTGTTATTCCCAAAAAACAAGCAATAATTCTATATAGAATACATATTGAGAGACAAAATATCGGTTTATTCTATGATAAATGTATAAAATGTGCTTGACTTTCGTTGCGACACGTATTATCATGTATTAAGACGAGCGATAGGATGTTTGCTCATCGACAGAAAAAGCGTGCTTGTCACTGCGCAGACGACACAAAAGCACACACGATGGTAGAAGGAGAGGATTATTCAATGGAAAACAAGTTAAAAAAGAAGCTCGGCCTTGGCACCGCAATCGCGCTGGCTGTCGGCACAACGGTCGGAGCCGGTATTTTCTCATCAATCAGTGAGGTGGCGGGCGCATCCGGCTCGGCCATTATGACAATTCTGGCGTTTCTCATTGGCGGCATCATCATGATTCCGCAAAACCTTGTGATGGCAGAAATGGCAACGGCATTCCCCGACGAGGAGGGCGGTCATTATGTTTTCATCAAAAATGCAGGTTGGCGCAAGCTGGCGTTTCTCTGCGGCTGGACAACGTTTTGGGGCAATGATACCACAGCCATTGCCGTCGTGGCACTCGCGGGCGCAAATTATCTTGCTTACCTGATTCCGATGAGTGCCCTTGCCGTTAAATTTGTTGCGGTCGCTGTGATTTTGATTTTCATGTGCCTGCATATCTACTCGGTAGAGGGCGCGGGCAAATTCCAAACGGTGATTACCGCAATCAAAATGCTGCCGTTTGTATTGATGATTGGCGTGGGTCTGTTTTACATCAGAGGCGATGTGCTTTCCGCACCCGCCATTGCCACAGCGCCTGTCGGAATTGCGGCGTTACTGGCGGGCATCTCTGCCACCAGCTGGTCTTATGACGGCATGGGTGCCGCCTGCTACATGACGGGCGAAATTAAAAACCCGAAAAAAACAATGCCGCGTGCTTTGATCAGCTCTGTGCTTATCATTATAGCGCTTTATACATTCCTGTCCACAGTTGTGACGGGCATCATCCCGTTTGACGCGCTGATCGCTTCGTCCGCACCCTTGGCGGATACGGCAACACAGATTCCCTTCATCGGCAAATTCGCCGGCGTTTTTGTGGCGCTTGCGGGCATCTTCGTAACGTGGGCGGCGTGCTCCGGCACCATTATGTTCCAGCCGCGCCTTGAGTATCAGATGGCGCATGACGGACTGTTTTTCGCCGCATTCAAAAAAGTGCATCCTAAATTCAACACACCGTATTTGTCCATTTTGCTGCAATGCCTGATTGCCTGTGTCTTTGCATTCCTTGGCAGCATTTCCGACTTGCTCGGCTACTTTACACTGGTGCTGCTGCTGAAAAACACGCTGACCTTTGTCACCATGTTTGCACATCATAAACACAGCGATTATAAGCCCTTGTGGAAATGCCCGGCGTGGGCACTGATGACAGTGTTATCCATCTTGTCCAGCTTGATTCTTGTGGTTTCCACCTTCCTGTGGGCACCGGTCGCGGGTCTGACCGCAGGGTTCATTGCCGTTGCCACCGGTATGCCGGCCTATTACATCTGGACAAAGCGCAACAATGCAGCCAAGAGCAATCCTTCGGCAGAAGATTAACAAGCGGCTGCCTTGCGTCTTGCGCAAAAGAGCAGCTTTTGTCCCGCTGAAAATAAGCAGCGTCGTTCCCCAAGGCGAAACGCCGTCCCGCGTGAAGATGTGCTATTCAAAAATGCCCTTGTACCGCCGTGTTTGACACAGACGTTCTATCGTGATATGTTTATCATAACACGTAACAACTCGTTACATCAAATTTCGGGATACAGGAGTTAAGAAAAATGGAACAGCTTCACGCGGACAGCGCAACGCCGCTTTATCGGCAAATTTATGATATTTTATGCGACCAAATCAGCCGTGGCGTTTATAGAGCGGGCGCTCAAATTCCCTCGGAGGAAAAGCTGTGCGAGGAATATGGCGTGAGCCGTGTTACCGTGCGCAACGCCATCCAGCGGATGGTGGACGAAAAAACGCTTCTCAAGCGACATGGCAAGGGAACCTTTGTGGCGGCACCTGTGTTTGTGGAGAGTGCATCCGCGCACGGCAGCTTTACCGAGTCCTGCGTTTTAATGGGCGTGGTGCCCGGCACAAAGTTGATTTCGCGCAATTTGCAAAGAGCGGGCCGAAGCGTTGCAGGGCGGCTTGGCATCGACGAAGCGGACACGGTGATCTGCGTCAAAAGGCTGCGGATGACAAACGACGCGGCGGCTATTTTTGAGGCGGACTATTTCACCGAGGACTTTACTTTTATGCTGGAGGACGATGTGGAGCACGCGCCGCTGCGTGAAATTATCAAGGCAAACAACGGGATGCTCGGCACAAAATATGTGGATACCTTTGAGGTGCGCTTTGCCACAAAGGAGCACGCGCAGTGGCTGGAATGTCCTGTTAATATGCCGCTTCTCGGCATCAGCCAGGTTGTGTACAACGAAATGCACAATGTACTGTACTATAATGAGCAGTTCATTCGCAGTGATATTTATAAGTACGTGGTGGAAAATTAGTGCACCTGCGTATGACAGAGAGAAAAGGTAAGAGGTATGGTTATGAGCAGTATTTTATCCTGCTTTTCGAGCAAAAAGCCGGTGATCGGCGTAATACACACGAAAGGCGACAGCGATGCGGACGTTTTTGAACGCGCAAAAAAGGAAATTGCCCTCTATCGAGACAATGGCGTAGACGGCGTTTTGGTCGAAACCTATTACGGAACCTATTATCAGGTGGAAAAAGTGCTGGATTATTTGGCTGCGGCTGATTTGGGGCTTCCGTATGGGGTGAACTGTCTGAATGTGGATGCGATGGGGTTTGCGCTGGCATCAAAATATCGCTGCAGCTATTTGCAGCTCGACTCGGTTGTCGGGCACGTCAAGCCGCGCGATGAAGACACATTGGACGCTTTTTTTAAGCTGTACCGTGAAAATTGTCCCGCCTATGTGATGGGCGGCGTGCGGTTTAAATATCAGCCGGTTTTGTCACAGAACACAGTGGAGAGAGATTTGCAGATTGCAACGGGTCGATGCGACGCAGTATGTGTCACGCAGGACGCGACCGGGCAGGAGACCTCTCTTGATAAAATTATACAGTTCAGAAAAGCGCTGGGCGATTTTCCGATGTTTGTCTGTGCGGGGGTCACGCCGGAGAATATTGGAAAGCAGCTTGCATATGCTGACGGTGCGGTTGTGGGCAGCTATTTTAAGGATAACTTTCAGGATAGCGGCGATGTGTGCGCGGCTCACGTTGCAGCGATTGTGAAGGCGGTTCGCGCAGCAGAAAAAGACGGAATTGCCCGCGGTTAAATTTAGGACAAAACAGTGATATCCTTGCAGAAAACCGCATACAGCAAGGAAGATGGCAAGGAGCATGTGCTTATTTTGTTCCTTGCTGTATGCTGCTGCAAATGGATGGAGAGGTGCGCTTTGCGGCGAGATCCGGCGGGATTCGC
>JAVXUG010000065.1:0-10688 GCA_036642215.1 Ruthenibacterium sp.
GACCGGCGGCGTTTTGGGCTGCACTGCAAACTGCATTGTGCACGATAGCTTTTACCGCACACATTCTGCTCCAAAGCGGCGCAGGATGTGTGTTTTTTTGCTTTTTTCAGAACATCAAAGAATTTTACCTTGTTTCCAAAAATACTACCATTGCAAGCCCCAGCCGCTATGGGATAAGATGGAGTCAAAGAAAAGCGCGGGTTGGCACAGAGACAACGGCGGCTCGCATCAGGGCATAGCATACAACAGGGAGGTGTTCTTTTGGCATATATTGAACTGCGCGGCATCACGAAAACCTTTTATGGTGTAAAGGCTTTATCGAATGTGAGCTTACACTTTGAAAAGGGTGAGGTGCACGCAATCGTCGGGGAGAACGGTGCGGGTAAATCGACCATCATGAAAATTCTGGGCGGTCTTTACTTTGCGGACAGCGGCGAAATTTGGATTGACGGAACAAAGCGGAGCATCAACAACGTGACCGACGCGCAAAAAAACGGAATCAGCGTTGTGTATCAAGAGCTTAACTTTATGCCGGAGCTGACGGTGGCGGAAAATATTTATTTGTGCAGGCTTCCTAAAAAAGGCTTGCTTGTTGACAAGCACACGCTGAACACAACGGCGCAGGCGCTGCTGGACGACATTGGCATTGACATCAAGGCGACGGCTTACGTCAGCGCGCTGAGCGTTTCGCAGCAGCAGATGATTGAAATTGCAAAGGCGATGTCAAACGATTCCGATATCATTATTATGGATGAGCCAACGGCGTCGCTGAACACGCAGGAGGTCGAAACGCTGTACCGGCTGATTCGCCGCCTGAAGGAAAAGGGCAAGACGGTCATTTACATCTCCCATCGCCTAAAAGAAATTTTCGACTTGTCCGACCGCGTTTCGGTGCTGCGTGACGGCGGTTATGTCGGCACATGGAGCACGCCGGAAATCAACCAGGATATGCTGGTGAGCAAAATGGTCGGGCGCGAAATTTCGCGGTTTTACACAACGGCCTCCCACGAGCCGGGCGAAATTGTGCTGGAAGTAAAAAATCTTACAAAAAAGGACTGCTACACCGATATTTCTTTTGCGCTGCGCAAGGGCGAGATTTTGGGCATTGCGGGGCTGATGGGCTGCAAGCGCGAGGACATTGTGAAATCGCTCTATGGGCTGATGCAGCCGGACTCCGGCACGGTCGTGCTGAACGGGCAGACCATTCACCCCAAAAACCCGCGCGAGGCAATGCATATGGGCATCGGCTTTGTCACGGACGACCGCAAGCAGGCGGGCATTTTGGCGCTGATGAGCGTGCGCGAAAACATCACCGTCAACGTGCTGAAATCGCTGAGCAAATTTGGCCTGCTGAACGCGTCCAAGGAACAAAAAATGCTCGACTACTATACCAAAAAGATGAACATGAAATACAGCGGGCATTACCAGTTAATCAACAGTCTGTCCGGCGGCAACCAGCAAAAGTTTGTGCTGGCACGCGCGCTTGCGGCAGATTGCAAGGTGCTCATTTTGCTTGAGCCGACGCGCGGCATTGACGTGGGTGCCAAAGCGGAAATCTACGCCTTGATTGAAGATTTGGCAAAGCAGGGGATGTCCATTCTCATGCTGTCGTCGGAAATGCCGGAGATTATTCAAAACTGCCACCGCTCTCTTGTGATTTTCCAAGGCACGCTGACCGGGGATATTCCCAAGGAGCAGTTTGATGAAACAACCATCATGCAGTGTGCCACCGGCAACAAAACCATTTTAGGAGGTGGCGTGGCATGAAACAAAGTAAATTTTGGAACATCTGGGACAAGGCGGGCGTGGTATTCATCCTTGCGTTTATGATTATCGTGTTCGGGCTGATTGACCCGCAGATTATTGCACCAAAGCAATTACTTACAGCGCTCACGCGCTCAGCGGTCACGGGCATTGCGGCGGCAGGCATGGTGTTTGCCATTTGCGCGGGCGGCTTTGACTTATCGGTCGGTGCCATCATGTCGCTTGTGGGCTGCGTTGTGGCAAAGCTGATTGTGGACAGCGGCATGAACACGTGGCTTGCCATTCTTGTCGGCATTGGCGTGGCGGCCGTGTGCGGCGTAGTCAACGGCATTATCATCACAAAGTTTAAAATTCAGACCTTTGTGGCAACGCTGGCAACGCAGCTCATGTTTGCGGGTGTCGCGCTGAAATACAGCGACGGCTATGCAACACAGCTTACCTCCAAGGTAAACGGAAGCCTAAAGCTGCTTTCTACCGGCAGCATTGCGGGCATCCCCATGCAGCTGATTTTGGTGGTGATTGTCTACCTCGTCGCCTATGTCCTGTATCAGTATCTGCCGTTCGGCACCAAGGTGCGCGCCATCGGCTCTAACGAAACAGCGGCGCGCATCTCCGGCATCAAGGCAGACCGCACCTTAATCATGGTCTTTGTCATGACGGCGGTGACCGCGGGTATGGCGGCGGTGCTGAATGTGGCGCGGCTGTCCACGGGCAACCCCACGGCGGGCACGGGCTACGAGTTGGATGCCATCACGGCGGTTATCCTTGGCGGCACGGCAATGTCCGGCGGCAAGGGCAATATCTGGGGCACCTTAATGGGCGCGGTTTTGGTTACGTTTGTCAAGATGGGACTCAATATGCTGAACGTCGGTGAGGCCATGCAGAAAATGTCCATTGCCCTTGTGCTGCTGATCGCACTGTCCATCAGCGGAATTAAGATTATTCTGCAAAAGGAGGCCGAAGCATGAAAACCTTGAAAAAGCCGCATATCAATTTTGGAAATTACGGCATTGTTTATGCGTTGATTCTCTTTTGGGGGATTTTGATTCTGACCAACGCCAATTTCCGGGGGATTGCGTTTTACGAGAACATTTTCCGGCAGGCCTCTTTCACTGCCATTTGCGGTGTTGGCATGACCTTTGCCATCATCAGCGGCGTGTTCGACTTATCCATCGCCTCGCAGGTGGCGCTGTCAAGCGTGGTGCTCACGCTCATTCTTCCCAAATGCGGCATTGTGCTCAGCACCATCATCATTCTGTGTCTGGGCGCGCTGATGGGAGCCATCAATGGCTTGCTGGTGGCAAAAATGCGCATTCCCGCCTTTATCGCCACACTCGCTATGCAGTACGCGTATCGCGCTGCGGCGCAAATGATAAATCCATCGCCGGTGGTGGTGTCCAACAAGGCGTTTACGGGCATCGCCGTGGCCAAAATAGGCTTTTTGCCGGTGCCGTTCCTCATTATGATTGTCATTGCCATGCTGGGCACGCTGATTCTGCGCAAAACAAGGCTGGGACGCAATATTCTTGCCATGGGCAACTCGCGGGAGGCGGCGCGCATCTCCGGCATCAATTTGCAGCGCACGCAGATTTTGGTGTTCATCCTTGTGGGTCTGTTTACGGCGTGCAATGCGGTGATGGTCACTTCGTACCTCGGCTCCTCCAACTATGGCATGCAGTCCGGGCTTGAATTTACCGTTGTCTCTGCGGTGGTGCTGGGCGGCACGGCGCTGATTGGCGGCAAAGGCTCCATCTTCAACACAGTTGTGGCGGCGGTATTCCTTGTCACAATTACGGTGGCGCTCACCTCGTTCGGCATCGACAGCTACACGCAGGGCATCATACAGGGCTGCATCCTCGTGTTCGCTTTTGCCATTACAGAAATCCGACAGCAGATGGAAAATCTGATGGTAAAGCGCCGCGCAGCAAAAAATCCGGCGGCTGTAAAATCGGCGGCGTAATCCCATGATAGGCCGCGAAATCTTGATGGAAGCTGCACATTCTGTGCAGTGAAAATAAATATATTGTAACAGAAGAAGGAGAAACAAACATGAAAAAAGTTATTTGCGCACTTCTCGCCATGCTGATGGCATTCTCTCTCTGCGCTTGCGGCGCGGCACCTGCCGCCAGCACCCCCGCCAGCACGGCGGCCTCCGCAGCACCCGCCAGCACCCCCGCCACGGACGGTACATTTACCATTGGCTGGTCTGTTTATAATGCCGCTTATGAGTTTTTTATCGACATGCAAAACGGCGTTGTTGACAAATGCAAAGAGCTTGGCATTGAAGTTTTGACGCACGACCAAAAGGGCGACGAGACAGAAATGATTACCGGCTGCCAGAACCTGATTGCACAGGGCATTGACGCACTGGTGATTTCTCCCTGCAAGCCCGAAGCGATGAATACCATCGTCGAGCTTGCCCACGAGAAAAAAATCCCCGTTATCATTGTTGATATCGGTGACGGCGATTCCGACAAGGATGCCATCATCATCTCCGACGTGTTTGGCGGCGGGCAGATTGCCGGCAAATATGCGCTTGACCTCATCAAAGAAAAAGGCCTGACCAGCAAAAACGCAGCGATTATCAAATGCGAAGCATCCGCTGTGTACGCCATTCGCCGCGGCGAGGGCTTTAAGGACATCGTCACAAAAGCGGGCATGACCGTTGTAAAAGAAATCACCGCGAACTCCGAGCAGGACGAGGGCTATACGGCCATGCAGGACATTTTGGCCACCTATGCCGAAGATTTGTCCGTCGTGTTCTGCGAAAATGACAACATGGCGCTGGGCGCAGCACAGGCTGTCGATGAAGCCGGCCTGACAGGCAAAATCCTCGTCATCGGCTTTAACGCAGACGCAACGGCAGTGGAAGCCATCAAAGACGGCATTATGCAGGGCACAATTGCACAGCAGCCGCACGAGATGGGCGCAATGGGCGCAGAGCTTGCCAACACTCTGTTGACAGGCGGCACCATCACCTATGATGACGACACAACAAAAGAAATTTATGCCGATGTGTACCTTGTGGACGCAACCGGTGAAAAGAACGACAGCTACAAAGCGGGCTAAGCTGTCCCAAAAGAGCAGTTTCCCCGGACATGGATACTTTTTACAGTTTGTGAAACTGCTGCAGCTCCCCTTGCGGGGCGATTCTATGTGTCGGACATAAGCCGATGCACAAGTGCAATGTGAAATCACACTGCTAAAGGCAGTCCCCCCGGCGCTTAAACCGCCGGGGGAATTGTTGTTGTATGCCGCAACAATAAAAGGTGAAAAAGCGTGAGGTGCGCGATGGAAAACATTTTGATTGTCATGCTGACAGCGCAGGGCGGGCGGCACGTGCTGGTACACAGGGAGCGGGGCGTGTCAAAGGCGCGCCAGGTGTACAATTTTAGGCAAAGTATTTTAGATTTTGATGCAGTGCTTGCACACATCGCGGACGGTGTGCGCGAGTGTATCCGGCAGGGTTTGACACCGGAGGCGCTGGCATTGTGCACGCAGGAGCGCGGCGGGGTGCTGCTTGACAAGCAGGACGGGCTGCTGTGGTGTGCGCAGACGGCTGCGTCGCAGCAAATAGTGGACGCGGTGCATCAGCTGGTGCGCCCGCAGGCGCTTTATTATGCAAGCGGCATGCAATGTCGTGCCGAAAACATTTTATACAGTCTTGCCGCGCTGCGCATGCAAGACAGCACAGTGCCGCAGCGCGCGGTGCACTTTGCGTCTGTGGTGGATTACCTCAATTACCGTCTGACCGGAATTTTGCGGCAGGAATATACCTGCGCCATCGCAACCGGCCTTGTCGATGCGGCACAAAAGACGTGGAATACGGATTTGCTTTGTGCGCTGCAGCTGCCCGCCAAGCTGTTTTCTGCGGCGCTTTGTATGCCGGGACAAGCGCTGGGCACGCTGCGGCCGCAGCTTGCGCGGGAGACAGGGTTTCAGGGGCAGGTCTTTTTAGCGCCGCATGCGGCGGCAGCGGTGTGCAGGGTGCTGCCCAAGGCCACGGCCGTCTTTCTGTGCGGAAAAGATAAAATATTGCTCGGCATGCGCACAAGCTTGCTTGCGCTGAGCGAAAAAGGCTATCAAGACGGTTTTTCCTATTGGGACAGCAGCGAGGGGTATCTTTGCTGCTGCGTGTCGGACACATCGGCAAAAACATCGGCGGAAACGCTGTGCAGGCTGGAGCGGCAGGCGGGAGAAAAAGCCGTGGCGGTGTACGCGCCCAATGCACGCGAAACGCACGAGACAGCGCTTGAACGCCTCGGTCTGCCGCTGCTTACGCAGCCAAGAGAGGCTGCCGCCCTTGCGGCGGCGCTGCAAATTATGCTGCCCACAGACAGCAGCGCCACACCTTGCGAGGACTTTTGGCGAACAACGTCGGCGGTGTGATGCGTCCCCACTGAAAGTGGCAGCCGCGATAAAAAAGCGCTACAATTGCTTGAAAGGGTGCAGAGTCTGCTGATGATTCCCGATTATCTTAATTTTGTGCTGACCGGCGTAAAAAAGACAGAAATACTCAAACGCCACAAGGATTGCGCTTGTCAATGCCGCCGCCAAGACGTGAGACATGGATTAAATTCGCGCGCTGCATTTACCCGAAAAACTGTTTGAGCTGCTCTCTGTGCCGGGTATGGTGGTGGGCAGTTTGCGGGCGGAAATTCAAAAAGAGCTCGGCTTTGACTGCGCGGTGATGCTGCCCGCGACGCACGACACGACAAGCGCCTTTATGGCAGTACCGGCAAAGGACGAAAACGCGGTTTATATTTCAAGCGGCACGTGGGCTCTCGCCACTCGGACCATTGAAAAACCGCAACGCAGGCCGTTTTTGGCTTAGTGTTGCGGTTTTTTGTTTTGCACGTGGACTGAAAAAGACGAAAAGTTTAGTTTTAGACAAATAAATGCGGACTGGAACGGCTGTGTGGTGTTGTTTCAAACATCGTTTAAGGCACAAGCGAATCTCACGACAATTGAATCGGCAAACTATCTTGTGGGGTGATTTTAATGCGGCTGCGTTCTTCGTAACGGAAAAACACAGCCGCATTTTTTATTGCCCTAAACCAAAATAAAAGAACTTGCTCCCTATGAAAAAAGAATTACTGGTAATATTCCTTGCGTTAAACCGCACACAGCAAAAAAGATGGCATAAAGTATACTCTTGTTTTGTTAAATTGCTGTAGTGCCATTGCTACAATTGAATCAGACGTTTTGCACCGCTGTGCATCAGCCAAAGCCATTCGCAGCCTGCCAGCGCAAACAGCAGCAGCGAAATGAGCATGGCATAGGCGGCAAAGCCCATTTGCGCACCGACTGCCATGTAAAGGGTAACCAGCGCGCCGACAAGTGCCATTCCGCCAAACATGCCGCAAAATGCGGAGGCAGATTGCTTTACAATAAGGGTGTCGCTTGTGGCATCCATCTTGGGCAGCAGCAGATTGACAACCAAGCCGAACAGCGCCGTATGGATGATCAGCGCGGTACAAAGCAGCAAAACCAACAGAACATCAAAAAGCGAAAGCGACAGCGCTACGGTGACCATGATGACGCAGAGCAAGGTCACAGACCAGGCCAATGCAATGTTCAGCATGGCCTTGGCACCGAAAAAAGCAGCGGGGGAGACAGGCGCTTCCTTCAAAATCCAAAGCGTTTTCCCCTCAAGGCTGATGGACACGCAAGTGGTATTTGCTGTGCTTAAAAATAAACATAGCGCTGCACAAAGTACGGGAACAACAAAATTTTGCGCATCAAAGCCGAGCAGCGCGATAAAATCAAGTGCCGAGCGGCGCGCAAAGCATAAATAAACAGCACTGCCCAGCAAAAGGATCAGACCGAAGCCTGTGTTGAAAAAATAAATGCTCGTGCCAAAATAGCGCCCGATTTCCTTTCGCAGCAGTGCCGGAAATTGTCCGCGCGCAGTCCCGCGCGTCAGTTTGTAATCGTTGCGCAGCGTGCGACTGGCAAGGCTTGATAAAATGTGTTTGTACTGTGTGCTAAGCGCATAGACAATCAGCAAAAACGGAATGAGACACAGCGCGCAAAAAAACAGCGCGGCGGAAAGACTGCCTTCCCCAATGCCGCGTTGCAGCAGGCCAAACGGCAGCAGCCACGTTTGCAGCAGATGCGACACGGTGTCCGCACTTGTCAGCAGCAGCAGAGCCAGCTTGTTAAATTGGAGAGCGGCGACCATAACGCCGCCGAACAGAGCAAAGGATAAAATTGCGCTGAGAAGGGCTTTGTGCGCTAGACGCGCAGAGCAAAAAGCAATGCAGTAACCGATTAAAACGCCAATGAGCGTGGGAATCAGCGGAAGAAACGGAATGCATAGCACAGCGCACAGATAAAAGCTGAGCGGCACGTGCTCTGCGTAGATTGCATAAGCTGCACAGGTCGGCAGCATCCAAAGGCCGCAGAATAAAAAATTTTCAAGATACAGCGCCAGAATTTTGCTTAACATCACCGTAAAAGCGCTGATGGGCAGGGACAGGAGCAAATCGCTGTCGCGGTTGCCGTACACGACGCTGCTTGCCCCAAACAGCGTAAGCATCAGCGCCATCAAACAGGCTATGATAGACATAAACGGAATTAAAAAATGTAACAGGTGATAGGCGCGCAGACCGTCCGCCATCACAAAGCTGTAGATACCGGACAGATACAGCGCAATCGCTCCGATGAAAATCAGCGCGCCAATTCCGGTGGCTGCGCGTTTTTTGCCGCGCCCGAACGAAAAGGTTTGCAGCATGCTCTGCAAGCTGACACCCAGTAAAACGCAAAATTTATGCATCTTTTTCCGCCTCCTCGGCCAGCTCTAAAAAGACACTTTCAAGGCTTTGGTTTCCTACAATATCCTTGGTTTTCCCAATTTCAACCAGCTTTCCGCCGCGGATAATGGCGATGGTGTCGCACAGCTTTTCCGCAACATCCAGCACATGCGTGGAAAAAATAACAGACCCGCCGTCGGCGCACAGCTCATGCAGAAAATTTTTCATCACATAGGCGGCCTGCGGGTCAAGTCCGACAAACGGCTCATCAAGAATCAGCAGCTTTGGCGCTCGGAGCAAAGCGGAAATCAACGCCAGCTTCTGCTTCATGCCATGGCTGTAGCTGGAGATGCTGCTGCCAAGCACGCCGGTCAGCGCAAAGGCATCGGCGTATTTTTGAATGCGCTTTGTGCGATCCTCCGCAGAAATGCTGTAAATATCAGCAATGAAATTCAGATATTTAATTCCCGACATAAATTCATACAAATCGGGGTTGTCCGGCAAAAATGCGGTGACCTGCTTTGCGGCAATCGGCTCTGTGCGGATGGAATGCCCATCTATGGTAATTTCACCCTCCCTAAAATCCAAAATTCCCGCAATACTGCGCAAGGTCGTTGTTTTTCCCGCGCCGTTCGGCCCGATAAAGCCAAGAATTTCTCCCTCGTGTACGGTGAGCGAAATGTCATCAACTGCACGTTTTCCTCCGGAATATGTTTTTGAAAAATGCGTAATTTGTAACATTATAGTGTTGCCCCTTCTTTTTTGCGTTTTTAAAATTGCAAGGCGTTCGTTTAGATGAACGTCTAAACGTAGTATAACACAAAACGTAACGCTGTCAAGCAAGAATATTGTTTGCATCCATGCAATGTTTTTGCTATGCTATGCGTATACACAATAAGAGCGCTTGTTACAGTGAAAAGGCGCAAAACAGAACCGCGACCCGCCAAAGCGGCTGCGGTTGGTCGGGCAGTGCAAAAGCTGCCGCAAGGAGGAAAAAGGCGATGAAACGATTACTTGCAATTTTTTTGATTTGTGCAGTGGCGGTGTTTTATACTGCATGCGGAGGAGCCTCTGCTGTAAAACAGAGCGCAAATTCAGCGCCGGCAATGCAGATGGCATCAGGGGAAGCCGGCTATGACGGCGCAGCGGCACCCAAGGCTGACAGTGAAAACAAGGTTACGGGTGCGGCTGAGGGAAGCGCATTGACAGAGCAGCAATTGGCACAGGACGGGCGTAAAATTATCTATGACAGCACGCTTGACATCGAAGCACTGGATTTTGACGCGACGCTACAGGCGCTGAACACAGCACTTGCCGCGGCGCAGGGCTATGTGTCCAGCACGTCGCTGGAAAATGATACTTACGAGGGCGCAACGCGAAATGCAACCTTTGTTTACCGTGTGCCGACGGACAGATACAGCGCTTTTTTGAAAGCGCTGGGCGATGCGGGCAATGTGACAATGCAGCAGGAGAACACACAGGATATCACTGCGGAATACGTTGATATTGAAGCGCGTATCAGCAGCTTGAAGCTGCAAGAGGAGCGTTTGCTCACGATGATGGAGAAGGCGGGCGAGCTGGAGACCTTGCTTGCCATTCAAGAGCAGCTGACAGATGTGCAGTATCGCATTGAGAGCTACACAGCGCAGCAGCGCACGTTTGACAATCTGGTGTCCTATTGCACCGTCACCGTGCGGGTGCGGGAGGTAAAGCACATTACAGAGCTGAAGGACACCTTCGGCAACCGTGTCGGTGCGGCAGTGCGGGAAAGCTGGCGTAATTTCGGCAGGGGAGTACAGAATTTTGCGGTGGGCGCTATTTATTTCCTGCCCACCTTGCTGGTGCTGCTTGTGCTTGCAGGCATTGCGCTTGTCGCGGTGAGCATCGTGCGAAAGGCAATGGCAAAGCGCCCCGCCGTATGCTCCGCGCCGACAGCAACGGTGCGGCAGGGCGACAAGGGACAGGCGGCTCAGCCCGCGCAGTATGATGCGGCGCAGCAAAACGAGCAGACGCAGCATACAGAGCAGCAGCCCAAGCCCTGATGCATCAAAACCGACCGTGAAAAAATAAAAGTGAAACGCCCCGCAAAGACAGCTTTTCAGGCTTGTCTCTGCGGGGCGTTTTTGCAGTAGAGTCAGTTTAAAAAAATTTTGATGAAAGCCTTAGGGC
>JAVXUG010000066.1:0-2282 GCA_036642215.1 Ruthenibacterium sp.
AAATATGAAATTAGAACCTGTGCAAACCCGCATGGTTGCTGGGTTTTGAAGTGTGCTACTACCAAAAACATCGGAGTATTTCGAGTGAGGGCCGTTATGACCACTTCGATACTTCTCCGTATATATTTTAGGTCGGTTTCCCGACGAAAAATCAACTATTTACTTGTTTGGATAACTGTGAGCAAGCTGTGAGCGTTGGCTCAACTTTCCAGCTTTCCGAGATAGTACAAGCCCTTTGTTTATGCGGGTTTGTGGGGATAGGGTGGACACCTGACCGAGTTGATTTCGAGTCAGTCCCGTTATGACCACTTCGATACCGCTCCCAATATATCTGGCCGAAAGTCCCTCAGATCAATGAGAGAACTTTCGGAGAGAACTCAGAAAAAATATAAATTTGTAAAACTCGCAAAACTGCATGAATACAGGGAATGTCAAGCGGCAATTGACGAAAACTTCCCGATCGTGTACAATCTCTTTACATACGGCAACGGAAAGCGCCGGAGGAATGCACCGCCGCCTTTGCAGCTTTTCTATTATAGCAAAAACGCCGCAGTACGTCAATACAAAAAACAGTGCAGGCTTGCCGCTCAGCTCCGGTGAATCGCGCAGTCTGCATGCACGTTCAAGCTCCGCGCACCGCCGATAAAATGCACAGTGCGATGCGCAAATTTTTGTAAAAAAGTGAAAAAAGGTGAGGACGACAGATGGACAGAAAAGAGATGCTCGACAGCTTGGAATGCACGCCCGTGGTGGCCGCGGTAAAGAATGATGCGGGGCTGCAGCGATGCCTGATGTGCGAGAGCGTAATCGTGTTCATTTTGTATGGGACGGTGAACGATATCGCGCGGATTGTATCGGAGGCAAAGCAGGCGGGCAAGGTGGTGTTTGTACATCTTGATCTGCTGGAGGGCCTTGCGGCGAAGGAGGCGGCGGTGGATTTTATTGCCAAGACAACGCGCGCCGACGGCATTATTTCCACAAAGCCCGCATTGATTCGCTACGCAAAGCACATCGGACTTGCAACAGTGCAGCGTTTTTTTGTGCTGGACTCGCTCGCGCTTGAGAATATCCGCAAGGCTGACCGGCAGAGCGAGGCCGATTTTATCGAAATTTTGCCCGGTCTGATGCCGAAAATCATTCGGCGCTTGACGGCGGAATTGCAGCGCCCCATCATTGCGGGCGGACTGATCAGCGATAAAGAGGACGTAATGACCGCGCTGTCTGCGGGCGCGGTGGCAGTATCCACCACCTGCGCGGAGGTATGGTTTTTGTAGCACGACACTACAAAGCGACCCCCAGCGTCTCTTTATAATAAAACAGCGCTTTTTCCATCTCTTTTTCGGGCAGCTCAAACTGCTCTGCCAGCTGCCAAAGCTCGGTGCAGCCGTCGCGCAAAGCGGCGCGCAGCTCTGCCAGCGGCACCTGCTTTCTAATTTGCCATACCTCTGCCTTGTGCTCGATGCGCTCACGCACCTCGTAAGGCGCACTGCGGCTGTAAAAACCTGCGTAGCGGCAATGACCCAGCTCGTGCGCAAGCCGCACGCCCTCCTCGCTTTGCGTCATGGGGGCTGAATCAATACCGATGCAGCATACCTCCCCCACGGGCAGCGAAAGGCTGCCCGTTTCCGGCAGCGGAAAAAAATAAACCTGCACGTCGTGCTGCGCCGCATACTGGTACAGCTCAGTTGTCGTCATGCCTATCACGCTCCTTTACAAAGGCGGCAAAACGCTTTACTTCTTCAAACTGCTTATTGGTAACGCCGGCACTGCCCCCGAACAGCGCAAATTTAAGCTCCGCATCGCTGATGGCGGCACCTGCGGGGGAGGATGGGTCGTCGGTGCGGCACATCAGCCACGCGGGCGACACGTGCAGCGCGGCCGCAATGGCGGCGATAACGACCTCGCGCGGGGTGTGAAACGCATCGCGCTCATAGCGCGACACGGCGGATTTGGTGATGCTTGCGGCATCTGCCACCTGCTGCAGGGTCAGCCCGAGCGCAGTGCGCCGCTGCTGCATCCGTGTGCCGATTGTTTCGTTCCGTTCCATAATAACCTCCATGCGCTTTTTGATGACGCACATTCTATTTCAAAGAGGCAGGGTACCGACAGCAATGGAATAAAATAAGAGCATAACGCATCCCGTATTCTTTGCGGTAGGCGATTTCGTGCAAGGATGAGGCTCGTTTTTATCCTTCGGGAAGCCGCGATCCATGCGTGAAAGAGCCGGAGATCGGAAAAGACGAAAAACCCTGCGACCTTAGTAACAGTATAACGCATAAAAT
>JAVXUG010000066.1:2382-4804 GCA_036642215.1 Ruthenibacterium sp.
AGCGACGACGGCGAGATGCTGGGGTGCGCGGCATGCATTAACGTGCGGTACGCCTAAAGCCACGGGATTTCTGCCGATCGGCGGCGCAAAATGCGGCGGCGCAAAGCGAGAGGAGGGACAGCGTCTGGCGGGGACAACAGCAAGCAAAGCAACGCGGTGCAGCGGCCGAAAGCCACCCGCTGCACAGGCGCGCATCAACGGCGAGGTGGAGCAGGCTTTGTTGCGCAAGGCGACAGGCTACACCTATACGCAGCAGGACACCTATAAGCTGAAAACGGTGGAATACAGCGAGGCGGGCAAAAAAATACGGGAGGCGGAAAGCGTACAGGTGGTTGAAGTGGAAAAATATGTGCCGCCCGAATATTCGGCCATTGCGCTGTGGCTGAAAGCGCGTATGCCGGAAAAATGGGGCGATGCGGCGCAGGAGGTGCCGACCGAACCGGTGGTGATTGTGGATGACATTCCGGCGCAGTGCGGGAGGGCGGCGGAGGGTGCGGGGACGGCGGCAGAGTGCCAAAGCGCGCAGCCGGAAATTGCGGCGGCGGTGAACCCCGCAAACGGCAAGGCAAGCGGCGAAAAGACGGCGGACCGTGCGGGCACCATCGGGAAACAGGCGGCGCGGGATGTGCAGTGAGAAAAAAGACCGGGGTGCGGCGGTGCCGCCTGCGGATGAAATGCCGAGAAAGCACACTGGGAAGCAGCACGCCGCTGAAAAAGCCGAAACAGCGCAGAGCATCAAAAAAAAGAGCGCGGCGGCAAAGCGTCCGTCTGCAGCCGATACGCCCTTAGGGAACAAGGCAGAGCAGCACACGGACGAAAGCCTGCATTCGGAGCAAGGCGATGTGTCGTGCGGCACACCGCCGCCGTGCCTGTGCCCGCCTGCAAAGGCGTTAAAAAGGCAAAAGCCATCGACGGGCGCAAGGGCAGCGCAGACCCTGCTGGAGCAGCGCTTGACCGCGCAGATTGCACCCTCGTTTTACGCGGTGCATCGCGATATTCAGTCGCACGGGCATGTGCATTATCTGCTGACGGGCGGACGCGGAAGCTGTAAAAGCACCTTTGTTGCCATTGAGGTTTTGCTGCTGCTGAAAAAGCATCCCGATTGTCACGCGCTGGTGCTGCGCAAGGTGGCGGGCACGCTGCGCGACAGCGTTTACGGGCAGTATGTGTGGACGGCGGATATGCTGGGCGTGCTTTGCGAATACGAGCAGCGCACCGCGCCGCCGGAGCTGATTTGCCGTGCGACGGGGCAGCGCATTTTGTTTCGCGGCGCGGACGACAGAGCCAAAATCAAGTCGCTGAAAATGCCGTTCGGCTACATCGGCGTGACACATTTTGAGGAGAAGGATCAGTTTGATTCGCGCGCGGAGCTGCGCAGTATTTTGCAAAGCACAATGCGCGGCGGGGCGCTATTTTGGAATTTTGAGACAAGCAACCCGCCCGTGCGCCCCGCCCACTGGACCAACCGCGAATTGACCGCCGCGCCGCGCGCCGATACGCTGTTTCATCACGGGGACTACCGCAGCGTGCCGCGCGCGTGGTTGGGCGAGCAGTTTTTTGCCGAGGCCGAGGCGCTGCGCACGCAGGATGAGACGGCGTGGCGGCACGAATATCTGGGGCAGGCGGTGGGCGTGGGGGCGCAGGTGTTTGCCAACGTGCAGCGGCGCGCGCTGACAGAGGAGGAAATTAAAGCGTTTGACCGCGTGTACATGGGCGTGGACTGGGGCTATTTCCCCGACCCGTTTGTGTTTGTCAAGGCGCACTTTGACGCGGCACGTCGGGTTTTGTATTTGTTTGACGAGATTTTTGCCGTGCGCAAAAGCAATGCGGAGACGGCGGCGCTGTGCCGGAACAAGGGCGCGGCGGCAGGCAGCGTATGGGCCGACAGCGCCGAGCCGAAAAGCGTGGCGGATTTCCGCGCGGCGGGTCTTTTGTGCCGCGCCGTCGGCAAGGGTGCGGGCAGCGTGGCATACAGCATGAAATGGCTGGCAAGCCTTGCGGCCATTGTCATAGACCCGGCGCGCTGTCCGCGTACGGCGCGGGAATTTACCGAGTACGAGCATGAGCGAGACGCGGCGGGCGAGGTGACGGAGGGGTATCCCGACCGCGACAATCACGCCATCGACGCGGTGCGCTATGCGCTGTATCCGGTGTGGAGACGAAAGGGGCAGTAAATGAGCTTGCAAACGTTATGGGAGAGGATGAAACACATGCTTTTGGGCGAGACAACCTTGACGCAGACCGAAAAAGAGGCAGCGGACGGCATGCTGCGTGCGGCGCGCGAATGGATGGATTTATTTTGCGGCAAAGCGCCGTGGCTGCTGGACGGCAGCGTGCAGTCGCTGAATCTGCCGTGTGCCGTGGCGGGCGAGCTGGCGCGGCTTGTCACGGTGGAGCAGACGGGACGCGTCTGTGCGCCGGA
>JAVXUG010000066.1:4904-6968 GCA_036642215.1 Ruthenibacterium sp.
CGCGGATGCTTTTGCGCAAGGCACAGGCGGCACGGCGGCGCACACGGCGAGCGCGGTGGGCATCGGCGGCACGCAAAAGGACGGCACGGCGGGCGGGGACGCAGCGCAGACCGCTGCGACAAAAACCGCTGCACAGGCGAGGGACTCCGCTGCAAAAAAAAGCGCCGCATTTGGCGCGGCAACCGCACCGCAGCCGCAGGGCTTACAGACTGCGCGCGCTGATTTTTTACAGGCGCGACTGGACGAGGTGCTGCGCGTGCTGCGCACACAGTGCGAATATGCCGTTGCGGGCGGCAGCCTTGTGATGAAGCCCTATGTGGCAAACGGACGGCTCTGCGTTGATTTTGTGCGCGCGGACGGTTATATTCCCACGCAGTGGGACGGCGCGGGCGAGGTGACGGGCGCGGTGTTTTTAGAACAGCTTGCGCGGCCGGAGGGCTGGTACACGCGGTTTGAGCGCCACACGATGCTGCCGGAGGGATGTCGTGTGGAAAACAGCGCGTTTTACTCCGCGACACGCGGTGCGCTGGGCGCACCGGTGCGGCTGTCGGCGGTGCCGCAGTGGGCGGCGCTTGCGCCCGAATGGATGGTGCGCTGCGCCGACGGCACCGCGCCGGACGGACCGCTGTTCGCGGTGTTTAAAATGCCGTTTGCCAATCAGCTTGACCCATCCTCGCCCGCGGGCGTGTCCGCTTACAGCCGCGCGGCAGATTTGATCGAGCAGGCCGACCGCCAGTACAGCCGCATTTTGTGGGAGTACGAGGGCAGTGAGCTTGCTGTGGACGCAAGCGTGGGCGCGGTGCTGACCGAGGACGGCCGCACGCGGCTGCCGCGCACGGCGCAGCGTCTGTTCCGTGAGCTTGGCATCGACCATGGCGACGGCGGCGATCTTTACAGCGTGTTCAGCCCCGTCATCCGCGATGAAAGCCTGTTCAACGGGCTTGAAAATCTGCTGCGGCGCATCGAATTTGCCTGCTATTTATCCTATGGCACGCTGAGCAATGTGCAGCAGGTGGAAAAAACAGCCGAGGAAATTAAGATGAGCCGTCAGCGCAGCTATTCTGCCGTGTGCGATATGCAGAAAAGCCTTGCCCTTGCCCTGACAAAGCTGGTGCGCGTGATGGATCTGTATGCGTCGCTGTACCGGCTTGCGCCGCAGGGTGCCTATGAAGCATCGTTCAGCTTTGGCGATGCGGTTGCGACCGACACCGCCGCCGAGCGCGAGGCCATGCGCGCCGACTGCCGCGACGGTGCGGCGGCGTGGTGGGAGTATCGTATGCGCTTTTACGGCGAGAGCGAGAGCGAGGCGCGCCGCCGTGCCGCCGAAGCGACAAAAGCCGCCGAGCGGGAGCCGGAGGGCACAGCAAAAAAAATATTGCCGGACACGAAAAAGGCAGACGATGAAAACGCCGCCGCAAAGCAAGCCGACGATAAAACGGGAGCGGCGGAAAAGAGCACGACGGCGCAAAAACATGCCGAGGAGTTGCGTGGAGCAAAAAATGCACGCAATTTTGCTCGGAAATAAACAAGCCTGATCATGGTGCAGCCATGTTAATGATTGTGTTACAGGAGGAAAAAAATGAAACGGGAAGAATTGGCAGAGCTTGGCCTTGCGGCCGAGACAGTGGACAAGCTGATGGCTCTGCACGGGCGCGATGTGGAAAAGCACAAAGCGGCTGTGCAGGAGTGGCAGCAAAAGTACGAGACGGACCTTGGCGCGCTGCGTGAGCAGGCAGCGGAGGTAAGCTACGGCGCGGCGGAGGAAAACGCGCTGCGCGGCGTTGTGTTCAGCAGCGAAAGCGCGAAAAAGACCTTTGCGGCGGAGCTGAGAGCCGCAGGTTTGCCCGTGGAGAACGGGGCGTTTTCGGGGTTTGAAGATTTTGCCGCACAGTACCGCGCCGCTGACCCTGCCGCGTTTTTACAAGAGCCGGACCCGAAGGCGCCGGTTCTTGTGCAGACAGCGGTGCGCCCGACCGGAAGCGCCGATATCGGCGTGGCAAACGGCGCGCTGCGCCACGCGTTCGGGCTGTAAGGCACGGCGCAAAAGGCATCGGAAAAGCGCGG
>JAVXUG010000066.1:7068-10501 GCA_036642215.1 Ruthenibacterium sp.
AAAAATCCGTGCGTTCCGTCCGTCAAACAAGCAACACACAAACGCACAAGTTGAGAAAGGGAGAATTTTATGAACACTATTGCACTTGCAAAAGCATACGTACCCATGCTGGACGAGGTATATGCAGCGGCATCGCTGACGGCAAAGCTGGACGGCGCGACCGAGCTGTGCCGCGAGGGTGCCGCCGCAAACGAGCTGATTGTGCCCATGCTGACCATGCAGGGACTTGGCGCATACAGCCGCAACGACGGCTATGCTGCCGGCGACGTGACCATGACAAGTGAAACCGTACAGTGCGGCTTTGACCGCGGGCGTATGTTCAGCGTGGACAATATGGACAACGCCGAGACAGCGGGGCTTGCCTTTGGTCGTCTTGCGGGCGAATTTATCCGCACGCGCGTCGCGCCGGAGCTGGATGCCTATCGCTTTGCGCAGTATGCCTCCAAGGCCGGCGTTGCAAAAGTTGCCGGCGCGCTTGCCGCCGGCAAGGATGTCATCGCCGCGCTGCGCGTTGCCATGAACGCCATGGACGACGCAGAGGTGCCGCCGGAGGATCGTCATCTGTTCATTCTGCCGGCGCTGCTCGCGCTGGTGGAGGACATGGACACCTCTGCCTCGCGCGCGGTGCTTGCGGGCTTTGCCAGCATCACCAAGGTGCCGCAGAGCCGCTTTTATACGGGCATTACCCAGCGCGACGGCGTAAGCGCGGGACAGGAGGACGGCGGCTTTGCGGGCACAGGCAAAAAGCTGCATTTTATGGTGGCGCACAAGCCCGCGGTCATTCAGTTTGAAAAGCATGTCGCACCGAAAATCATCACGCCGGAGGCAAACCAAAAGGCGGACGCGTGGAAGTACGGCTACCGCAGCGTGGGCGTTGCCGATGTGTACGCCAATAAAAAGGCGGGCGTGTACTGCCACACCGAGGTGTAAGAAAGGCGGTGAACGCCGTGGTGACAACGCTTTATTATAAGGATGTATACGGCGGCACACAGGTGCCGGACGCGGCGTTTCCCGTGTGGGCGATGCGCGCCGGGGAGCGGCTTTGCGCGGACACCGCCGGGCGCAGCGCAGCGGTGCTGACGGCGGCAAAGGCCGCTGCGGATGCGGGCACTGCCGTCACCGATGCCGCGCAGACGGATGCAGTGCGGCGCGCGGTGTGCGCCGTGGCGGAGCTGCTGTATGCCGCACAGCTGCGCAAAGCGCAGGGGGGTGTGCTGACGGGAGAGACGGTCGGCAGCTGGAGCCGCCGCTACGCGCCCGTTTCGGACAAGGAACATACGCGGCAAATCTGCGCGGCGGAGGCGCTGTATCTTGGGGGTACCAATCTGCTGTACAGGGGGTGCGCGCGTGTTTAACGACACCGTGACACTGTTTTGCCGCAGCGGTGCGGCGGGCGGCGACACCTTTGTGCGCGCCGTGCTGACGGGCGTGCAAATAGGGGAGCTTTGCGGTGAGACGGCGGCGCGCGCGCTGGCAAACGCAGTGGATCGCGCACAGCTGATGCTTCCGATTGAGGCGTGCGGCAGCTATCTTGCGCCGAACGCATGGAACGCAATGACAGATGCCCAGCGCGCGGGACATTTTACGCTGCAGCCGGGCGATGTATTTGTGCGCGGGGAGGCACCGGATGACGGCACGCCGCTCAGCGCATCGCTTGGGCGGCACGGCGGCTGGAAAATAAGCTCTGTGACGGAAAATGGCGCGGGCAGTGCGCTGCATCATTTTGTTGCGGGCGCGGGTCGTCTGTGGTCACAAACGGGCGCTGTGCTGTAGCGCGGATCGCATTTGTCAAAATGCTGTTCTGCGCCATAGCCGCAGGCTAGCGCATAGAGCAAGGTGATTTCGCATGGCTCTTGTGCATCGTCGTTGTCCGGCACAAAGAATCGCCCCGCAAGGGGGGTTCCGGCAACGTCTCAAGCGTTCAAGAAAAGCTACCATCCGTTCCGTTGTGATCCAACAACGCATCCCGCAGCGGATCGGATTTTGCAGCGATGCAGGAAAGGAAAAAATATGAGCCTTTTACAGACCCTTGCGGCGCACATCGGCACGATGGCGGCGGCGCGGCAGCTTGCGCCAAACGGTGTGCTGCTGGGTCCCGCCGGGGCGGATGCAGTGCTGACGCTGTGCGATGAGGGCGAACAGCGCGCGGAATGTGATATTGCGGGCAGCCGCACCGCCGTGCGCGCTTATGCGCTGTATTTTCGCACCGTGCTGCTGACGCAGAGCGAGCGCGCGACCGCGCAAAGCTTGTGCGAAATGCTGTGCGCGCAGCTAAACGCCGCGCCGCTTCCCGCCGCGCAGGCGGATGACACGGGCAGCCTGCAGGATTTACATTGCGGCGGCGTGCAGACGACAAGCCTTGATGACAGCGGGCGCTGCACTTGGCGCGTTCCGCTGTGGGTCGAGGTGCGCTGAGCGCAAGGCAATGTGATTTCATATTGCAATTGTATGTGTGCATCGGCTAAGGCCGGCACATAGAATCGCCCCGCGCGGCAGCCAAAACCGGCTACAGTGGCGCTGCTGCATTGTTCTTTTGCCCAGCGGCAAAGGGCTTGTCAAACGCAAAAAAGCCGGGCAGAAGAATTTCGCAGCTTGATCGAATCACAGGATAAAAAGGAAGGGGAACAATATGGCAGGAAAAACTAAAATCAAACGCTCGCAATTCGCGGCGTTTTTGAACACAACCCCCGCAGGGACAACGCCCACCTGGTCGCTGATCGGCGACGGCGTGACCGAGATGAGCATCTCTTATAACCCGCAGACGAGCGAGGCTGTTTTTATCAACCAGAACAGCGGGACTACGGACATCGAAAGCTACAAGCCCACCATCGAAACACCCATGACCGCGCTGGCGGGCGACGAGGTGTTCGAGTTTGTGGATTCCATCCGCGTGAAGCGCAAAATTCTGAGCGACTGCGTGACGGAATGTCTGCTTGTGTACCTTTATAAGGACGCGGTGAGCAACGCTTATCCCGCCGAAAAAAACACCTGCGCGGTGCAGATTGACGAATTTGGCGGCGCGGGCGGCGAGAGCACAAAGCTGTCGTTTACGCTGAATTTGCAGGGCGATGGCGTGCAGGGCACGTTTAATCCCACCACAAAGGCATTTACCGCCACGGTTTAAGCAAAAGATGCTTTGCGGCGCGCCGAGGAACGCCGCCTGTGCAGCATTGTGCACGGGCGGCGCGGCGGCGGCCGCAACAAAGGGAAGGGAAAAAGGGAGCACTATGACAAAAAAACCAACCATTGCCATTGATACAGGGGCACTGACGCTGCCTGTGGTGCGCGACGGGACTGCCGTCGGCACGCTGGTGCTGCATCCGGAGGACACGGCATTTCTGACAAAGTTTTATGCGCTTTTGCCAAAGCTTGAGCAGCAGCGCGCCGACCTTGCCGCTGCGCTGCAAAGTGCCGACACCGGCATGACGCTGAC
>JAVXUG010000067.1:0-8515 GCA_036642215.1 Ruthenibacterium sp.
CGTGAGCTTTTGCAAAGCAAAAGCGATGCCATACAGGGGTGTTTCGACGTGGTGAGCCATCGGGAATTCGAATCCCGGACACCCTGATTAAAAGTCAGGTGCTCTGCCGACTGAGCTAATGGCTCGTATAGCGCCGTCAAGACGCTAAATTATTGTAACAGCGCAGCGACGGCTTGTCAATAGCTTTTGCAAAATTCCTGTAAAATTGCGAAAGCTGTGAAAATTTCACAAAGCATGCACAAAGCGCGTGCTTTGCGTCTGAAATAGCGCCCTCCCCTGCACAGCAGGGAAAAAACGTGCGGAAAACGTGCGGAAAATCTTGCCGCCCACTTTACAAATGACCGCAAAAAAGATATAGTGTATAAGTATAGTTCTGCGCAAAGTTCGTGCCGCGCCGTGCGGTGCGCGTGCAGGAAAAACGAGGTGTGCGCGATGCGGAGCCTTGCGGGTGTGTTGTGTTGCTGCGTGCTGCTGCTTGGCGGCGCGGGCTGTGCTGTGGGCACAGGGGCGCAGATGGCGGGGGCGGGGGAGCTTTTGCCTGTCTCGACGTTTGCGGGGGCGGCATCGCAGGCGGCTCTGCCGCCCATGACGCTGCCCGCGGCAATCTGCCCGTTGACGGGTCTGCCGCTTGGTGCAAAGGGGGACGTGGGCGTGCATTCCCCGCGGCGGCCGCTGGCGGTGATGCTGGACAATGTGCGTGTGGCGCTGCCGCAGCGCGGCGTGTCGGACGCGGCCATCGTGTACGAGATGGTGGCGGAGAGCGGCATCACGCGGCTTTTGGCAATCTATGCGGACTACACAAAGCTGCCGGAGGTCGGGCCGGTGCGCAGCGCGCGCGACGCGCATGTGCAAATGGCAATCCCGCTTGGCGCGATGCTGCTGCATGTGGGCGGCTCCACCTACGCAAGCGATTTGCTGGAAATTTATCACTACGGCGACAAATCCGTGAACGGCTATTATGAGACGGGCGCGCTTCAACTGGACGCGGACCGCAACGCCACCGTCGCCATCGAGCACTGCTGGTTCACAAACGGCGCGCTGTTTTCGGGCGCGGCTGAATCTTACGGCCTGTCCACAGAGCTTGAGCGCCCGCTGCCTGCCTTTCAGTTTGTGCCGTATGCCGGCGCGCCGCGCAGACTTTCGGGCGGCATGGCAAATAGGGTGGACATCCGCTTTTCCAGCTATGACAGCACCTCGCTTGCGTTTAACGCAGCAACCGGCCTGTACGAAAAAGAGCAGTTTGACGCGCCGCAGATAGATGCCAATACCGGCAAGGTGCTCAGCTTTACCAATGTGCTTGTGCTGTTTGCCGACATTGGAAAATATCCCGACGGCGTGCTGGCACACGTCGATTTGTCCGGCGGCACAGGCTATTACCTCTCCGGCGGGCGGTGCGAGCCGGTGCGCTGGCAAAAGGGGCTGCCCGAACAGCCGCTGTGCATCCTTGCCCCCGACGGGGGCGCTTATGTGGAAATCAACCCCGGCACCACCTATGTGGCCGTGGTGGGTTTAGATAAATACAAATATTTGAAAATCCAGTAACTAAGATAGGAATAAGGAGACTTTGCACATGAAAAAACTATTGGCCATCGCGCTGATTCTTGTTATGACGCTGACCATGGCAACTGCCTGCGGCAAAAAGCCGGACACAACCTCCTCCTCCGCCCCCGCCAGCGTTTCTGTTCCGGAGGAGCCGGTCATCCCCTATGAGCCGAACGTCCTGACGGGCGAAAAGGCAGAAATCTATCCCCAGACAAAGCGCTTTGCCGCGCTGATGGTCAACAATATCTCCGGCAGCGCCAAACAGAATGCCCGCCCGCAGTGGGGCATCGGCGAGGCCGACGTGCTGGTGGAAATTATGGTAGAGGGCGGCATTACACGCTTTATGGCGCTGTTTTCCGACTACACCAAAATCCCGAAAATCGGGCCGATTCGCTCTGCGCGCGACCAGTTTTTCCAATTGGTTCTCCCGTTCCAGCCGCTGTACATTCACATCGGGGAATCCGTTGTGCAGGGCGAATACCGAAAAAACTACGCCTACGATGACCTTGACATCAACCTTGACCACTACACCTTCAAACGCGACGAAGCGCGCCAGGCCGAGGGGCGTGCCAGTGAGCACACCGCCTATACCGAGGCCGAGCAGCTTGAGGGAATTATTGATGCGGACAAGGATGCAAACCGCACCTATACCAGCACGTTCTTCAACTTTGTCAATTATGACGAGCCGGAGCGCGCACTGACCGGCGACAAGGACGGCGCGAATGCGGCGGCCTATAAAATCGACATCAAGCACTCGGAGGGCTACCGCACCTATTTTACCTACGATGCTGCCGAGAGCAAGTATAAGATGAGCCAGTACAGCCTTGCCAAGGGCGGCGTACATGACACCGTGGATGCCAACAACGACCAGCAGCTCAGCTTTAAAAATGTGCTGGTGCTGTTCACCGATATCCACGTCTATCCCGGCCACGAGGTAAAGGATTTGCAGCAGGTCGATTTGACCAGCGGCGGCGTGGGCTATTACTTCTGCAACGGTCAGGCCGAGGCGATCCGCTGGGTCAAAGGCTCGCCGCAGGGCGTGCTGCGCATCCTCGACAAGTTCGGCAACGAGACGGACGTGCCCATCAACCCCGGAAAAACCTATTTGAGCGTGGTTGACCTTGATATGGCGACAGCGTTCACCTATTATGCGACAGAGGCTGCCGCGAACGGTACAGAGGAAGTCACAGTGGACCCGAACGCAGCAAGCACGACTGTGACGGATGAATAACAAGGAGATGATTCCTATCAAACGAATCACTGCGCTTATTTTAGCGCTTGTGCTCGCGCTTAGTCTGACTGCGTGCGGCAAAAAAAAGCCGGATGCCGCAAGCTCGGAAAACGCCTTTGTGGACGTGTTTGCAAACGCGGAGGAGCTGAACTATAACCCGCTGACGGGCGAAGCCTTGCCAAGCGGGGTCGCCGCCGGCCGCCGCCCTGTTGCCGTCATGGTGAACAACGCGCAAAGCGCTTTGCCGCAGCGCGGTGTAGCAAACGCAGAGGCCGTCATCGAGATGGTGACGGAGGGCGGCATTACACGCTTGATGGCGCTGTATTCGGATGCTGCGGCGGTGCCGCAGGTAGGCAGCGTGCGCTCTGCGCGCGACCAGCATCTTCAATTTGCCATTCCGATGAATGCCATTGTGGTGCACATCGGCACCAGCATCTATGCGTCCAATCTGCTGAACACCTATGCCTATCAGACCATTGACGGGCGGTATCTTGGCACGGCGGCGTTTTTGTTTGATGACGCGCGCGCCACGACGCGCGCAAGCGAGCACTGCTGGTACACGGATGCCGCGCATATTGCGACGGGCATTGAGCACGAGCAGCTTGCCGCCAGCGGAAAAAGCTTCCCGCTGGTCAACTTTATGGCGGCGGATGCCGCTGCGCGCACGCCGGCGGCAGGGGACGCGCCCGATGTCATCTTTCAATATTCCGACGCAAATCAAGTGGAATTTGTGTACAGCGCCGACAGCGGTTTGTACACAAAGCTCGCCTACGGCGCGGAGCACCGCGACGAGGAGGGCGAGCAGCTCGCCTTTAAAAATGTGTTGATTCTCTTTGCCGATATTGGCATGAAAGAGGACAACTATTGCAGCGATTTTAACCTTGGCTCCGGCACGGGCTTTTATGTGTACGGCGGCAAGTACGAGCCGGTTACGTGGAAAAAGGGCAACCCCGAAACGCCGCTGACCATCCTTGACGAAAAGGGAAAAGAGCTTCCCATCAACACGGGCAAGACCTATCTTGGCGTTGTGGGTGCTGACCGCAAGGGCAGCGTGCAAATGGACAAAAACGCGCCCGTCACGCCGGAGGCGACCGACAGCAGCGCGGCTGCGCCGGCGGCGTAAGGCTTGTCGGACAGCAGGCGCTGCGATCAAAAAAAGATAAAAGGCACGTCCCAAACAGCGGTACAATGCTGCTAGGGACGTGCCTTTTCGGTGTCAAACGGCTGCTTTCAAACAGAGAGTGGGGCGGCAAGGCAAAATTGCCTCAGCCCCATAAATGCTCGCACAAAATTTTAATGCCAATGCCAATCAGCACTGCGCCGCCCGCAATCTGTGCCCAGTTGCTGAACAGCCCGCCGAGCTTTTTGCCCAGAAAGTGCCCCAGCAGACAGCACACAAACGTAACACCGCCGATGAGCAGCGCCGTGGAATAGACGTTTGCGTTCAGCGCCGCAAGGCTCACGCCCACGGCCAGCGCGTCGATGCTGGTGGCAACGCCTTGCGTCAGCACAAGCTTCACGCTCAAGGAGTGCTCGATGGGACAGTGCACCGGCTCGTTCCACTCGCGCAGAGAATCCCATATCATTTTACCGCCGATAAACGCCAAAAGCGCAAAGGCAAGCCAGTGGTCAACGGCGCGCATCGCGCCCGTAAACGCGCTGCCCGCCCAATAGCCCAGAACCGGCATCAGCGCCTGAAACACGCCAAATGTAAAGCTGGTCAGCACCATGTCGCGGCGGCGCAGTCCGGCAAAGCACATACTGTTGATGACCGACACCGCAAACGCGTCCATCGACAGGCCAAGTGCCAGAAAAACAAGCGTTGTAAATCCCATTCAAAGTACCTCCGGCAACATTTTTATAATACCGATTATCATACCACAAACCATGCGGCGGCGCAAGAGAGTACGCGCGCAAACCGGAAAAGCGGAAAACGCAAATCGGAAAAGCGTGCCGCAGGGCAAAGCGCGCCGCAGGGCAAAGCGCGCCGCAGGGCAAAGCGCGCCGTAGGGCAAAGCGCGTCCGCAAAAAGCGCGTCCGCGCGGCAGAGGGTCAAATTGCGCGAAAGCCCTTGCCAATCGTCTCGCTGGAGTTCACAATGGTGATGAACGCGTGCGGGTCGGTGCGGCGGATGTAATTTCGCAAAATCAGCGCCTGACGGCGGTTCAGCACCGTGGTGATGACGCGCTCCTCCTCGCCGGAAAATGCGCCGTGTGCCGTAAATACCGTTGCGCCGCGGTGCAGTGTATTCATAATGTACGTGCAGATGTCATCCGAGCGCTGTGACACAATCGTCACCTTTTTGCGCACGTTGATGCTCTCAATGGCACTGTCCACAAGCAGCGCCTTGACCAGCAGCCCCAGCACGCAGTACAGCCCCGTGCGCACGCCGTACAGCCCGCCCGCAATGACCGCGATCAAAAAATCGCTGAGCAGCAGCGCCTTGCCGATTTCAAGATGCGTTTTTTGCGCCAGCACCATGGCGACAATATCGGTGCCGCCGCTGGACGCGCCGATGTTAAAGATGATGGCGCTGCCCGCCGCAGGCAAAATGACCGCGTAGCACAGCTCCAAAAACGTGTCGGAGGTGAACGGCTGCACCATCGGCCAAAGCTTTCCAAGCAGCGACACAAAGGCCGACAGCGCAAACGACGAATAAATGGTCACGCCCATGGACTTTGCGCCCAGAAAAATAAGCCCGAACACCACCAGAACGGCGTTGACAAGGAACATAAACGTGCCCACATCCAGCTGCGGCCACAGCGTGGCGGCGATGATGGAAATGCCGGAGGTGCCGCCCATGGCAAAGTGGTTGGGCGATTTAAAAAAGTGGATTCCCGCCGCCAAAATGAACAAGCCAAGGTTCAAAGCGGCAAAAAAGCGGATATTTTCGCGCGAAAACAGCTTTTTTATCTGATGCATGTTGGGGTTTCTCCCTTTTTGTGGTATACTAAGCTTAGTTGTGTACGTATTCTGCGCGAAAATTGACGCGCATTGTCGCCGCTGCTATTGTAGCACACCGGCGCGGCGCACACAAGAATAAAACAGATTGGAATCCTTTATGACATTCAGCGAGCTTAATCTTATCCCGCCGCTTTTGAAGGCAGCGCACGATGCCGGCTACGAAACGCCGTCGCCCATTCAAGAGCAGGCCATCCCGCCCGTGCTGGCGGGGCGCGATTTACTGGGCTGTGCCCAGACGGGAACGGGCAAAACCGCCGCGTTCGCCATGCCTATTTTGCAACGGCTGTTCACCTCGCCCGCGTGCGGCACGGGCAAGCGGCCAATCCGCGCGCTTATTTTGACACCCACGCGTGAGCTTGCGCTGCAAATCGACGAGAGCTTTGCCGATTACGGCAAGTATATGAAGCTGCGCCCGTGCGTTATTTTCGGCGGTGTCAACCAGAACCCGCAGGTGGCAAAGCTAAAAGCGGGTGTTGACGTGCTGACCGCGACACCCGGCCGCCTGAACGATTTAATTCAGCAGGGCTTTATCCACCTCGGGGACATCGAGGTCTTTGTGCTGGACGAAGCGGACCGTATGCTGGACATGGGCTTTGTGCACGATGTAAAGCGCATCATCAAATATTTGCCGGCAAAGCGTCAGACGCTGCTGTTCAGCGCCACCATGCCAAGGGAGATTGAGCAGCTTGCCGACACGCTGCTGCACGACCCCGCAAAGGTCATGGTCACGCCGCCCGCCACAACGGTGGAAAAAATTGATCAGAGCCTTTATTTTGTGGACAAGGGCAACAAGCGCTATCTGCTGGCGAGCTTGCTCAAAAACGCCGCAGTCACCAATGCGCTTGTCTTTACCCGCACAAAGCACGGCGCGGACCGCGTTGTGCGCGAGCTTTCGCACGAGGGGATCGAGGCCATGGCAATCCACGGCAACAAGAGCCAGAACGCCCGTCAGGACGCGCTTGGCCGGTTTAAGGACGGGCGCATCCGCGTGCTGATTGCCACGGATATCGCCGCGCGCGGCATTGATGTCAGCGGCCTGTCCCATGTGTTCAACTACGATTTGCCCAATATTCCCGAGACGTATGTGCACCGCATCGGCCGCACAGCGCGCGCGGGGCAGGAGGGCATCGCCATCAGCTTTTGCGATTTTGAGGAGAAAGCGTACCTCTCCGACATTGAAAAGCTGATTAAAACGCAGATTCCTGTTGTGACAAAGCACGACTGGCCGATGCGGATTTTCGAAGTCATCAAAAGCGAGACAAAGCCGCGCGGTCAGCGCGCGCCGCGCACAGAGAGCAGCGCCGGCACGGGCGGACGGGCACAGCGCGCGCCGGCAGCCGCCGCGCGGCAGCCGCAGCCGGCGGGACGCACCGCCCGCGCGGCACAGACGCAGCAGACGGCACAGACAGGACAGGCGGAAAAGACGGCTGCGCACCGCCGCACCGCCGCAAACGAGAAAAGTGAGGGAGCATCCATGGAAAACAGCGAAGCAACGCGTGCCGCAGTACCCGCAGGGGGCGCGGCGCAGGCCGCAGGCGAGACAAAGCCCGCGCGCCGCCGCCGCAGGGGCGGTCGCCACAACAAGGCAAAGGAGCCGGGCGCAGCGCAGGGAGCGCCGACGCAGGGCGCAGCACCGGCTGCCGCGCAAAACGGCGCACGTCCCGCCCAAAGCGCGCCGCAAAACGCACCGCGCGCAAATGCGGGCCGCAATCCGCGCCAGAACCAGAACGCGGGCGGCCGCGGCTCGCGCAACAATCAGCGCGAGGAGCAGCGAGACCCTCGCCGCGACGAGGTGCACACCGGCCCGCGCACAGAGCCGCGCACCGTCGGGTACACCGCGCTTGGCGCGGCGGGCGTGTCAAACCGTGACAAGCCCGCGCCGCCGCTGGCGGACAAGGATGACAGCATTCAGGTCATCAGCCGCAAGGTGGTCGCGCAAAAATTCACGAGCTTTGACGAATATATGAAAGCGCATGATGATGTGTCGGACACCGCTGATTCCAAGGACAGTACGGATTAAATTTTATGCAGGGGACGGGCGCGTTTTGCAAAACGCGCCCGTTTTGGCATCTGCGCGGCGGGCTGCCGGCTTTTGATCTGTGTGGGAGACGCGGTGCAAAAGCGCCGGTGGCAGCCGGCAACAACAGGTGGGAATTGCCGCAAAAGCGCGGCGGAGGAGTGAGGGAAATGGCAAAAGAGCAGCCGCGTAAAAATAAGACGGAGAAAAGCCTGTTTTGCTGCCCGCTGTGCGGGGGCGCGCTCGCCCCGAATGCGCAGCGCACCGCGCTGTGCTGCGTAAAAAAGCACAGCTTTGACCTTGCGCGCGAGGGCTATGTGCATCTGCTGCCCGCAAGCCGTATGCACGCCAAAATGCCCGGCGACAGCAGGGAGATGGTGGCGGCGCGCAGCCGCTTTTTGCAGGCGGGATTTTACGCGCCGTTCAGCGACGCGCTGAACGAAATTGTGCGCGCAGAGCTGTGTCTGACTGCGAACGCAAAGCAGAAGGGCCCCTTGTGCAGCGATCAACAGAATGTGCAGCCTCTAAGCGCTGCCTTAAAAACCGAAAGGGAGCAGAGGCTTGCGGGGCATACCGCCGCGCCCGTGCGCCCCGCCGATGCGCCGCTGATTGTGGATGCGGGCTGCGGCGAGGGCTATTACACAAACCGCCTTGCCGCATCGCTGGGCGCGGGCAACGCGCGCATTGCCGCATTTGATATTTCTAAATTTGCGGTAAAAGCGGCGGCAAAACAGGCTGCGGCACAAGCGCCCGCCGGACAA
>JAVXUG010000067.1:8615-10161 GCA_036642215.1 Ruthenibacterium sp.
CCGCCGCCGTCGAGTACGCCGTCGCGGGCAGCTTTGGCATTCCGCTTCCCTGCGCGTGCGCGCAAATCATTGTCAATGTGTTCAGCCCCATGGCGCGCGAGGAATTTTTGCGCGTGCTGAAGCCGGGCGGGCTGTTGATTTTTGCGGTGCCGGGGCCGCGGCACCTGTACGGGTTAAAACAGATTTTATACGATACCCCGTACGACAACGCTGTGCAGGATGTCGTCTATGCGGGCTTTGTGTGCGAACGGCGCTGCCCTGTGCGCGCAAGCATCCGCGTGCCCGCAAAGGCGGTGCAGGATTTATTCGCCATGACACCGTATTATTGGAAAACGCCGAAGGAGGGCGCACAGCGCCTTGCCGCGTGCGCAGAGCTTACAAGCGAAATTGAGTTTGATTTTGTGTGCTACCGCAAGCAATAAATTTCAGAAAACAGTTGTAAATTGCTTCTTATTGAGATATACTATCAATAGAAAGAAACAGAGAGGAGAGGTCACGATGGCTAAATATTTGTGCAATGTCTGCGGTCAGATTTTTGAGTCCGATACCGTCCCTGAGGTGTGCCCCATCTGCGGCGCGCCCGCGGATGCACTGGAAAAGCAGGAGGATTAAAGCGCTTGCTTTTCAGCGCCCTTGCGTTGAGACGAATAAAAACCGCCCGCCATTTTTTGCTGTAGCCCAAAGCGCATTTACAGTAGTTTTTACTGTTCGGCGCTCAAAGGGGGTGCAGCTTAAAAAATGGCGGGCGGTTTTGCGTCTTGCGGGATAAACCGTGGGCTGAAACGGGTACGCCTGCGCCGCAGCGCCCAGCCGGCAGGCAAGCTGCCTTACAGCAGCCGCCGCAGCACGGAAGTCTCCGCCAGCGTGTGCAGACAGCTTGCGATATCCTCGATACAGTGCGCGTCCGACGAGGTGAGAATCTCGCGTCCGGCAGGCAGTAAGCCCCGCTCAACCAGCGCGGGAAGCTTTTCGGGATGGCGCGATTCAAACGCCGCAAAGGGAAGGTCGTCCGGCAAAAAGCCGAGCACCGACAAAATGGATGTGCTGTCCTTATCGACATGTGCGGGCACGGCAACGCCGCCGAGTGCTTCGCACGCGGCTTTCACCTCGTAAATATCCATCGTGACAGCGCCCGTCAGCAGCTTGTCAACGCGCAGGGTCACGTTGTCATCGGCATCCATCACAAGCTGCGCGCCCCAGATTTTGGGGTCGTAGGGGAATGCGGGCAGCGCGGCATAGAGCTGCTGCCCAAACGCAAGCGCCGTCTCCACGCGCGCAAAATAGCACAGAACGTGAATTTCCTCGGCGGTGTTTACCTCAATGCCCGGCAAGAGGCGCAGACCGTAAGCCGCACAGGCCTGCGCGGCGGCGGGCAGATTTAACGCGCTGTTGTGATCGGTCACGGCAATCAGCTCCGCGCCCGCCAGCTTTGCCATTCCCGCAATGGTTGCGGGAGTCATGTCGTCGTTTGCGCACGGCGACAGGCAGGAGTGCAAATGCAAATCGTACCGCATTTTACCCCACCCTTTCTGATGCTGTGATTGTT
>JAVXUG010000068.1:0-10066 GCA_036642215.1 Ruthenibacterium sp.
TTGATTTTGACGCTTTGCTTTTAGAAAACAAGACGCTGAAAGCCGAGCTTACCGCAAGGCGAGAGCAACAGCAGCAGACATATATTCCAAAGCCGCTTGATTTATCGGAGTTTCAAACCAGAAAGCTGTATATTGATGCCATGTTAATCGACGCAGGCTGGACAGAGGGCAAAGACTGGCTGAACGAAGTGGAGTTGCCCGGTATGCCAAACAACAGCGAGGTTGGCTTTGCCGATTATGTGCTGTACGGCAACGACGGCAAAGCGCTTGCGCTAATCGAGGCAAAACGCACCTGTGTGGACGTGGCAAAAGGTCGCCAGCAGGCAAAGCTGTATGCCGATTTACTAGAGAAAAAATGCGGTCGCCGCCCTATTATCTTTTTAACAAACGGGTTTGAAACACGCATTGATGAAACCACCTATCCTGAGCGTAAAGTGGCAAACATCTATTCAAAACGTGATTTGGAAAAGCTGTTTAATCTGCGCACCTTGCGCACAAGCCTAAAAAACATTACAATTAATTCGCAAATTGCAGGCAGGTATTATCAAGCCGGGGCTATCAAAGCGGTTTGTGATGCTTTCGATAAGCGTAACCGCAGAAAAGCCTTGCTTGTTATGGCAACAGGTAGTGGCAAGACACGCACTGTCATCGCTTTGTGTGATGTGCTGTTACAGCATGGTTGGGTGAAGAATATATTGTTTTTGGCGGACAGAAATTCTCTTGTCACGCAGGCAAAGCGCAGCTTTGTGAACATGCTACCAGATTTATCCGTGTCGAACCTGTGCGAAGATAAGAAAAATTACAATGCCGCCTGTATTTTCTCTACCTATCAAACGATGATAAACTGCATCGACTGCGTTAAAGACGAAGACGGAAAGCTGTTTACCAGCGGCCATTTTGACCTTCTGATTTGCGATGAAGCGCATCGCTCTATTTACAACAAATATAAAGATATCTTCACTTATTTTGACGCGCCGCTTGTGGGCTTAACTGCAACGCCAAAAGATGAAATTGAAAAAAACACCTATGAAATTTTTGAGCTTGAAAACGGTGTGCCTACCTATGGCTATGAACTGGCGCTGGCTGTAAAGGACGGCTTTCTCGTAGACTTTTTGTCCGTAGAAACAAAGCTGAAATTTATTGAGCAAGGCATTGTGTATGATGAACTATCTGCCGAAGAAAAAGAGGAGTACGAAAAAACCTTTCAAGACGAAAACGGCCAGCTGCCCGAGAGCATTAGCTCGTCTAAGTTAAATGAATGGGTATTTAACGAAGACACCATTAAACAAGTGTTGCATCTTGTGATGACGGACGGTCTGAAAATAAATTATGGTGAAACCTTGGGCAAAACGATACTCTTTGCTAAAAACCACGACCATGCGGAAAAAATATTTCAGGTGTTCAACAAAGAGTACCCCAATCTGTCGGGCTATGCAAAGGTAATCGACAATTACATGACCTATGCACAAAGTGCTATTGATGAGTTTAGTGAGCCAAACAAGCTACCTCAAATAGCCATTTCTGTCGATATGCTCGACACCGGAATTGACGTGCCGGAAGTACTCAATCTCGTATTTTTCAAAAAAGTAATGAGCAAGGCAAAGTTCTGGCAAATGATTGGACGTGGCACTCGTCTTTGCCCCGGACTGATAGACGGCGAAGATAAAAGCAAATTCTATATCTTTGACTTTTGCGGAAACTTTGAGTTTTTCCGTATGAACAAGGGAAAACCCACAGCAAATATGCTGGCACTACAAGGGGCTATTTTTCACCTCAAATTTCAGATGGCTTTTAAACTGCAGGATATCGCATATCAAACGGATGATTTAATTAAATTCCGTGAAGAACTGGTGAGTGATATGGCAGGCAAAGTAAGAGAAATGAACAGGGATAGCTTTGCCGTAAAGCAACATTTGAAGTATGTGGATATTTACTCAAACATTGACAATTATAATGCGCTCACCTATGAAGACACGTTGATTGTCAACGAAGAACTCGCACCGCTTGTATCGCCCGACAAGGACGAGGCTTCTGCCGTGCGTTTTGATGCGCTGATGTACGGCATTGAGCTGGCATATCTCATTGGCAAAAAATATGCAAAAGCAAGAAGCGATTTGCTCAAGCGGGTGAATGGCGTGGCCGGAGTTGCTAATATTCCCGAAATCATGGTACAATCAGAGCTTATAAACCAAATTTTGCATACGGATTATCTGGATAATGCAGGCATCAATGAATTTGAGCACATACGGGAAAATCTGCGTAACTTAATGAAATATCTGCCGAAAACAAAGGTGCGTTACGATACTAATTTTGAAGATAATATCCTTTCGACAGATTGGAACGAATCTCAGCTTGAAAATGATGACCTACAAAATTATAAGGCAAAAGCGGAGTTTTACGTGCGTCAGCATCAGGATAATCTTGCAATCGCTAAGCTCAAGTCCAACCAACCGCTAACCCCTGATGATATAATGGCTCTTGAAACAATCCTTTGGGGCGAAATCGGTACAAAACAAGATTACGAGGCAGAGTTTGGTGCTAAGCCCTTGGGCGAATTTGTGCGTGAAATTGTCGGGCTGGATATGAACGCTGCAAAAGCGGCCTTTGCAAGCTATTTGGAGGGCACCAGCTTGGATAGCAGGCAAATTTACTTTGTCAACCAGATTGTCGAATACATTGTGCAAAATGGGTTGCTAAAAGATTTATCTGTTTTGCAGGAATCTCCATTTACTGATAAAGGCAGCGTGGTGGAGGTTTTTACAGATATGTCCCTTTGGCTTGGTATCCGTAAAGTGATTGAGCAGATAAATACCAATGCGGTGGCGTAATAGAAATTTTAAATTTAGATGAATCTTATTTAGGCAGTTATTTCTTCCATACAATATTCATCCATCAGTCGAAGCAACAACGCCTTATTCTGCGGCGTGTTCGACACAGTATACTTGATTCCATAACAATTTTCTGAATCGTACGGTCTAAGCAGCTTGCTGTGTACCCCATCTATATTTTCAATGACATCTTGCGTAAAGGAATCATAGGGGTCAGTGATGATTTTCTCTGCACGTTTAAGACCTTTGGACGCATAATACAAGTGGCTGCCGCGCTGCCGCCATTCTGCGGCTTTCTGCATCTCTTTGATAAGATAGTTTTCTACGGCTTTTTAACTTACAATGGGGTCAATTTCATGCAAGGATCATCACCATTCTTATCATGAATGAAACCGCAATATCTATTCTTCCGGCTTATATTCTTGCAAACACTTTTCAAGGTATTTCTTGCGCAAGCCCACTGCCGCCGTTCGTACATATTTTTGTAGTATCTCATAATTTTCTTGAGAGACCTCTGCGTATGATAAGCATTCTTCAATGACTGTGTCAAAATGTGCGCTTCCATCGGTCAGCCAATCTTTTCTAACAATATAGTATTGCAGCAGCTTCTCGAAAAGAACGGCATCATTTGCGTATAGACAAGCGCAAAGCAAGTCACATTGTCCTTGCTCAAAACTGAAACATTTGCTAAATACCCAACAAAGCATTTCTCCGTCTTCACCCAGCTTTTTTGCCATGGGCAAATGCAGACTGCTGTTCATGCGGCAAAGCACCGCTTCGCATAAACTCCAAGATGGCAGTTTCTCTGCTAAGCAGCGCTGAAAATGCTCAAGCATCCATCGCCATGCGCGGCAGCCTAAATCAAAATCCACATGCAGCACCTGTGCGAGAATATCTTCGTAGTCAATTTCGCTGCTGCGCTCATAGCTCTCGCGAATTTCAGGAAAATATTCCAGCAAGGCCCGGCGGAAATCATAGTCCTCATCATCAATTTTGTAGCGTTTGGACAAATCTTCGCCGGGCTGTATCTGTGCAATATCTCTGGGTATCAGCTTTGCAGGGACATTTTTTCCACCGAAGCTCAATGTAAATTCGACTGTGCTGTTTTCATCCTCGTCGTCGTTGTCGTCGTCGTCGTTGTCGTCGTCGTCGTTGTCGTCGTCGTCATCGTCGTCCTCGTCGTCATCGTCATCGTCATCGTTGTCGTTGTCGTCGTCGTCCTCGAAACCGTCGTCGTCCTCGGTGTCTTCATCGTCAATATCGTCGAAATCATCGTCATCATCGTCGAAGTCGTCGTCTTTCGAAAAATCTTCATACCGAGAGTCATCCGTATCAAGATTTGTTTTGTTGGTCGGTTTCTGCGAAAAGATTGCATCGAATGCATCTTTATAGCGGAGATAACCTACCAATCCCTCACCGTAAATACCATAATCCTTGCGCATAGTGTGTCTCCCTTCTGATACGTTGTTTTGCAAAAATTGCCCAAAATTATCTGCTGATTTTCTGCGTCATTACAGACAGTTTTAAGCTTTTTGCGATATTTTCGCGCAGTTCATCGGCACTGTACCGTTGCGCTTGTTATCCAGCATTTTAGGTGGTTTCATAGAAAAGCTATTCCTCCTCGGCTTTGCTGCTGTTCTTTTTCAGCCTTTTGTCCATCGGCTTTTTCGCATCGGGCGGCAGCAGCCATGTTTTGCCTGCTTTAACTGCTCCGGTAATTCGCCCCTGCTCACAAAGAAGGGCAATTCTCCGTGGTGAAATGCCCCACAGCTCCGATGCCTGTTTTGTGGTTAGAAACTCCATAGGACTGCACCTCCGTTCGTCAGATAAACATTTTTACACGTCAATTATATTCTTTTATCTGAATAGTATCAAGTGCATTATGAGTTTTTGTTTGCTTTTTGTCAATTGGGCTGTTCTACATTACTAGTATAACAAACCCGGTGTCCTATAAAACGGATAATGAATCATGCCGTTCCTTCATAATGGTGGCTTTTCATATTATAAAAAACTTATCTTCAATTTTCATGACAAAAAACTGCATCAGCATCGCCTTGTTTTCAAGCGTGTTATCAAAAATAAAGCTTTCGCCATAGCAATTACCATTATCGGCGCTGCGGTGCTTATACGAACTCTTAGCAAGGCTGAAAAGCTGCTTTAACTGCGCAGAGGAAAGATTCCCACACGCTACTTCGATAGGCCGCTCTAAGCCGTGGGAAGCATATACAAGGCATTTGCTGCCATTGCGCCAGAGCGGAGCAAGGTCAAACATTTTAATCAAGTTTACTTTTGTGTTAATTGGTAATCCTGTGTTTTATGCGATATCAACGTTCAGAGGGGGCAACAACCCCATGGTTGGCGCGACCGTGGCTTGCGCTGTGGCTGCGGCACAGTGCTGAGCACAGCATCTATTCGGCGCATCTTTAACAGCTTTTAGCAGACCTTGAACGGTCTTGCGCAAAGGGCTGCTGCAGCAGGCATATCTCCCGAAATATTGCACAAAATCCGCCCGGAAAACGGTTGTCATCGTTTTCCGGGCGGATTTTTTTGCTTTTAAGCTTCCGTATCGTGCATTTTGCTGTTTCGCAATGCTACTGCGCTTTTCCTCTTTCGGAGCTTCTGCTTTCCCGATTGTGATCCCGGTTTTCCGGAGAACATGAGCCGAAAAATATTTTCACCGGCGCAGCATATTTTCGTGGAGCCGTCAGCTCTTTCGGCATGGGGCTGCGGCGGATTTGCCCAAAATTACAGCGACAGGCACATCACCAGCATCCACACATAGGCACAGGTTTTGGGCAGCATCAGCATCCCTACTTTTGCATTGCGGTTTGCCCAGAGCACCACCGGCAGGTAAAAGGCAAAGCTGAGCGCAATGGCAAGCCACATCAGGCTCATGCCCGGCACGCGTCCGCCGTAAACGCCGAACAGCGCCGCCACCGCCGCACCCTGCATAAAAAACGGGAGATTGCGAAAAACGCCCCAGCTCACCGGCGGGTATCTGTCCTGCCATTTGTTCTGCGGCATCAGACACAGCACAATGCGCACTGCGGCAAGCAGGTAAACCGCCACAGTATAAGGCGCACTGCCGGAAGGAGTAAAAACGAAAAGGCCGACATGCCACAGCATCAGATAAAAAACCGTCATGGTGACAGAGGTGATTTGCTTGCCGCGTCCAAGCGCCGCACGCAGCCCCTCCTCCTGTCCCGTCAGAATAACGCAAATGCGCGGCACCAGATGAAACGCATCCCCGCACGCAAGGACAAGTGCCATGCTTCCGGCAATGATCCGCGCCGCGCTCCCCTGTGCGGCAGCCAGCAGAAAAACGCCGATCGCTGCGGCGATCATCAAATAAAGTCCATCAAAAATCGCTTCGACCGTTCCGAATACACGCTTCATAAAACCCTGCTCTCATTTTTTATCATTCTGCTTTTTTGCCCTGTTTGTCAGCCCTCTACCGCAAAAAATGGTACCATTCTCGTCATGAAGGAAACCGCGATCCTCATTCAATTTTCAAGCCGCAGGGATGACGCGGGTCGGTGTCGCAGGGCTTGTCCCCGACAACGAACTCGTAAAAGCGGTATCCGCCCGAAAGATTGCTGCACACAAAGCCCTTTTGCGACAAAATGCGGCAGGCAATATAGCTGCGCAGTCCGCTGTAGCAGTTCACAAAGACAGGCTTTGCGGCATCTAACTCCGAAAGCCGCCCACGCAGCGCATCCAGCGGGATATTCACCGCGCGCGGAATGTGCCCCTGTGCAAATTCCTCCGCCGTTCGCGTGTCCAGCAGCGTGACAGCTGCATCCTGCACAAGCTGTGGCACGTCGTGCCAGTGATGCTGCTTTACAAGACCTTCGCGCAGATTTTCTATGACAAAGCCCGCCATGTTTACGGGGTCCTTTGCAGAGGAATACGGCGGCGCATAGGCCAAATCCAGTTCCTCCAGATCCGCCCCCGTCATCCCCGCGCGGATGGCTGTCGCCAGCACGTCAATGCGCTTGTCCACGCCGGAAAAGCCGACAATCTGCGCGCCGAGAATTTTCCCGCTCACGGGGTCAAACAGCGTTTTTACGGTCATATCCGTCGCGCCGGGATAGTAGGTGGCATGGTCGGCGGAATAGGTCACGACCTTATCGAACGGCATTTCCGCCGCCTTTGCCGCCTTTTCGTTCAGCCCCGTCGTGGCCACGGTCATGTCAAACAGCTTGATGACCGAGGAGCCTTGCGCGCCTGTAAACCGGCTTTCACGCCCGCAGATATTGTCCGCCGCAATGCGTCCCTGCTTGTTTGCGGGGCCGGCCAGTGCAATCAGCGCCTTTTTCCCCGTGACAAAATGGCGGATTTCCACCGCGTCGCCGACGGCGTAGAGATCGGGCACGGAGGTTTCCATGCGCTCGTTCACGGCGATGGCATCCCTTGCGCCAAGCGCAAGCCCCGCCTCCTTTGCAAGGTGCGTCTCCGGCGCAACACCAATGGCCAGAATGACAAAATCCGCGGTGACAGGCTCTTTTCCCGCCAGCAGCGTCTGCACGCCGTGCCCCGATGCGGCAAAGCCCTCCACCGTTTCATCAAGGCGCAAATTTACGCCCTTGTCGCGCAGATAGGCGTGCACCTCGCACGCCATATCGTAATCCAGCGGCGGCAAAACCTGATCGCCCCGCTGCAGCAGCGTTGTCTCAATGCCTGTGTGGACGAGATTTTCTGCCATTTCAAGGCCGATAAAGCCCCCGCCGATCACCACCGCGCGCGCGGGTCGCTGCGCGTCGATAAACTCCCGAATGCAAAAGGTATCCTCGACAGTGCGCAGCGTAAACACGCGCTCGCTCACGGTGGCAAGGCCGGGAAAATCCGGGCGCATCGCTTTTGCGCCGGGCGACAAAATCAACTTATCATAGCTTTCGGTGTACTCGGTACCGTCCGCAAGGTTTTTTACGCTCACTGTTTTATCCTGCGGATGCAGCATAGTCACCTCGCTGTTTACGCGCACCTCCACCCGAAAACGCTCCCAAAAGCTCTTTGGCGTTTGCAGCGTCAGCGCGCGCTTTTTCTCTATCACGCCACCGATATAATACGGCAGCCCGCAGTTTGCATACGAGACAAAGCCGCCCCGCTCTAAAATGAGTATCTCTGCGCCTTCGTCCAGCCGGCGCAGCCGCGCAGCCGCTGTGGCACCGCCCGCGACACCGCCTATTATGACTACCTTCATGCGTATTCCTCCTTATGCAAGCGGCCCGTGATAACCGGAGATGCCGCCGATGTTCGTTGTGTGATAGCCCATGCTCCGAAGCCGGGCGCTGGCCTGCGCGCTGCGCGCGCCGCTGAGACAGTATACAAACAGGGGCGCATCCCTGCTGAGGGTAATTTGCAACAGTGCGGCAAGCGGCAGATTGACGCTGCCGGGGATATGCCCGCCCGCATATTCCTGCGGCGTGCGCACGTCCAGCAAAACCGCGCCGGGTGTATTTTGTGCCAGCGCAATTCCGTCGGCAAAGCTCTGTGGCCTTTCTGCCGCTGCACCCGCGACAGTCGTCTTTAAAAATGAAAAAACAGACATTGTATGCCTCCTTGTTGTGTAGAGCCTTTACAATTCTTACAGCTTAACAGCATAACAGCACGCCCGCAAATTTGCAAGCGCCGTGACACCAAAAATGTCCGATGTAAATTGTAACAGCTTCTCCTTTGACAAGGATACTGCAAACTGTCTGTTTTTACCGTGACTTTATCACGTTTCATCCTGGGCGCGGCTCACCCTAAAAAAATGCGCCGCCGTTTTTCAAGTCTGTGTCTGACACGCAGCGTCACGCAGGCTGGCACCGGCAATCTGTGCAAGACTTGCCGCGTCAAGCAGCACAAGGCTGCCGCGATTCAGCCGGACAAGCTTTTCGGCCTGAAAATAATGCAGCATACGGGTGACGACCTCGCGCACGCTGCCAAGATGGTGCGCAATCTGCTCCTGCGTGATGGTCAGCGTCGCACCGCTGCGGCGGCTTTCCTCCAGCAGAAAGGCCGCAAGGCGGCTGTCAAGCTTTTTGTTCAGCACTTGATCAAGCAGCCACATCACCTCGGAAAAGCGCGCCGCCATCAATTCGCTTGTATAGTTGGCAACAGCCGCGGATTCCTCCATCAGCCCATGATATATTTCGGCCGGGATGTGCAGCGCAACCGTGTCCTCCTGCGCCGAAATCATCACGTCAAACTGGATGTTCCGCATGATGCAGGATGCCGAAAACAGGCACATATCCCCTGCAAACAGCCGATACAGCGTAATTTCTTTTCCTTCCTCGGAAAGAATATACGCGCGCAGCTGTCCGCTGACGGGCAGCAAAAGACCGATGCAGTCCACCGCACCGCCGTGCAAAAGCGCGCCCCTTGGAAAGGTGCGCTGCGTTACCTGCTCCCGCAGCAGCTGCTGCTGCACCGTGCTCAGCCTGCCCCAAAAGGGAAGATATTCCCCGATTGTCATGCGTCCATCCCCCGCTTGCCTGTGCTGTCGATTCAAAGCTTCCCATCAAAAAAGCAAATAAAACCGTCGGCAATAAGCGTGTTGTTTTTGGCGATACTCTCTTTGATTTTCCTTTGATCTTCGAGAAAAGCGGCGCTGTGCGCCGCCCTGTCAGCTTCCGATTGCCCGGGGTGTGTTTGAAACCTCTCTAGTGGCTTCCGCCGCAGCCGTGCTTATCCTCGCCGCAGGTGTGTCCGTCCTCGTGGTGGTGGGCGCACACCGTGTCCGGATTAAAGCACAGCGTGCCGGCAAGCAGTGCGGCAACGCTCTCGTCCACACTGCCCGAAACGCCCGGATACAGCTGAATGCCCGCCTCTGCCAGCGCCGTGCGCGCGCCGCCGCCGATGCCGCCGCAAAGGAGCGTATCGACCTGCTGCTGTTTTAAAAAGCCCGCCAGCGCGCCATGACCGCTGCCCACAGCGCTGACAACGGCAGAGGAGACAACCGCGCCGTTTTGCACCTCGTAGATCTTAAAGCTCTCGCAATGGCCAAAGTGCTGAAACACCTGACCGTTTTCACAGGTAACTGCTACTTTCATTTTAAAAATCTCCTTTTTCATTGTCGGGAGCCGCTGCAGCTTTCCTGTGCTGTGTCAAAACAGAAAAATTTCTGCGCTGCACCTTGCAGTGACCCCGCCGCTGTCGGGCAAAGACACCGCGCTTGACAATTGTGGCTCCCATGCGTTATTTCCTGCTTCCATTGTAGCTTTGTTTCTGACATAAGTCAACAACTATAGCAA
>JAVXUG010000069.1:0-8409 GCA_036642215.1 Ruthenibacterium sp.
TTGTTCTTTAGTATGCCCATTGCAGATTTGCTTTCTGTCCTATTTGCAGTGCTTGTGAAAAGAAAGTTTTGTGCGCAAACAAAATGAGGCGCAGCATCCATGCCAAACCGCAAAAATCTTTTTCTCTCCACGCTCACAGGCATTTGTGCCTGAATCAAAAGCAGACCTATTTTATGCCAAGTGGGAAGCAGGTCTTTTCCTATGCTTGAAAATATGCTATAGTCGGAGCAAGCGTATGAATAATCTCATGGAGAATTGAAATGAAAACAAATCTAAAAATGATACCCTATCTCTTGTTCAATATATTGGCGTTCTATCTATTGCCGATGATCATTCAAGACACAGGGTCTGCCATGTTTGTACTACTGGTTGCCATACCCTTCATCTGTTTTGCCGCCGCAATCGTTTTTGGCATTTTTAACGCATTTAATTGGATGTATCCTTTGTCCGTTGCCTTGTTATTCGTACCAACAATATTTATTTATTACAATGAGAGTGCTGCGTTTTATATTACCGTCTATGGTATCATTGCTTTTTTAGGGAACCTTATTGGAATGATATTTTATAAACTCAAACGAACAAAATGATCCTCCGAGGGATTGATAACGATCGCCCAAAAGCAAGGGTGGCAGTTCAAATTTGTGAACTGCCACCCTTATTTTGTCCTAAGTCCAATTCGCTTCCGCTTTTGGCTGTTTCTATTGAAACGAAGTACTTTGTTTGCTTTTACACAAATTTTTTCGCGATCTTTTTTGGCTGGTTTGATCAGTGCGCCGCTTTTCAGCAGAATGCTTTATTGCGGTTTTTCAAGGGAGCTTTCCGGAACTGTTTCTTTATTTTCCGGTTTTACCGTGTGCTTTTTAAGCGCGTTGCGGTAAAACAGGAGCGGAACCGAGATAAACAGCACCGCGCCGCCCGCAAGGAAAGCCCAGTAACCAATCCGCGCGCCAAGGCTCGTCACCTCTGCGGGGGGGATAAAGCCAAACGCCACAACAAGCACGCTTGCCAGAATCGCTATGCCGGCAACAATCCAGATGCCGATTTTTCCGCCGCCGATCTTATAGGGACGCACAACGTCGGGCTGCGAATAACGCAGCTTGATTACGGCGGCAAACATCAGCACATACATCACCATGTAAAGCAGCGCGGTCAACGCTGTCATTTGCACAAATGCATCCGCAACCGTCGGCGCAAATAAAATGCTGAGCGCAATCACGCTTGAAAGCGTGGACTGTGCAAGCAAAATATTGATCGGCGTTCCGTTTTTGTTGCGCTTTTGCCAGAATGTTGGCATATAGCCCTCTTTTGCAACCTCTAAAAGCCCCTTGGACGGGCCAAGCAGCCATGTTGCCACTGCCGCAAAGCCGCCGTAAGCAAGCATGATGCAAATAACCGGCATCATCCAGTGCAAACCGAATTTGCTCAGCACTTCTTTAAAGGCTTCAAACAGCCCCTCTGATGCGGTAATTTTCCCGGCGGGAACAATCACTGCGATTGAGAGCGACGCAAGAATGTTGATCACGATGATCATACCGGTGGCAATAAGCGTTGCTTTGGGGAAGTTCTTTGTGGGATTGTCCACCTCGCGAATATGTACCGCCGAAAGCTCAATGCCCGCAAGCCCCACCAGCATCCCCACCAGCAGCATCAATTGCCGCAGATTGCCAAGATCGGGAATGAGTGCCTGAAACGAAAACTCAATTGCAGGCGCGTTGCCCAGCGCCAGATAAACGACAGCGGAAACGATCAGCAGAACGCCGGGAATCAGCACGCCCGCCGTTGCGCCTGTGCTGCTGAGAAAAGCCGACCATTTCATGCCCTTTGTGTTGAGCCACGTACCCAGCCACAACAGCACCAGCACGGAAACAAAAACAAAATATTTGTTTTCAGCCAGCTTCGGGTTCACAATAAACGCAAGCCCCGACGCAACAAATGTCAGCATAGACGGGAACCACGGCAGATTTTCTACCCATTGCATAAAAATAGCCACAAATCCCGCGCGCGGGCCAAATGCCTGCTTGACCCACAGGTAAACACCGCCATCCTGCGGCCATGCGGAGGCAAGCTCCGCAGAAATCAGCGCGGCGGGAATGAAGAACACAAGCGCGCCGACAACAAGGTAAAAAATAATCGAAAAACCTTCCTCTGCCTGCGAGGGAAGCGCGCGGAGTGACAGCACCGCCGAAACAATCAGCAGAATCAGCGCGCGCGTGGAAAGCATAACGGGCTTTGGCGGGGCACCGGTTTTTTTAGAATTGCTGCTCATGCATAAACCTCCCAGCTTCGATTTTTATTGGCATCACAAGCTACAGCAATTCCGGTTCAGATTGCGAGTAGTTCGGCGCGCCAAATGTCCCGCAATTGCGTTGTCGTCCTTGCCGGGCGTCAGCCCGGCTGCGTCCTCCGCCTGATTGCGGACCATTTTTCCCTGCCTCCTTTCCTCGCAATCTAAACCGGAACTGCTGTAAAAACACCCAATCCATATTCCTTGCCGGATGCAGGTGCCTCCTAGGGATGCGTTCCGCATTCCTCCTTTATTCAACCGCTTTGATGCACATGGTTTTAAAGTATTTTTTACCGTCCTTTTCATAGCGCTCCACCCCGTGGATATCGCTTTCATAGCCGGGGAAGGTATTTTCAAATTTCTCGCGCACCGTAAGATAGCTATGGACAGCCTTTGCACGCTCGTCCATTTTTTCTCCGCCCATCATTATGGGGATTCCCGGAGGATACGGCACCAGCATAACAGCGGGGATGCGACCCTGCATGTCCTCAAGCTTTACAAACTCCACGTTGCCGCGCACAACATTCTGGAACGCGGCTGCGGGTGTCATCGCCTGTGTGGGAAGCACCTCAAAGGCAGCCTGCATCAAATCGAGCATTTTATGCGTGCGGATAAACGCATGCAGTGCACTGCAATGGTCGGCAAGGCCGACACCCGTGTATGCCTTGGGATAGTTTTGCACCATCTCCGGCATCACTTCACAAAGCGGCGCATTCGCGTCGTAATACTCTTTAAAGCGATAAAGCGCCGTCAAAAGCGCGCCCTGCTTTGCCTTGTCGGTACCAAGGGAATTGAGCAGTAAAAAGCTGTAATAATCGGTTTTTTCACAGACAATATTGTAGTCAATGAGGAAGTTTGTGACTACGCTTGCAGGAATACCCATTTCGCTGAGCGTTCCGTCATCCTTTACACCGGGGGTTGTAAACGTGAGCTTAATGGGGTCCAGCATGACATAATCGTCCTCGATATCGTCAAAATTATGCCAGTTATTGTCCTTTGACAGCACCCATGCCTCTTGATGCGACGCAAGATAATCGGTGTTTACATCTCGAAAGGCCACCATTTTTCCGCCCACCTTTACCTTGCGCGGCTGCCACATCCCAAAGAACCATTCACCGCGCTCGGCGAGGGTTGCGCCCAAACGCGCCACCTCCTTGCGGATTTCAATGGCCTCGCAGATAATATCGTTGTTGAGCGTTTCCCCGGAGTCCTGCATCATTTTTGTCGCCACATCAAGCGAGGCAATCATGCTGTACTGCGGCGAGGTCGAGCCGTACATCATATACGCCTCGTTAAACACAGTCGGCTCAATTTTTATTTTACCGCCGTCCTTAATGTGCAGCATGGAGGCCTGCGAAAAGGCCGTGAGCAGCTTATGCGTTGACTGCGAGCAAAAAATGGGTGGATCGGTTGGCTTTACCTCGCTTTTCGCCATGCCAAAATGGTCTTTGTACAGCGGATGGAACGCGGCATAGGCAAACCACGCCTCGTCAAAATGCAGCCGCTCGATGCGGCCCGACACCGCCTCCTTAATTTTTTTCACGTTGTAGCAAAGCCCGTCGTAGGTCGAGTTTGTCAGCGTGGACATCGCAATCGGCGCGTCTTTATATTTTTCCCCGACAATTGCACTGTTTTTTATCTTCTGCGCAATGGCTGCATCCGAAAACTCGGAAAGGCGCACAGGGCCGATCATGCCGCGGTGATTGCGCCGCGGAATAAGATACATCGGGCGTGCGTTTGTGCGCACCATGGCATAGTTGAGCGATTTGTGGCAGTTCCTGTCCACTAACGCAAGGTCGTCGGTAGAAACCTGACTTGTCCAGATAATCTGGTTTACGTTAGAGGTGCCGTTCAGCACATAGTAGGTCTGGTCAGAGCCAAAGGCGCGCGAGGAATTTTTCTCGGCATCGCCTACCACTCCCGAATGGTCAAGCAGACTGCCAAGCTCCGGCACGGAAATAGAAAGGTCGCTGCGCAGCGTGTTTTCGCCGTAAAATTTATAAAACGCCACGCCCGCCGGACTGCGCAAAAAGCCCGTTCCGCCCATGTGACCGGGCGTATGCCATGCATATTTATATTTGTCGGCATAGTAGACAAGCTCGCCGAAAAAGCCGGGATAAACCGACGTGATATACCGTATGAGCTGATCATTCACGCGCCCCGCAAGGAATTTTACGGTATCTGCGTTCAGCCAGATGCAGTCATCAATTTTTGAAATAATCTCCACTTCAAGACCGCTTGTCTGCAACGAATCCGTAATCAAAATCACCGGAATGCTTTTGTTTCTTTCGCGCACGGAATTGAGCAGCGTCATTGGGTGCATTTGTTCTGTCTCGGTTTCCTCCGGGATATCCCAATCCAGCAGAATACAGCCGATGTCTGCGCGGGAACGAAACACCTCGTGCGCATCCTCATAGGTTGTGGAGACAATTACGGTGCAATCATATACGCGCTGCAGCTCATCGGCAAGCGCACGCAGGCGATTCCCCTCATCCGTCTGTGCAGGAAAGGCACCCGAAACAATGAGAACCGGCCATTTTTTGTTTTCATACAGCATCTCTTTTCCCCCTTTGATTCATTTGGAACAGCATAAAATTCAATTCCGGTCTTTCCGATTCCATCAACAAAAAAATGACCGCCTGCGCATAACCTGATGCAGCAGACGGCCATGCAGTGAAATTACTGTTTTTTGCCAAACATATTTCCGAACAGCTTTTCGGCCTTGTCCTTCACTCCGTCAAGCACTTCCTCTGCCTCGTCCTTGACATCGTCTAATATTTCTCCGGCCTTGCCCTCTTTCAGATCGCCCATCAGCTTCTCAAGGTCATCGCCGCCCGCGCTCAATTTCCCTTTGATGAGTTCCACAACAGCCTTCACCTGCTCATCCGGCAAATCTACGCCGAGCAAATTTTCCAGTGTCTTGACGGGGTCTGCCGCAAATTCCTTAGAAAGCTGCGGGTCCTCCTTGATTTTTGCAATTGCGCCGGTCGCCTTCTCTTTGATATCTTCAAAATGAAAGCTCATGATTTTAAATCCCCTTTCAAATTACTTTTTGTATTTTCAGTATAGTACAAAATGATTCCGTGGTCAATGATAATTTTGTCACTTTCGATAGAATAATCTTCTATTTTAATTGTTTTATGTTAAAAACGACGTATTTTCGTTTTATTTTCTCTCTTGTTTTGCTTTTAAAAAAATAAAAAAAGCGGTTCCCCTCCGGGTTTTTCCGGATGGAAACCGCGCGGTTCTCTATGAAATCAGACCTTGGAATGGGAATCATCCTTACAGGAAGCCGCATACAGCAAAGAAGATGGCACAGGCAGTCCTCTTATTTTGTTCGTTGCTGTAAGAATCAGCCCGTTTTTGCAAAGCGTTCAAAACGTCTCGTCCTCATCCTCGGCATCTTCTTCGGCCACATCGCTGTACATCCCGTACACATCGCCCTGCTCGCTTTCGTCGGTTGCCGCATCGGCATCCATTGCAAAAATCGCCCTCAGATTATCCAAAAATTTGCTTTGCATGTTTCTTTTCCTCCTGCACTTTTTCGGGGTGCAGCTTTTGTTGCGCTTCCCCGTGTCTTTAGTATATCCGCAAATGTGTCCGTAATGTATCTGCTTTCCTATTAGACGCTACAGTCGTGCAAAATGTTTCACGCACAGGCAAATTTTTCACTTATTCTGAGGTTTTCTTCAATTTGCGCCAAAAGGCACAACGGGCACCAGCGTGCGAAAGTCCGGCTGCGAGGCAAGATATGCGTCAAGATCCATCAGCGCATAAACTTCGTAGCTGCTTTCAAAGGAATACGGCTTTCCGTCCGTACCCGTGCTGTTCATGGTAAAGGGACGGTGCTCCTCCAGTACCAACAGACCGTGCGGCGTGTCAGCCATCACCCACATCGGATGCTCGTAGCCGTTCCAAAAATCCGTCAGCGTGATTTCTTTCCTCTCGCCCGTTTTCAAGTGATAGGCGTGCGTTACGGTATCCTCCGACGAGGTGAGCCACGAGATAAAAAGCCAATCCCCGAATATTCTGCCGCCCCATCCCTGCGCGAGAGAAACGCTCCCCGGCACCGTGATCAGCCCGTCGCCCTCCGGGTTTGTGACAACTTTTTCGAGTGCCACCGCCCCATTGTACTGCGCAAAAACGTCCGTGACCAAGGTGTCTGTGTCCTGTGCCAAATCGTAGGCCATAATGTTGCCTGTCTGGATGTTGATATAGTACAGCTTGCCGTCATGCAGCTCGCCCGGCATATTATAGCCCATGGTATTTACCGGCCATTTGTGCAAAAGGGTTCTTTCCCCTGTTTGCACCGAAATGCCATACAGGATTTTTGCGGCATCGGGCGCGTTTTCTTCGCCCTCGTAGCTGAATGCAAGCATCTTACCCTCGTAGGTTGCCGGCAGCAGCATGCAATTCGGGTCGAATGGGATTGGAACCACGGTCTGTTCCCCTGTGGTAAGGTCGATGCGCAGCATTGCCTTTTCACTGCCGTAGCGTTCTATATAGCACGCTTGTTCGTCTGTATACACTGTGCCCGAACCGGCCAAAGCCCCATATTCCGCAGTGGTCAGCAGCTTTGCGCCTGTGCCGTCCAGCTCGCGCTGCTCCAGCGCCGACGGCCAGTTGTTTTTATCCGCCGAGCCGTCATTGTAGCCCATATACCGCAAATACAGCTTGCCCCCCGCCACAAAAGGCGACACGGCATAGGTTGTATCCAGAAAGCTTGTGCAGCCCGCATGGTCGTGCGTGCAGGCCGGATCATTGCACAAAAATCGCGCCTCGCACGCGTTGTAATCGTAGAACATCAAGTTTAAAAATCGGTCGCTTTTGCACGCCTCCACCTTGTAAAAGCCATCGTCTTGATAAGCGTTCACCGCATCTCCCTCGCTCATCGCCACCGTCAATTCGCCCTGTGCCGCAGAAACCGCCTCCACCGTGCCGGAGACGGCAGAACCCGCCGCAGAGACGATGCTATCCTTGCTTTTTCCGCATGCTGTCAGCAAAAACGCCCCGACACACACCAGTGCCGCAATTTTTTGTCCGTATTTTATTCTCATTTGAATCACTCCTTATCCCCTATTGTACGCAGGATTGTAACAGATTCTTTTCCATCCATTTCCTGTGCCGGTTTTTGTGCAGATGCTTTGCAAAACCCGGCGAATTTTTTCTTCCCTTGCGCCATGCGCCGCACCGGCTGCAATGCAGCAAAGAAGCCGGTACAGGCACGCTTCATTTTATAGCATTGCTGTAACCGTATGGTCTATTCCATCGTCTCTGCTGTGGCTGTTTCGCTGATGCGCTGGGCAGCAGCCTGCGGGGACAGCGTGGAAACGCCGCAGGTGAAATAAACCCCGTTCAGCGGGCGCGCATCGGTCAGCACCTGCACATAGAGCTGCGCGCGCTCGCTGTAAAGCGCGCAGCCTGACCAGCCCTCTACGCTTTGCAGTGGAATTTCGCGCCAATCGACAAGCCCGTTCAGCCCCAAATATTGCAGATATGCCTGTGCAATACCGTGATCATCAAGCGTCTGCGGCGCGCCGCTTTGTTCAAACAGCGAGAATGCCGTCACGGTGTCACAAAACAGCTCCACCTGACAACTGCCACCGTACATCTTGCAAAACCCCAGCTTGCCGGGAATTTGCAGCGCAGCGTTTTCCGGTGCTTTTGCCCCTGTCAACTGGGCTTGCACGGTCTGCCAAAGTGACTCCGGCAGCACTCCTGCCTCATAGAGCGCCTGATAGGGCGAAAGCAATGTCTCATAAGAAATTTCTACTGCATCGCCCGCTGTTTCGCTGCCGAAAAAGGTAGCGTCCGTATCAAAGTGGGCGCGCTGCCAAAACGCACTCACAAGCGGGATTTGCTCTGTGTCCGGCGACAGCAAATCCGCCTGCGGCGGCATTGCATCGCTTTTGCGCAGTGCCGCCGCATCCCTGAGGGCAAGCACCCCGTTCAGACAAAGCATAACCGCCGTGAGCAGCGCCGCCACACTGCAAAAGCCAAGTACCGTTTTAACCGTTCTATTGTTGTGCATGGTCTGCCTCCTGTTCCGTCCGGGCGGACAATCGCATGTGTGTGCCGGGGTCTGCGGTCATTACGGATGACTCTGCCTGCGACGGCTGTGCCTC
>JAVXUG010000069.1:8509-9756 GCA_036642215.1 Ruthenibacterium sp.
GCCGCCCGCCTGTGCTGCGCGCAGTGCAAAGGACACGGTGGTCCCTGCACCCTGCTCACTCTCTATGTGCAGCTGTGTGCCGTGCAGCCGCGCAATGCGCTCGCAGATGGCAAGCCCCAGTCCGCTGCCGTTTTGCGCGCGGGAGCGCGACTTGTCCGCACTGTAAAACGGCTCTGTCAGCCGCGCAATTTTTTCCGGCGGAATGCCGCAGCCATGGTCTGTGACCGCAATTTGCACGCTGCCGCCCTCCTGTACATTTTCTGCTTGCTGCATCGTGTCCTCCAAACGCCGCGCGCGCACCGTCACCGATTCCTCCGTCCCACCGGCATGCACTGCGTTTTCTATTAAATTGTGCAGCAGCGACACCAGTAAATCCGCATCTGCAAGCACATAAAGCTCCGGCTCGCTCTGCCAAAATTCGATTGAACCGCGCTGCTGCGGCTCTGTGTTAAGCACATTTTTCGCGCTGGAAAACAATGCACTGACCGCAATCGGCACAAGCGTCACCGGCTCGTCCGATAACCCAAGCAGCATCAAAAGCTTCTGCGACAGCGCCTCCAGCCGTTTTGTCTCGCTGTGGATATAACGCAGCGCCTTGTCGCGCACCGGCGGCGCAAGGGCATCCGTTTGCAGCAGCGCCGCATAGCCCATCATGGCGGTCATCGGCGTTTTTAATTCGTGCGTAAACGCGCCCATAAAATCCTCGCGCTGGCGCACGGACAATTCAAGCGACGCAATTTTTTCCTCGATTGCCTGTGCCATGGCATTAAAGCTGTGGCTCAGCTCGCCGATTTCATCGTCCGCATCGCACTGTACCCGCTCACTGTACGCACCTGCCGCAACGGCCTTGCTCACGTCATTCAGCCGCCGGATGGGGCGTGTAAACCACGCGGAAATCCCCGCACATACCGCGCCCGCCATCAGCATCATTCCGACATACAGCCGCCAAAACGTCCCCAGCTGCAACGTGCGCATGGCGTAGAGATTGGTAATGTCAAAGGCGCTGAGCAGAAAAACTGTTTTTCCCGCCGTGTAGATGGGCGAAGCCATGGCAAGATAGGTTGTACCGGCATAGCGGCGCAGCGAATATCTGTTTTGCTCCTTGATGAGCGCCGCCTGCTCTTTTTTGTGAAAGGGTGCGGGCAAGGTGTTGTAAAGCGCGGCATACCCCTTTGTGACCACGGCGCAGCCTGCCCCCGTGTTGCCCGCAAGCTGCGCCGCCTTTTCGCCCGCCCGCGAAAGCTGAT
>JAVXUG010000070.1:0-5088 GCA_036642215.1 Ruthenibacterium sp.
AAACAAAAAATGCGCCCGTGTCTGCTTGTTGTCACAAGCATAACACGAACGCGCAATAATTTCCAGTTATTTCCATCGACTCGCGCCGACACAGACCGCACAGCCGCCTGTCATTGCAGCGGGGCTTTTGCAATTTTTCCGCCGTTTCGGGGATAAACGCTCGGAGTCTGCGATATTTTCCTGCACAGTAAAATGCTGCGCGCGCTGCCGTCAGGCAGTGTAAAATCGCGCCGGTCGCCGCAGATCCCGCCCAGCTTTTTCACAGCGCCGCGCGCTGCTGCCAGCTCGTCCGCCGCGCCGGACCCCTTCATCGCAAGGAACACACCGCCCACCCTTACAAGCGGCAGACAGTATTCGCTTAACATCGCCATGTCGGCAACCGCCCGCGCACATACCGCATCAAACTGCTCGCGCCAGATTTTTCGCGCGGCTTCCTCCGCGCGCTCCTTTGCAAATTCCACATGGGAAAGCCCCAGCTCCGCACAGACAAAGCGCAAAAACTCCACGCGCTTTCCCGTCGGCTCCATCAGCGTCAGCGAAAGCTCCGGCCGATACAGCTTTGCCACAATCCCCGGAAAGCCCGCACCTGTGCCGACATCTACAAGCCGTCCGCGCACCTCCGGCTGTGCCGCCAGCAGCAGACTGTCAATAAAATGTCTGTCCTCAATCCCCTCCGGCGTTACAATCGCCGTCAGATTCACCTTTTTATTATATTCCACAAGCAGGCTCGCATAGGTGTCAAGTGCGTCTGCAATGGGCGCAGCGTCAATTCCATAGCGTGCTGCCTTTTCAATCAGGCGGTTTTTGTCAATCATTTTTTCTCCCCTATCGCGGCTGCCGGCGCAGCTTTTCAAGCTCAATGGCAAGACAGGCCACGTCCGCCGGTCCAACCCCCGGAATGCGCGCCGCCTGTCCCAAGCTGCGCGGACGAATTTTCGTCAGCTTTTCGCGCGCCTCCAGCCGCAATCCCGCCATGGGCTTATAGTCCGTGTCCTCCGGAATCGCCGTATTCTCCTGCCGCTGCGCCGCGTAAATCTGTTCCTGCTGCCGTTTTATATACCCTTCGTATTTTATCTCTACTTCAATACAGTATGCAATGAAAGGTGTGATGTGTTCTGTCGTTTCCTGTGCCAAAGCCGTCACCTCACGCAGCGCGCCGCTCCCGTCTGCAAAAAAATCCGGCATGGCCGCTTCTTTTTGGCGCTCTGCTTCCTTCTCCTGCATTTTTCGCTGCTGCTCCAGCATCCGCCGCACATCCGCATACGAAATCACCGGCCGGCGCAGCAGCTCCGCCGCACTTGCGCCGCTGGAAAGCGGCTTTTCGCCTCGCTCGGTCAGCACCGGATTTGCCGCCGCCGGACGCACAGGGAAGCTTTTCAGCCGCGCAATTTCCGTCGCCTTTGCCGCGCGCCGCGCACAAAAATCTGCCCAGCGCTCGTCGTCCACAAGACCAATCTCCCGCCCGATTGGTGTCAGGCGCTCGTCCGCGTTATCCTGCCGCAAAAACAGGCGGTATTCGCTTCGGCTTGTCATCATGCGGTACGGGTCCATCACGCCCTTGGTCACAAGGTCGTCCACCAGTGTGCCGAGATAGCTTTGCTGCCGCGTCAGAATCAGCGGCGGCTTTTTCAAAACGGACAGCGCCGCGTTCACGCCCGCAAGCAGCCCCTGCGCGGCGGCCTCCTCGTAGCCGGAGGTTCCGTTAAACTGTCCCGCGCCGTACAGCCCCGCCACGGCCTTTGTCTCAAGGGTCGGCAGCAGCGCGGTCGGGTCGATGCAGTCATATTCAATCGCATAGGCCGGACGCATAATTTCCAAATGCTCAAAGCCGACAATGGTGTGATACATCGCGTTCTGCACGTCCTCCGGCAGACTGCTGCTCATGCCCTGCAAATACATTTCCTCGGTGTCAAGCCCGCACGGCTCCACAAAAATTTGATGCCGCGCCTTGTCGGCAAAGCGCACCACCTTGTCCTCGATGCTGGGGCAGTAGCGCGGGCCGATGCCCTCAATTTTGCCGCCGTACAGCGGACTGCGATGCAGATTTTCGCGGATGATGTCATGCGTGCGCTCGTTTGTGTACGCGATAAAGCAATCGACCTGATTGTGCATTTCTCCCTTTGTCAAAAAGGAAAAGGGCTGAATTGTCTCGTCGCCGGGCTGGCGGTCAAGCCGATCAAAATCGATGCTGCGCCGGTTCACACGCGCAGGCGTTCCGGTTTTAAAGCGTCGCAGCGGCAGTCCGATTTCGCGCAGATTGTCCGAAAGCGCACACGCTGCATGTTGACCGTCCGGCCCGCTTGCATAGGCGGCATCCCCCACAAAAATGCGTCCGGAGAGGTAGGTTCCTGATGCGATAATAATTTTTTCGGCATGGTATGCACCGTTCAGCTTTGTATAAACGCCGCACACGGCTCCGTTTTCTACCAATATCTGGGTGATTTCGACCTGTTTTACCACCAGATGTGGTGTTTTTTCCAAATTATGCTTCATAAAGGCGTGATAGGCGCGCCTGTCGGTCTGCACGCGCAGGCTGTGCACGGCAGGACCCTTGCCAAGGTTGAGCATCCGGCTTTGTAAAAAAGTTGCGTCGGCGGCAATGCCCATCACACCGCCGAGCGCGTCAATCTCGCGCACAAGATGCCCCTTTGCCGTTCCGCCGATGGACGGGTTGCACGGCAGATTTCCAATGCCGTCGAGCGTCAGTGTAAACAGCGCTGTATTTGCGCCGAGCGAAGCAGCGGCGTGTGCGGCCTCAATTCCCGCGTGACCGCCGCCGATGACAATGACATCAAATGTTCCGAGAAAATTCAAAATAGAAAATCCCTTTCTTTGCTTTGCTTCCATCCCCGGCTGTGTGCTTGCCCCGCCGGGTTTTCCATGGGAAAGCTTTCCTCTGCCTTTTTCAAACAGCAAAAGCGTCCGGCTGCGCGCCGCTATTTCCCCTCAAGGACAAAGGAATCTCCGGCAAGGCTCTTTTTTATTGTGACGTTCAGCATAATCGCCTTGTCGTCAACCAGCGTAAAGGAGATGACATCCGGACAGGCGATATCGGCACCGGTCACGGTGCAGCCGATGGTCGTTCCGTCCTTTGACATCGTATAGGTGCCGGTGCAGGTGCCCATGCCGGAGCCTGTATTTTCACTGAACACAAAGCTTCCGTCCGCATTAAATATGATATTTGGGACAAGCACATCCTGTGAAAAACCATACGCGCCCAATTCGTGCTTGTATTTTCCCATTGCGAGCACCGCGCCCTCCTGTGTGCTGGGCGCAGCAATTCCGGTGCCGTCCGCCACCGATGCCGTGCTCTCCGGCAACGGCGCTTTTTCCGGCGCGCTGTCGGTCTGTACTGTTTGCTCCGGCTCGACACTGTTCACAACCGGCTCCTCCGCCGGGCCTTGCAAAAGCGCCCAGCCGTCCAATACAATCAGCGTACAAATCGCAAGTGCTGTCACAAACGTAAAAATTCCTTCGCCGGTTTTTTTCTTCCTCTGCATCCTGTTTCCTCGCTTTTGGTTTTATTCAAACGAACCGCGTGTGCCACACCATTCGCTATTTGCCCACGCAAAATTTTGAAAACACCTCGGTGATGATATCGTCTGTGGCGTTTTCTCCCGTCAGCGTGTACAGCGCCTGCAGCGCATCGTCGATGCAAACGCCCGCCGCGTCCAGCGTCATGCCGTCATCCACGGCGCGCACCGCGTCCCTCAGCGCATTCTGCGCCGCCTTTGCCGCGGCAAGCTGACGCTCGTTTGCCAGCAGACACGCATCGGCATCAAGCTGCACAAGGCAAAGCGTCTGCAGCACCGCCTGCTCAATCACGGGCAAAAAGCTCTCATCCCGCGCGCTGACTAAGACAATTTTAGAAAAGCAGTCCTCGATCCGGCGCGCGTCAAAGCACTGCGGCAAATCGGTTTTGTTCAAAAGCGCAATCGACGCGCGGCCTCTGCACTGCTGCGCAAGCGCAAGGTCGTCATCACTGACCGGCTGCGAGGCATCAAACACAGCAAGCACAAGCGCCGCGCGCTCCATGCGCTGATAGCTGCGGCGCACCCCCTCGGCTTCAATTGCGTCCTCCGTCACGCGCAGACCCGCGGTGTCGGCAAGCAAAAGCCGCACCCCGCCAAGCGAAATTTCCTGCTCCACCACATCGCGTGTCGTGCCCGCAACGGGCGTGACGATGGCACGCTCAAAGCCGGAGAGCAAATTTAGCAGCGTGCTTTTTCCCACATTCGGGCTGCCGACAATGGCTGTCTGCACGCCGCGCCGCAAAATGCTGCCCGTGTCGTAGCCCGCCACAAGCGTGTGCAAGGCATCCAGCGCCTGCTGCAGCGATGCGCGCAGCGCAACGGTTTCAAGCGCCGTCACATCCTCCTCCGGATAATCGGTGTAGGCGGCAATGTGCCCCGCAAGCGTAATCAGCTCCGTGCGCACGCCGTCAATTTTGCGGTACAATGCGCCGTCCATCACGGCGGCGGCGGCGGCAGCACCCTGCTGCGAACTCGCGCCGATAAGATCCATCACGCTCTCGGCCTGCGTCAGTGAAATGCGCCCGTTCAACAGCGCACGCTTTGTAAATTCTCCGGCATCGGCCGGTTTTGCGCCCGCGGCACAGCAGGCGCGCAGCAGCCGTTCGCACACGGCGCTGCCGCCATGACACGAAAGCTCCACAACGTCCTCCCCCGTATAGCTGTGCGGCGCGCGAAAGCAAAGTGCAATCGCCTCGTCAAACGCACAGCCGTCCTGAATGCAATGACCGAACAGCGCGGTATAGCCCGCCGTCGTCGCCAGCGTCTTCGCGGGATCTGCGGGAGCAAAAACGCGCGCGGCCACATCGTAAACGCCCGCGCCCGACAAACGCACAATGGCAATGCCCCCGATGCCGGGCGGCGTTGCGATAGCGGCAATTGTATGTTCCATCGTCATTTTCGCTCCTTTCCAAATTTTTTCATTCTAGCTTGTATCAGTATAACACAGAATCATAAAAATAAAAAGAAATTTGCATCCGCTTGGCGCGGCTTTCGCGCGCTTTCTGATAGCGCAATGTAATTTCACATTGCGCTTGTGCATCGTTTATCGCCGGCA
>JAVXUG010000070.1:5188-9186 GCA_036642215.1 Ruthenibacterium sp.
TTACCCGGCTGTGCTGTGCTTCTTTTGTGCGGATGGGACAGCACAAAGCATATCCTCCCGCCCGTTTCCAATACGCCCTTGCCATTCGCAAAAAGCTGTGGCGCACTTACCCGCGCTTACTGCCCTTAAAAACCTCTACCTCGCTTGCGCCCACCTCGCTTTTAAACGTGCGCGCGTCGCGGCGCAGATTCCCGCAGGTGCAGGTTTCCTCGCCCTTTGCGTCCAGCGGCATATAGTAGCCGCACTGTGTGCAGCGCACAAACAGACCGGCCTTGCGCTTAAATTCTTTAGAAAACATCCCTGTCGCACGCGGCCCGTGGCCTACGTAAGTAAACTCGTACTGTTTTTTCAGCGCCTCTTGCCTTGCGGCAATTTGTGTTTTATCTGTATTCCAGTTTTCTAACATCGCGACATTGCCCCCTTTGTTGTGTCCTGCTGCGCTTTTATTCGCTGATGGAATCGGTGACGGCAGCCTCGGCAGCCTCAGCCACGGTGTCGGCGCTGATGCTCTCCTGCTCGGCGGCGGCAGCGGCCTCGGCAGTGCTCTGTGTTTTTGCAGCTTTATGCTCCGGCATCACGGCAAACGCCACTGCGCCCACAAGCAATGCCAGCTTTATCACCAGCACAACAATGACGGCGGGCATACCGGTCAGCGCTGTGCTGATGGTGGATAGACCCATCTGTACTACGCCCAGCTCAAGCATCCAGTTCATTGCAGCGAACACAACGTAAAGTGCGCCACCCAGAACAAGCGCCTGCTTTTTGCTGCAGCACAGCGCCTCTGATTTTATCATCCACAATGCCAGCACGGCAAACACGACAACTGCCGCGATCTCCATTACAGCAAAAATGGGAAGGTTTCCAAAGGCAGAGTTCATGGTGAAGCTGCGTACCAGCAGCATTTGCACAACGGCAAGCAATGCAAAAAGAATGGCTGAGATTTTAGTGTTTTTCATAGAAAAAGGCTCCCTTTATTTTAAATTTTATTGGCTGCTATTTTTGGATCGGTTCCCTGCTTCTAAGCTCCGGCATCCTCACAATGCTTGCCGCGCAGGGATCAAGAGCAAGGTGATGCTTGCACTTCCGGCACATAGAATTGTCCCGCGCGGGGATCTTATCGCAGCATCACAAGCTGTAAAAAGCATTCCTGCATCGAAAAGCCGCTCTAGAGCCTACAGCAGTTCCGGTTTAGATTGCGAGGAAATGAGGCAGGTTATTTGGCGCGCCGAACTCCTCGCAATCCGGATCAAAGCTGCTGTAAGCCTTATGGCTTTTGCGGGCAGGGCAGCGCTTTTTTTTGTGCGCCGCAAGCACGGCTTTGCCCCTTTATTCCCCGTCGTCCGGCTCAGCGTTTTCCTCCGGCACTTCAAGCTCATCCTCCGGCACGTCCGTCTGCTCGGCGGCGGCAAGCTCGGCGGCCTCCAGCGCGGCAATTTCCTCCGCGCTCAATTCATCGCCCGGCTCCGGCTCGTCCTCTGGCTTTGCGGTCGGCTCGTCGTCGCTGTGCTCTGTGCGCGCGACAAGCACCGCGCGGTCTGTTTCGCCAAGGCGCATCACGCGCACGCCGCTTCCATAGCGGCTTTGCGTGTTGATGTCCGAAACGTGCATCCGAATGAGAATCCCCTCAAGGCTGATGAGAATAATATCGTCGGTGTCGTCCACAATTTTTAAGCCCGCCACATGGCCTTTTTTGCCGTAATTGCGGATGCCCTTGCCGCCGCGCCGCTGTGCACGGTACTCGGCAATTTCGCTGCGGCGACCCTTGCCCTCCTCGGTCACGGTCAGCACGGTTGCCCCCTCGCGCACAATGCCCGCGCCGATGACAACGTCATCCTCTGCAAGCCGGATGGCGCGCACGCCGATGGAGGTGCGCCCCACAACGCGGGCATCGCTCTCGGAAAAGCGGATGGCAACGCCGCCGCGTGTCGCGACAATCAGCTCGTCCTCGCCGCTTGTAATGCCCGTCCAGGCAAGGCCGTCGCCCTCGTTCAAATTGATGGCAATCAGACCGTTTTTACGGATATTGCTGTATTTGGACAGCGCCGTGCGCTTGATGATGCCGCGCTTTGTCACCATGACAAGATAGCCCGTCTCGTTGTTTTCGGGCACGCGCAGCATGGTCGTGACCTGCTCGCCGTCAGTAAGCGGCAGCAGATTTATAATGTTGACCCCGCGCGAAGTGCGGCTTCCCTCATAAATTTGGTAGCCCTTGAGGCGATACACGCGCCCCGCATCGGTGACGAACATGGTGTAATCGTGTGTGGAGCCGATGAACAGCTCCTCCACAAAATCCTCCTCCTTGCGCGTCATCGAGGTAATGCCGCGTCCGCCGCGCCGCTGCGCAGTGTAGGTGTCGGAGGTTTGGCGCTTGATATAGCCCGCGTGCGTCAAGGTAAACACGCACTGCTCCTCGGGGATTAAGTCCTCAATGTCCACTTCGCCCGACACGTGCGCAATTTCGGTGCGGCGATCATCGCCGTATTTTTCGCGCAGGACGTTCAATTCGTCCTCCACAACCTGCAAAACCTTTTCGTCGCTGGAAAGAATATCGTTCCACGCCTCAATTTTAGCGTGCAGCTCGCCCAGCTCCGTATCAATTTTCAAAATTTCAAGTCCCGCCAGCTGACCGATTTGAAACGCGCAGATGGCTGTCGCCTGCACATCGTCAAAGTCAAATTTTTCCATGATGGCAGCTTTTGCCTCGGCTCTGCCGCCCTTGCAGCCGCGAATGGTCACAATAATCTCGTCCACAATGTCGATGGCGCGGCGCAGACCCTCTAAAATATGCGCGCGCTCGCCGGCCTTGCGCAGCTCAAACTGCGTGCGCCGGCGGATCACCTCGTCCTGAAACGCGATATATTTTTGCAGCATTTCGCGCAGGGTCATCACCTTTGGAATGCCCTTATCAAGCGCGAGCATAATCACGCCGACGGTGTCCTGCAGCTGCGTAAAGCGATAGAGCTGATTTAAAATCACCTGCGGGTTTGCCTCGCGCTTTAGCTCGACGACAATGCGCATTCCCTCGCGGTTCGATTCGTCGTTGAGGTCAGAAATGCCCTCGATGCGCTTTTCTTTGACGAGATCGGCAATATTTTCAATCAGACGCGATTTATTGACCATGTACGGAATTTCCGTCACGATGATTTGAAAGCGGCCGTTTGCTTTTTCTTCAATCTCGGCGCGCCCGCGCAGAATAATTTTGCCGCGCCCCGTGGCATAGGCGGCGCGCACGCCGCTGCGCCCCATAATAATGCCGCCCGTCGGAAAATCCGGCCCCTTGATGTGCTCCATCAGCTCTGCCATTTCGGCATCGGGATGATGAATCAGATGCACGCAGCAGTCGATGACTTCGCGCAGATTGTGCGGCGGAATATTGGTTGCCATGCCCACGGCAATGCCGGTGCTTCCGTTGACCAGCAGGTTCGGCAAGCGGCAGGGCAGCACGGTCGGCTCCTGCTTTCGCTCATCAAAGTTCGGCATAAATTCGACGGTATCTTTTTCGATGTCCGTCAATAATTCGACGGCAATTTTGCTCATGCGCGCCTCGGTATAACGATACGCGGCGGGCGGGTCACCGTCCACCGAGCCAAAGTTACCCTGCCCGTCCACAAGCGGATAGCGCAGCGAAAAATCCTGTGCCAAACGCACCATTGCGTCATACACAGACGCATCGCCGTGCGGGTGATAACTGCCCAGCACCGAACCGACCGTATCGGCGGATTTGCGGTACGCGTGGCTGGGGTCGTTGTCGCGCTCGTGCATGGTGTACAAAATGCGCCGGTGCACGGGCTTTAATCCGTCGCGCACATCGGGCAGCGCGCGCTGTGTGATAACGGACATGGAGTAGTCGATAAACGCGGACTCCATTTCCTCCTTGATGTCGCGCACAATTAAGCGCGTACCCTCCGTGATGCCGTTTTCTATCATTGCTTTTTTCTCCAATCATAAAACGGCGCAAGGCCGCTTTATCGGTATCGGTTTCTCTTTTTTTGCGGGGC
>JAVXUG010000071.1:0-6923 GCA_036642215.1 Ruthenibacterium sp.
TAGCGTTTAACCCGTTTCGGGCGCACGGTGTGTTCTTGTATCCAAAATGCGCGCCGCCGCGCTTTTTACAGAATAAGCATTGCATCTCCGAAGGAAAAGAATCTGTATTTTTCTTGTACTGCCGTTTGATAGGCCCGCATCGTTTTGTCGTAGCCATAGAGCGCGGCAACCAGCATAATCAGCGTGCTCTCCGGCAAATGAAAGTTTGTAATCAAGCCATCCAGCACCTTAAATTGATATCCCGGATAAATAAAAATATCCGTGTCGCCGCTGCACGATACTATTTTTCCATCGTGCAGCGTTGCCACAGCCTCCAGCGTGCGGCAGCTTGTTGTTCCCACTGCAATTACCTTATGTCCCGCAGCCTTTGCGGTATTGATCCTATCCGCTGTCTCCTGCGATACTGTATACCACTCGCTGTGCATTTTATGGTCAAGAATATCATCCTCTTTGACAGGACGAAAAGTGCCAAGACCCACGTGCAGGGTCACCTCGGCAAGCTGCACACCCTTTGCGCGCAAAGCATCCATCAGCTCCGGCGTAAAATGCAGCCCCGCTGTCGGTGCGGCGGCGCTGCCGAGTTCTTTGGCATAAACCGTTTGATATTGCGCGTTGTCCTCAAGCTGCTTTTGAATGTATGGCGGCAACGGCATTTTTCCGAAATCATCCAGCTTTTCATACAAGGTTTCGGTATCATAGTGCAATTCCGCCAGTTTATTGCCGTCCTCCTCGGTTTCCAGAATCGTTGCCGTCAACGTGCCGTTGCCAAAAACAATCTGAGCGCCCGTTTTTAAGCGTTTGCCCGGCTTTGCAAGGCATTCCCATACATCGCCTTTTACCTGACGCAGCAAAAGCAGCTCGCAGATTGCACCGGTCCCCTGCTTATGACCGATCAGACGTGCCGGAAGCACCTTGGAGTTATTGACAACAAGCAAATCGCCCGCATCAAGCAGTTCAACCAGATTATGGAATACGCGATGCTCTATTTTGTCATTCGCGCAGTCAAGGCACATCAAACGCGCCGCATCGCGCGGACTGCATGGCTCCTGTGCAATTAGTTCCTTTGGCAGGTCGTAATAAAACTCGCTTTTTTGCATGAATTTCGCCTTTCTTGCATTGACATCGAAAGACCGATGTTATATGATAGATAAAATTAAATAGTGATGGGAACAGAGGTTGCGGGTTGCATCAGTCGTGCTGCATTTTGATTGCCAAATCGTTATTGCAGTGATAAAAGGGCTGCCCGCCGAAAGCAATTGTCCGGCAGACACATTGCTTGGGGTCAGCACCGAAAGGGCTGACACTGTCGCCGCGTTTGCGGCGGTGTGCTGTAGTTGATAACAAGCTTGTTTATTATATTGCATTTACTGCCGGTTTTCAAGCCGGTATTTTTTATTTGAGGAAAAACGACTCCTGACTTCAGCATATTTTTCTGTATGATATACGTATAATTTTACATAGAGGAAAGGGATTTTGGAAGATGAAGCAATATCGGGTTGGCGTGGTAGGCGCAACTGGCATGGTGGGACAGCGTTTTGTGTCGCTGCTTGAAAATCACCCATGGTTTCACTTGGCGGTTGTGGCGGCCTCTCCGCGCTCTGCCGGCAAAACATACGAGGCAGCCGTTGGCGCGCGCTGGGCAATGCCGACCGCAATGCCCGCAGAGGCAAAAGACCTTCTTGTCATGGATGCAGCCGATGTAACCGGTGTCGCCGCCAAGGTGGATTTTGTATTTTGCGCCGTAGATATGAAAAAAGATGAGATCAAAGCACTGGAAGAAGCTTATGCCAGAGCGGAATGCCCCGTTGTCTCGAACAACAGTGCGCACCGCTTCACGCCCGACGTGCCAATGGTTGTTCCCGAAATCAACGCCGGGCATCTTGCCATCATCAAGGCACAGCGCAAACGGCTTGGCACAAAGCGCGGCTTTATTGCCGTCAAGTCAAATTGCAGCCTGCAAAGCTATGTCCCCGCCCTCCATCCGCTGATGGCGGATTATGGTGTTTCCAAATGCCTGGTTTGCACGTATCAAGCCATATCCGGCGCGGGCAAGACCTTTGAGACATGGCCCGAAATGGTTGACAACTGCATCCCTTATATCGGCGGCGAAGAAGAAAAAAGCGAGCAGGAGCCGCTCAAGCTTTGGGGGCGAATTGAAGGCGAGGTCATCGTGCCTGCCACATCCCCGGCGATTACTGCACAGTGCCTGCGCGTTGCCTGCAGCGACGGTCATATGGCCGCAGTATTTGTCAGTTTTGACAAAAAGAAACCCACAATAGAGCAAATAAAAGCAAAATGGGCTGCGTTTTCCGGCCCCGCGCAGGAGCTGCAGCTGCCCAGCGCGCCAAAGCAGTTCCTGCATTATTTTGAAGAAGACAATCGGCCGCAGACAAAGCTTGACCGCAACCTTGAAAACGGCATGGCTGTCTCCATCGGTCGTTTGCGCCCCGACACGCAGTATGATTACAAATTTGTCTGCCTATCCCATAACACGCTGCGCGGAGCGGCCGGCGGTGCTGTTTTGTTGGCAGAGTTACTGTCGGCAAAGGGCTATTTCGATTAACAACCGCCCACTGGAAAGAGAGCGACAGCTATGAAGCAAATCATTTTTACAGGCTCTGCCGTTGCCATTATCACGCCCATGCACGCGGACGGCAATGTGAATTATCCCGTTTTAGCCGAGCTGCTGGAGCTTCAAATTGCGCATGGCACGGATGCTATTGTCATCTGCGGCACAACCGGAGAAGCCTCTGCGCTTGACGATACAGAGCATCTCGCCGTCATTGAATTTGCCGTAAAAACAGTCAATCACAGGCTGCCCGTCATTGCCGGTTCCGGTGGCAATGACACACGTCACGCCGTCAATCTCTCACGCGGGGCAGTGGCGCGCGGCGCAGATGCATTGCTTTTGGTCACGCCGTATTATAACAAGACAAATCAATCGGGGCTTATTTCGCATTTTAACACCATTGTGGATGCCGCAGGGGTTCCGTGTATTCTGTATAATGTTCCCTCGCGCACCGGCATGACAATTCAACCTGCCACCTACAAGGAGCTTGCAAAGCATGAACTGATTGTGGCAACAAAAGAGGCCAGCGGTAATTTGAGCGCCATTGCGCAGACAGCCGCATTGTGCGGCGACGAGTTGTCCCTATACTCCGGCAACGATGACCAGATTCTTCCGCTTCTCTCACTGGGTGGCATCGGCGTTATTTCGGTTTTGGCGAATGTTGCGCCGCAGCAGACACACGATATCTGCGCACTTTATCTTGCGGGCAGACACAAGGAAAGTCTGGCCTTGCAGCTTGGCCTAATGGATGTCATCGACGCGCTGTTTTGTGATGTAAATCCGATTCCCGTCAAAGAAGCCATGAATGTGCTGGGTTATGCCGCCGGTCCGTGCCGTATGCCGCTTGGAAGCCTAAGCCCCGAGGCAAAGAGCAAATTGAACACCGCTCTAAAAGCCGCAAAGCTTTTATAAAACAGCACAACAGCTTATCCGTGTTTTTGCAAGCGGGTAAGCTGTTGTGGTATACTATAATAAATCAGATGCAAAATCAGCGATTTCACATCGCATCAATCCGTGTATCCCAATGGAATGCATGGAACCGGGAGGAAACTATGGTCACTGTTATGATACAAGGGTTTTGCGGAAAAATGGGCAGCGTACTGCAAGCAATAATCGCACAGCGCACAGACTGCCGTGTCGTCGCCGGTATTGATGCCCACCCACAAAGCAACGGTGAGGTACCCCTATTTTCCAGTCTGGCAGAGTGCACTATAAATGCCGATGTGCTGATTGATTTTTCCAATGCGGCCGTTACCGATGCGACGCTCGAGCTGTGCGCTGCGCGCGGGCTGCCCTGCGTCATCTGCACGACCGGGCTTTCCGATGCGACATTGCACCATCTTGAGCGTGTTTCCGAACGCATCGCAGTGTTTAAAAGCGCTAATATGTCGCTTGGGATCAATGTTTTAATTGCGCTCGCAAAAAAGGCCAATGCAATGCTCGGCACCGATTACGAGATAGAAATCATTGAAAAGCATCATCACAACAAATTAGACGCGCCCAGCGGTACTGCGCTGATGATTGCCGATGCCATCAAAGAAGCCGCTTGTGTTCCCTATCATTACGTATATGACCGCCATGCAGAGCGCAAAAAGCGCGACCCGCAGGAAATCGGTCTGCACGCGGTACGCGGCGGAAGTATTGTCGGTGAGCATGAAGTTTTATTCTGCGGGCCGGATGAGGTGATTTCGCTGTCCCACAGTGCCGCTTCACGCGAAGTGTTCGCAAACGGTGCGGTAAACGCCGCGCTGTTTCTTGCCGGCAAGCCCGCCGGCCTATATACCATGGAGGATGTCATCGCGTTATGAGCCAGAATTTAAAGCACGATCAAAGTGGAACGCAGCAAAAACAGCCCCCCCGTCGCCGCAGAAGGCGCGGTCGACGCGCAGCAGCGCGCAGACGCATTCTTTTGCTGTGCGCTGTCGTCGTTTTTGTCGGCACTGCGCTTGGCGTTACGATGTATTCCTGGCTGCACAGCAGCGCAGCACCGCCTGCATCTTCACCATCCGCACCGATTTCTGTCCCGACACCGCAGCCCACCGTCACTACCGTGCATTTTTCTGCCAGCGGCGACAATTTGATTCACGATGGGCTTTATTTGCAGGCAAAAGCACGCACGTCGGATGGCAGCTATGATTTTATGCCGCTCTATGAAAACATTGCGCCTTTTTTCAAGGATTATGATATCAACTGGGTCAATCAGGAAACGCTGATTTCAGATGAGCTTCCTCCCTCCTCCTACCCCTGCTTCTGTACGCCGGGCAACGTGGCAAGGACGCTGTATGAGATCGGATTTCGCACCTTTGCGCTGTCAAATAACCACAGCTATGATCAAGGCGCAGCCGGTATTTCCTCCACGCTGAAGTTCTGGGCCTCCATGCCGCCGGACACTGTATCTGCGGGCTTCTATGCGGGCGAGTCCGATTACGAAAACATTCGCACACAGACGGTCAAAGGCATTACCATCGCCTATCTTCCGTATACAGAGCTTACCAACGGCATACCAACGCCGTCGGATGCCGAGGCAAATATTATCTATACCTCGCAAACGGATGTCATCGAGCGACAGATTCAACTTGCGCGCACAGTCGCGGACATCGTCATTCCCTGCGTTCACTGGGGCACGGAAAACAGCCATATCGTGAATGATGCACAGCGAGCCTTGGCGCAGCAAATGGCAGACTGGGGTGCCGATGTCATCATCGGTACCCATCCGCACGTAGTGCAGCCCATTGAATACGTCACCGCAAACGGCACCGGTCAGCAGGTACCCGTTCTGTATTGCCTTGGAAATTTTGTTTCACTTCAAAATCAGCTGGATAATCTGATTGAAATTGTTGCCACCTTTGATCTCACTAAAACAGTGCAGCCTGACGGCAGCAGCAAAACTGTCATCGAAAATGTAAAAGCACATCCCCTTGTGATGCATTACGATGCCGGCTGGAAAAACGGACGTGCATACTGGCTGACGGATTACACCGCAGAGCTTGCTGCACAGCATGGCAACAAGGCTATGAACCTTGATGCCGTCAAACAGGTGCTTCGCGAAAATATTGACGCAGCGATTCTTGTGATGGAATAGCTGCGTCAAGAGATAGCGCAAAAGAGAGTTTAAAAGCCTCTTTTCGCTGTATGCAATTTTATTGGGACTCACTGTGCTCCATCACCGAAAGCATTTTTTCAGCCACAAATTCCAGTGTGTTTTCTTCAAAAATTTGTGCGACCCGTTCAAAGGGTATCGTCTGATTTTTTGCGCCTTTAAAAAACGTCAACAGCGTTTCCATGTCATTTTCCGTGTTGTTTTTCAAGGTGTAGCTAAGAGGATATTTTTGTAGATAAGGCAGCGCAGGGCAGTCCTCGATCAACTGTACATTTAGAATTGGTTTTCCCGTGGAAAAATAGTCGAAAATCTTGCTTGGCACTTGATTGGAAACTTGATTGCTGATATTTAATAAGCAATCCGCATCATGCATGATGGAAAAAGCTACATCAATTTCTACTTTTTCATGTGTAAAAATATTGTCCGGATACCGTTTTTTATATTGCATTAAATTTTCGCTTTGAATATCTCCGACAAAATACAAACGGATTTTTTCTTTCTTGTCAAACAATATACTCATCGTTTTTAACAAGCTGTCCGGATTGCGATACAACTCCTGAATTAAGCCGCAATAGCAGACATTGATATAATTCGCATCAAAACTCAACGGATTTTGTTCCGTAATTTGCTTTTGCAGCACACTTGGAAACTCTATGGGTACCATGTCTTTCGTCAGAGATTGGTACTCTTTTTTTGCGCTATATTGCCTTGCGAGCACAGGGGTTGTAAATATCTTATTTGCTTTTAGCAGTGCTTTTACTTCAAGCGCTATGCGCTCTTGTTTGCTTTTTCCCTCGATAAACTCATGCAGCCCATAGGGGTCTAGCTGATAGACAAATTTATCCTTCTGCGGACATTTTAGCTCCGCCAGCAATTGCACCGTCCAAAAAGGAATTTGCACGGCAATAATTTTGTCAAATTTCTCTTGCTGATATAATGCCGCCACTTTCTTTTTGCAAAAAGCTTTATTGATATCATCCCCAAGCAAATAGAAAAGCTTGATTTTCAACGCACTCACGGGATAGTGTATTAAAAATCTTTGAATTGCTTTCTCTCTGGGAATATGGGCTTCCTCTATAAATTGCTGCAAATGCTTGAGCGCTTTATCCGCAATATTTTCGTGATAAAAAGAATAATAGGTAAACCGATTATTTATTTTTTTGGCAATATCAGCGTTCTCGTTTTTTCCCACAATCCACACCGTATGCCCCATTTGTGAAAAAGCATTTGACAATTGATAGACAATATTGCTGT
>JAVXUG010000071.1:6933-9064 GCA_036642215.1 Ruthenibacterium sp.
AATGCTCCAACAAATAACAGTATTTTCAAAAGAAGCCTCCCCGTAAAAAATCAACGCACTTGTGCATCAGCCTATGGCCGGCGCATAGAATCGCCCCGCAAGGGGGATCTATCGCAGTTTCGCACGCTGTAAAAAGCAAAGATATCATGTACTAACCTCTAGTTTTCAAACACACCCTCATTGAATCGGCGGAATGTTCAGAGATTTTTGCATGATCACACATTTACCGTACTCCGTTGGCAGCGTTGGCGCATACGTTTTAACGCAGCCAAGCCATTATGTTTTCACTGCCCAGCGCAGTTTTGCGCAGCGCGCACGGCTGTTGGAATTGCATTCTTCTGGTGAGGGACGAATGGGACTCGGCGCTATTTCACGGTAAACGCCCTCTCTGAAAAAATGCTGGAAGGATTTTTTGACAAGGCGATCTTCTCCGGAATGAAACGAAAGGATCGCAACGCGCCCGCCCGGTGCAAGAGCAGCCGGAAGCTTTTCCAAAAACTCATATAGCACTTCAAATTCGCTGTTTACGTCAATTCGCAGCGCCTGAAAGCTGCGCTGGCATGATTTTTTGATCTCATTTTCCCGATCCTTTTCCGGGATAAATTGCAGAGCCTCTTTGATGATTTGCTTAAGCTGCGTCGTTGTTGCAATATCTGTCCCTTTTCTGATTTCAGAAATAACAGCGCGAGCAATTTTCTCCGCATACGGCTCATCCGCGTTTTCCATCAGCATCCCCTGTAATTCATCCTGTGTAACCGTCTTTAAACGGGTGGCAGCCGACTCCCCTTTTTCAGGATTCAGACGCAGATCCAGCGGCCCCTCCTTTTTAAACGAAAATCCCCTTTCGGGGTTGTCAATTTGCATGGAAGAAACGCCCAAATCCGCCAACACAAAATTGAGCGGCCCGGATTCCGCTACAATTTGATCAATGTTTGAAAAGTTCATTTGTCTGATTTTCAAAATTTCGGGGCCGTAGCCTAAGCCCGCAAGCCGCTCACGCGTGCGCGGCAATTCAAGAGAGTCCACATCGGTCGCATACAGGCACCCCTTTGAAGCCAAGCATTTGAGCATCTCTAACGTATGCCCACCATAGCCCAGCGTCGCATCCAACCCAATCTGACCGGGAGCGATCTGTAAAATATCCAGTATTTCCCGCACACAAATAGAGCGATGCATTCCGGCAGGCGTACTGCCGCGCTGAATCACTTTTGCTACATCCTCCGCATATTTTTCCGGTTGCAACTCTTTGTATTTCTCTGCAAAAGCTTTGGGATGCGTGCCTTTATATCGAACTCGCCTATGATGCTCTTGCTGTTCCATTGCTTCTCCTTTTATCAGTATCCTGCCGTCAGCTTCCCTGCACAACAAAAAGAATCTATTTCAAGAAGGAAAAAACCTTGATCCTTCAGCACTGTAACCCTGTGGATAAAATAAAAGCCAGAAGATACAGCCGACATATAAAAATACACTACCGCCATATATTGCGCTTCGTGTTCCTCGCATCTGCACTGATTTTGTTGAAATCGCATCAATTGCCTGAATTTTTAAATATGTCCTAAAAAACCTCAAATGCAAAATACTGTTTTATTATACCTTATGACACGCACATTTTCAAGCATTCAAGATAAGCGATCATGCGTTAAGTTGCTATAAAGACTGGGTTTGTAAGCCTTGCATTCATTTTGACCGAATGCTATGTGCGCTAGGGACAAAATAGATACCCGCGCGAAAAGCGTTTGCTGTGTTGGCAGCGCAGAAGGGTTTAAGACCTGTTCGGCGTGCGCGCCGAACAGCGTTGTGCCCTCGTTGTCATCCGTTGCCATTTTTGCCGCTGTGCCCGGCAAAAGCGACAGCTTCCTCCTCCTCGCCCCTGCGGGGTAAATCAAAAACAGCCTTCCGTTAAGAAAGGCTGTTTTTGATTAAGGCACAAATGCCTGGAGGTGCTGGCCAGATTTGAACTGGCGCATAGAGGTTTTGCAGACCTCTGCCTTACCACTTGGCTACAGCACCGAGTGCAAATCCCGCCGCCATATTCTGACGGCGGGATTCATTTATGGAGCGGCTTACGAGGCTCGAACTCGCTACCTCCACCTTGGCAAGGTGGCGCTCTACCAGATGAGCTAAAGCCGCA
>JAVXUG010000072.1:0-8542 GCA_036642215.1 Ruthenibacterium sp.
GCGGGCGACACGCGCCTTGGCGGCGACGACTTTGACCAGCGCGTCATCGACTGGATGGCAGACGAGTTCAAAAAAGAGAACGGCGTTGATTTGCGCAACGACAAAATGGCGACGCAGCGCTTAAAAGAAGCCGCAGAGAAAGCAAAAATCGAGCTGTCCGGCGTTGCCAGCACCGCCATCAATCTGCCGTTTATCACGGCGGATGCCACCGGCCCGAAGCATCTGGACATGACGCTGACCCGCGCCAAGTTCAACGATTTGACCGCCGACCTTGTCGAGCGCACCATGGGTCCGACCCGTCAGGCGCTCAAGGACGCGGGCTTGCAGCCCGGCGAGCTGCACAAGGTTCTGCTTGTGGGCGGCTCCTCGCGCATCCCTGCCGTGCAGGACGCAGTGAAAAACTTTATGAAGGTCGATCCGAGCAAGGGCATTAACCCGGACGAGTGCGTGGCGGTCGGCGCTGCCATTCAGGGCGGCGTGCTGGGCGGCGATGTCAAGGGGCTGCTGCTGCTGGATGTCACCCCGCTGTCGCTTGGCATTGAGACAATGGGCGGCGTATCGACCAAAATTATCGAGCGCAACACCACCATCCCGACCAAAAAGAGTCAGGTGTTTTCCACCGCCGCCGACAATCAGCCGTCGGTTGAAGTCAATGTTTTGCAGGGCGAGCGCGAATTTGCCCGCGATAACAAATCGCTTGGCATGTTCCATCTCGACGGCATTGCGCCCGCGCCGCGCGGCGTGCCCCAGATTGAGGTCACGTTTGACATCGACGCAAACGGCATTGTGAACGTGCGCGCCAAAGACCTTGGCAACGGCAAGGAGCAGCACATCACCATCACCTCCTCCACCAATATGAGCAAGGACGATGTGGAAAAGGCCGTCAAGGATGCCGAGCAGTATGCGGCCGAGGATAAGCAAAAGCGCGAGGAAATTGACATCCGCAACGGTGCAGACCAGCTTGTGTTCCAGACCGAAAAGGCAATGACCGACATGGGCGACAAGATTACCGCCGATGAAAAAACCGACATCACCGCAAAGCTGGAGGCGCTGAAGGAAGTGCTCAAGGGCACAGACACCTCTGCCATCAAGGCAAAGCAGGAGGAGCTTGAAAAGGCTTTCTATGCCGTGAGCGAGAAGATGTACAAACAGGCGGCCGAGGCACAGCAGGCGGCGGGCGGCGCACAGGGCGGCGCGGACGCGGGCGCTGCGGGCGCACCGTCGGACGCAGGCAGCAGCGACGGCGTTGTGGACGCGGATTTTAAAGAGGTATAAACAATAAGGGCAGGGCACGGCGCGTGCGTTTTTGGCGGATTTTTCAAAAGAGAATCCGCGGGAAAAATGCGCCGCCGCGCCCGCAGGAAAAGCCGCGCTGCGGCCGTGCGCAAGGGTGCCGCGGCCGCCACGCGGCAAGCCTGTTTTATTGTACAAGCGCAGGATACGCCGACTGGGGCGTGTTTGAAAGCTCGCTGTATTGGGCGCTTTCAACCATACCCTGGGGTCGGTAGTTGAGAAGTAAGTGGTGAAAGTATGGCAGAAAAACGCGATTATTACGAGGTACTGGGCATTGCCAAAACGGCCTCGGACGATGAAATAAAAAGCGCCTACCGCAAGCTGGCCAAAAAGTACCATCCGGATTTAAACCCCGGCAACAAGACGGCGGAGGATAAATTTAAAGAGGTGGGCGAAGCCTACGAGGTGCTGAGCGACAAGCAAAAGCGCGGTCGCTACGACCAGTTTGGTCACGCGGGCGTTGACCCCAACTACGGCGCAGGGCAGGGCGGCTTCGGCGGCGGCTTTGGCGGCGGCGTGGATTTGGGCGACTTGTTCGGCGATTTGTTCGGCGGCGGCTTTGGCGGCTTTGGCGGCGGCGCGCGCCGCGGTGCAAACCCCAACGCACCGCGCCGCGGCGGCGACATCCGCGTCAGCCTTGTGCTGAGCTTTATGGAGGCCGTGCACGGCTGCACCAAAACCGTCAACGTCACGCGGCAGTCCGCCTGTGCGGAGTGCGGCGGCAGCGGCGCAGGCAAGGGCACCTCGCCCGAAACGTGCCCCGACTGTCACGGCACGGGCAGCGTGACCGTGCAGCAGCGCACGCCGTTTGGCGTGATGCAGTCCAGCCAGCCGTGTACACGCTGCGGCGGCAAGGGCAAAATTATTAAATCGCCGTGTACCAAGTGCCACGGCAGCGGCAAGACAAGCGCCACAAAGCGCATCGAGGTCAACGTGCCGGCGGGCATTGATGACGACCAGAGCCTGCGTCTGTCCGGCATGGGCGATGCGGGCAGCAACAACGGCCCCGCGGGCGATTTGATTGTCATTGTCACCGTGCGCCCCGATGCCATGTTTGAGCGCGACGGCTATGACGTGCATGTCACGGTACCGCTTACCTACAGCCAGGCCGTGCTGGGCGCGCAGGTTGTTGTGCCCACCATCGACGGCAAGGTGGAGTACACGGTGCCCGAGGGCACGCAGAGCGGCACCACGTTCCGTCTGCGCGGCAAGGGCATTCAGTATGTGAACGGGCGCGGGCGCGGCGAGCAGTATGTTCGCGTGGTGCTTGAAACGCCGCGCAAGCTGAACAAAACACAGCGCGACGCGCTGAAAATCTTTGAGGATTCGCTGAAAGAGGATAATTACGAGCAGCGCAAGGGCTTTTTTAAGGGCCTCAAAGAAAAATTTGACGGCAAGGATGCAAAATAGCACGCCGCACAGAAGCTGAGGAGGAGCAGTTTTCCGATTGCTTCCCTGCGATTGGCGCAAAAAAAGACAGCATTTCGCTTTTTTAGGGGCGAGAGGCTGTCTTTTTCTTTTTTTTCGGCAGGGAATAGTTTACAAACAATTTTTTTTTTGTCATAATAGAGACAACCACAAGAAGCTGCCGGAGCGACGATGCCCTTCGCGCCATAGAGATTTGGATTAAGGAGGAGAACGGCCGTGCCTACAACAGAAGTACAAGAGAATGCCGCCGGACTGTCCGAAAAAAAGACAGCCCATCCAAAGCGCTTTACCCTTGCGGAAAAACAAGCGTGCTATCAAGCACTGCGTTCCAATCAGCGGCGAAAGCTTGCCGTTGCCATTTTTGGCGTTTTTTTGGTGTTTTCCGCCTATCTTTTCGTGACGGCGGGCACGCTGTATGTGGATCGCAGCAAGGACACGCTGTGGTGGGAGGATGCGCACACGGTGTCCGACGAAATGAAGGCGCGTGTCCGGCAGGTAAGCAGCAGCGCAACGGTTGTCAGCTGCGGCACCTATGTGGAGCTGCTTGACAATATTTCGCTGCGTGATTCCACCTATACGCTCACCATGGAGCTGTGGTTTCGCTGGCAGGGCGACGCGGCGCTTGATATGGCGCATCATTTTCGCATTTACGGCGGGCAAATTATCAACATGGAAATGCTCAAGGAGACGCATAGCGGCAACGACCACTATCAGCGTGTGCGCCTCAGCGCGGTGATGGACGAATCCTATTGGACAAAGCGGTTTCCGCTGGATTCGCATGTGATTTCGTGCTATGTGGAAAGTGCGTATCCCATCGAAAAGGTGCTGCTGCAAACCGATACGAAAAACAGCGACTACAACCGTTTTCTCACGGCGGCAGGCTATAAAATTGACCATGTAGAGGTGAACACCTTCTATTTTAATTATCTTGGAACGCATGGCGACCCGGAAATTAAGGACGAGATTATCACCTCTGAAGTTGTCACCAGTATCGGGATAAAGCGCGACGGAATGGGGCTGTATGCCAAGTGCTTTATTGCGCTGGTGGGCACGCTGACATGGATTATTCTCACGCTGTATATCAATACATACCATAACGTAGACCCGCTGAACATGATTCCCGGCGCGCTGTTCGGCACGGTGTCCAACATTTTGGTGGGCGCGAATTTGCTGCCGGATGCCCTGCAATTCGGGCTGCTGGAATATGTCAACGTTTACGGCATTATGCTGATTCTCGCGGCATCCATGTCGATCATCACGGTCAACCGCATCCGCAACAAAGACCACGATGACGCGTTTGCGGCGCTGTTTGGGCGCACGCTGTTCGGTCTGATTATTTTCTTTACCGTTGTGGGCAATGTGCTGCTGCCGTGGGCTGCGTATCTGCCTTGATGCGCATGATCCTGCCGCGCGCGGGACATAATGAACAGGATGCGCCGCGCAAAAGCGACCGAATGAACAGAGGGAAAGCAGGAGATCAATTTGATAAAATTACACGATATGCCATATCTTCGCCCCGCGGTGGACGAGACACTTGCCTTTTATGCCGAGGTTTGCACGCGCATCAAAACGGCGCAAAGCGCAAAGCAGCAGCTTGCCGCCTTTGCCGATTTCGAGCAGCGCGCGCGGCAGCTTGCGACGATGGGCGCGCTTGCGTCAATTCGCCATACGGTGGATACGCGCGATGCGTTTTATGAGGCAGAAAACGATTTTTTTGACGCGAATGCGCCCGCCTTTTCCGAGGCGGGGCTTGCGGTGTACCGCGCGCTGTTAGCTTCGCCCTGGCGCGCAGAGCTTTCGCAGACGCTGGGCGCGCTTGCGTTTGAAAAAATGGAGGTGGATGTCAAGGCCTCCAGCCCCGACGTGCTTGTGCTGATGGCGGAGGAAAACGCGCTGACGACGGCCTACGAAAAGCTGTACGCAAGCGCGCAGATTGACTTTGACGGCAAAAAAAACACCGTCAGCCAGATGAGCCTTTACAAGCAAAGCCCCGACCGCGCCGTGCGCAAGGCCGCGTGCGAAGCAGAGGGCGCGTGGTTCGATTCGCACGCGCAGGAGCTGGATGCGCTGTATGACAAGCTTGTGAAAAACCGCACGGCGCAGGCGCATCAAATGGGGTACGAAAACTTTATCCCGTTGGGTGCCGTGCGCATGCGGCGCGTGGGATATACGCTTGCGGACATGGCGGACTACCGCGCGCAGATCAAGCGCGATGTGGTGCCCGCCGTGGCAAAGCTAAAAGCGGCGCAGGCCGCGCGCACGCACATTGCAGACCCCAAATTTTACGACGATGCGTTTTGCTTTGCGGACGGCAACCCCGCGCCGCACGGCACGCCGGACGAGATTATGGCGGCGGGAAAGCAGATGTATCACAGCCTTGCGCCGCAGACGGCGGCGTTTATCGACGAGATGTTTGACGCGGACGTGTTTGATGTGCTGTCCAAGGACGGCAAAGCGCCGGGCGGTTACTGCACGTATCTGCCGGATTACAAGCTGCCGTTTATTTTTTCAAACTTCAATGCCACCTCGGACGATGTGGACGTGCTGACGCACGAGGCGGGGCATGCCTTTGCCGCCTATGTTGCGGCGCAGAAAAATCTGCCCGTTATTCTGGAGGAGCCGGGCATGGAGAGCTGCGAAATTCACTCGATGTCCATGGAGTTTTTGACGAGTGAATATCATCACTTGTTTTTCGGCGCAGATACCGACAAATACGAGCTGGCGCACGCAGAGGACGCGCTCTGCTTTTTGCCCTACGGCACCATGGTGGACGAATTTCAGCACCTTATGTATGCAAACCCGAACCTGACCCCCGCGCAGCGCAACGAGACATGGGCAAAGCTGGAAACGCAGTACCGCCCGTGGCTTGACTTTGCGGGGTTGCCGTTTTACGGGCGCGGCGCGGGCTGGCAGCGGCAGCTGCACATTTACGAAATTCCGTTTTATTATCTTGATTACTGTCTGGCGCAGAGCGTGGCGCTGCAATTTTTCCTTGCGCAGCAGCACGATTGGGCGGACGCATGGCAGCGCTATCTTGCGCTTGTGGATGCGGCGGGCACGCGCAGCTATCCCGGTCTTGTCGCGGCGGCGGGCTTTGACAGCCCGTTCCGGGACGGCACCATGAAAAAGCTGGCGGACGGTGTCAGTGCGTGGATAGAGCAAAAGAACAAAGAGCTGCTTTGTAAAGCATAAAAAAAGCGGCGGGAGAGCCCCTGACACCGTAACGTGCCAAAGGCTCTCCCGCCGTTTTTCGTTTGCGCTTGTATGTTTTGCGCCTGCGGCACGTCCTTGCCGCGCACAGCAGACAAAAAAGCATCACATTTTTTTCAGCAGCGCGTGCACGCCGCGCAGCGCGTGTCCGTTTAAAATATCGACAAGACCGTCCACCTTTTCCGGTGTCAGCGCGCCGTTTGAAACCATAGCCAGCGAGCGGATGGGCATATCGTAAACCATGGCATCCATCATTTTTTCGGGGTTGACAAGCGTGTCGGCGTTGGCACCGCCCACGCCGCCGCTTAAAATGCCGCTTGCCTTTTTGCGCACAACCGACAGCACTCTGCGGCCAAGCCAGGTGGCACTTAAATCCCGCACGGCGCTGTTGCGCGTAAACGGCGTGATCGGGGGCTGCGGGGGCACGGATGCGCCCGGCAGCGCGCAAAACGCGGCCTTGCCCGCGTCGCCGTCAAATGCGCCGGGCTTTGGCGCATAATAGGCGGGTGCGCTCTCGCGCAAATCCGGCACGGCAACACCGGCATCGCCCGTTACCTCCACCTGTGCGAACAGTGTTTGCGCAAGCGACGAGGCACCGATTGCAATCTGATAGGTGCCGTCCATCACATGCCAGCACGCCGCGGGTGCGTTGTAATAGGCAAACGCGCGCTTGTCAAGCTGCAAACGCACGGTTTTGCTCTCGCCCGGGGCAAGCGTCACCTTGGCAAAGCCGCGCAGCTCGCGCACGGGCATAAACAGCGGGCCGTCGGCGGGCGCGCTGACATAGACCTGCGCAATTTCGCTGCCGGGTACGCTGCCCGCGTTTTTTACGGTGAAGGTTACTGTTAAGGCCGCGCTGCGCTCTGAATGATACGTTTGCGCAGAAAGCCGCAGCGCGCTGTACGCAAAGCTTGTGTACGACAGCCCGTGTCCGAACGGCCAGCGGACGGGGAGCTGCGCCTTGTCGTACCAGCGGTAGCCGATATAGATGCTCTCGCGGTACTGCGCCTGCCGCGTGCCGAAAAACGCGGTGTTCCCCGCGTCCGACAGACGCATCGGCCACGTCTGTGCCAGCTTGCCGCAGGGATTCGCGTCACCGTACAAAAGGTGCTGCGCCGCCGTGCCGCTGTTTTGTCCGGACAAATTCATTAGCAAAATGGCGTTTACACTGTCCGCAAACGGCACCTCAACGCAGCTGCCGCAGCTCAGCACCACACAGACGGGCTTGCCCGTCGCACGCAGCGCCTCAATCAGCGCAAGCTGGCTTTTGGGAAGCGATAAATGCTCGCGGTCAAAGCCCTCGCTCTCGTAGCTGGCGGGCAGCCCTGCAAATACGCACACGGCATCGCAGCGCTGTGCCGCCGCCACGGCCTCGGCAATTTTTGCGGCATCGGGGAGCAGCTCCTCCGGTTCAAAGCCCTCGGCGTAAACAAACGGAACCCGCGCTGTCTCAAATGCATCCAGCGCGCTTGTCAGCCGCGTCGGAACAATCTGGGACGAGCCTGCGCCCTGATAGCGCGGCGCTCTGGCAAAGCCGCCGGTCAGCAGCACATTTGCCGTCTTGGAAAAAGGCAGCGTGCCGTCGTTTTGTAAAAGCACCGCGCTCTGCTCGGCAATTTTTCCCGCTAGCGCGTGGTGCGCCTGCGCGTCATACGGCTGCGTTTCATTTTGTGCGCCGCGCAGCAGCACACGCACAACGCGCACCGCCGCAGCGTCCAGCGCGTCCATGGTCAGCCGCCCGTCCCGCACGGCGCGCAAAATCTGCGCCTCCTCGCCGGGGCACGGGCCGGGCATCTGTAAGTCCAGCCCCGCCTCCAGTGCGGCTACGCAGTCGTTCATCGCGCCCCAATCGGTCATCACAAGGCCGTCAAAGCCCCACTCCCTGCGCAGAATATCCGTCAGCAGGCGGCGATTGTCGCTTGCGTACACGCCGTTCAGCTTGTTGTAGCTGCACATCACCGTGGCGGGACGACCCTCCTTGACCGCCGTTTCAAACGCAGTCAAGTAAATTTCGCGCAGCGCGCGCTCGTCGATGCGCGAATCGCTCACCATGCGCAGCGTCTCTTGATTGTTCCCCGCAAAATGCTTGAGCGAGGTGCCCACATTTGTGCGCTCTACACCGCGAATCAGCCCCGCGGCGCATTTGCCCGCCAGCAGCGGATCCTCGGAAAAATATTCAAAGTTGCGGCCGCACAGCGGACTGCGCTTCATGTTTGCACCGGGGCCGAGAATGACAGCGACCTCCTCCGCAAGGCATTCCTCGCCCATCGCCTCGCCCATTTCTTCGAGCAAGGCGGGATCAAAGCTGCACGCTGTGGCGCATGCGGCGGGAAAGCACGTTGTGGGCACGCTTTGCGAAAGCTGCACGGCGCTGCTTTGCGTCGCCTGCTTTCGCAGACCGTGCGGCCCGTCTGTAATGCATACGCCGTCAATGCCCAGCCGCTGCAATCCCTTGAGATTCCAAAAGTCCGCGCCGCTGCAAAGCTGCGCTTTTTCCTCCGGTGTCATCTGTGCGACTAAGGCCTTTGCAGCTGTTTTGATATCGTCCATGCGCTCAAAGTCTCCTTTGCATTTTTTACGGGCACGCTGCCCTGTCGGGAAACGGTCTGTT
>JAVXUG010000073.1:0-8377 GCA_036642215.1 Ruthenibacterium sp.
GCCGCCACCGCAACCAGCACGGTGTCACCCTTTTGATGCCCGTAGCCGTCATTGACATGCTTAAAATTATCCACGTCCGCAATCATCAGCGCCGACATGTGGCTGCCGCGCTCTGCCAGCCGCTGCACAATGGCGGTTCGCGTCGCGGCCTTGTTGTACAGGCTCGTCAGCGCATCGCGCTCTGCAAGAAACGCAAGATTCTGCGCCTCGCGCTTTTCCGCGTCAATATCCGTCAGCTTGCCCACCACGCGCAGCGGTTTTAAGCTTACCTCGTCCGTAATCACCGACATCTGCAAATGAAACCAGCACAGGCTGCTGTTATAGGTGCGCAACTGCAAATCCATTTCGCCGTTTACCCGTCCCCGCTTCATCTCGCAAAAAAGCTGCGACAGCGTCTTGCCCTCGCGCGCGCTTTCGCCCTGCTGCACAAGCATATGCTCCGGGAAATTTTGCAGACACGCGGGATAGTTTTCCAGCATTCTCCCGTTGGGCGAGCACTGCACTTCGCCCGTCTCGATGTCATGTTCAAAAATAATGCTGTTTGTCTGCTCGTTTAAAATGCGGTAGCGCGCCTCCTTGACCGACAGCTCCCTGTGGTCACGCCGGATGCGCTCCAGCATTCCGTTAAACGCCGTGCCCACCTCGCCCAGCTCCGTCCTGCCAAGATACGGCACGCTGTGGGAATAATCGCCCGCCTCAATTTGCCGAATGCTCTCGCGCAGCGCGCCCATGGGCTGCGTGTAGGTGTGCTGCAGCATCGCGTTCAGCAGCACACACAAAAGCACGGCAAACAGCGCCACAGTCCCCACCGGCAGCAGCAGCCACCACCCCATTGCGCCAAGCGCCGCGTAATCGTTCGCGCACAGAATATTCCAGTGCGCCTGTTCCACAACGCGGTAGGCTGCCATCATCTTCTTGCGCTGCATCTGCAGCAAAAACACTTCGCTCTCGCTTTTTTTTGCGCTGAAATCCGATTGGTGAAACAGCTCTGACAGGCACGTATACTCTGTGCAAGCGGTGGAGGACACAATCTGTCCCGCGCTGTCAAACAGTACCAGCACGCTGTTCTCCGGCGCGGTAATGCCTTGCACACACGCGTCAAACAGCGCCGCGTCCAAACGCACCAGCACATAACCGATGCATCGCCCGCCGTGCCGCACGGGGCTGACAACCGACACAGACGGCGGCGCGTTCGGATACAGCGCCGCAATGCGCGGCGTGATGGCAAGTCCTGTGCTGCACAGCGCCGCAAGCTCGTCCGCGTTCATCGCAAGGTTCAGCCCGTTCAGCGACATCTCACTGGCCGATAAAATACGCCCCTGCAGGTTTACCAGCAGAACCGGAAGCGCGTCTCGCGCGGCGGCGGACATTTCCACCACGGTGGTCGCCACATTCTCTTGGTCGGCAGAAAGCAGTGCGTTTACCGCTTCGCCGCTGTCTGCTACGCGCTTCGCACAGGAAATTCCCGTTTGCAGCAGCGCGCTCACATCACTCTGACAGCGCTCTGCCATCATCTGCAGCGGCGCAACGGTCTGCTGCTTGCTGTGCGCACGCATCTCCCCATAAAGCCCCAGCATCAGCGCAAGCGCCAGCACACAGGAAACGCCGATGATTTCTCTGATCAAAATACGCCGCAGCTTCATAATCGGTTCCCTTTCCCTGCTGCCGCCGCCATAAAACGCAGCACACCGCACCGCGCTGTTTTCGCTTTTCTCCTCTCAATATAGCGTATTTTCACTGTTTTTTCAATCTGTTTTGCGCAATTTATCATACTTTGCACAAAATTGCCTGCTTTTTGCTTGTGTGCGCAATTGACAAGCCGCGCCGCAACGTTTATAGTAAGTAGAAAGAAATGTATTTTGCGTCACAGCCCGATATCCCCCGCCGAAAACCCACAAAAAACACCCGTTTTGGGAAAGGAGTCTGTCCCCCCATGAAAATGGCAAAAGAATTTAAAATCAGCTTTCTCATTGTAACCGCATCCTATCTGGTGCTGGGGCTTGTCCTGCTGTTTTATCCGGCATTTTCCACCACAATGCTGTGCTATGCGCTGGGCGGCATTACAATCCTGTACGGTGTGTCGCACATTGTCAGCTACTTTTCGCGCACTGATTTTGCCGAAACCTACAACCTTGATCTTGTCACAGGCATTGTTATGACCGGCTGCGGCATTTACATTATGGTGCAGCCGGCGGTTGTCACCGCCGTGCTGAATATTGTCGTCGGCCTTGCGGTGTGCCTTGACAGCCTGATTAAGCTGCAAAACTCTATTGACCTGAAACGCCTTGGCAGCCGCGTGTGGTGGACGGTGCTTGTGCTGTCGCTTATCACGGGTCTGCTTGGCGTTTTGCTGCTGTTTTATCGCGGCGCGGGGCTGCTTCCCGTCACGCAGCTCATCGGCATTTCGCTTGTGGTGGACGGCTGCGTCAACGTGTGGAGCTTTGTGTTCCTCAGCGTAAATCTGCGCCATCTGCGCAAGACGCGCCGGCAGGCGGCAGACGAGAGCACCCAGGAGTTCCCGGCCGCGCCTGCGCGCGATGCCGACGAGGCGCGCGTGCAAAGCGCCGTTTGCCTTGCAGAGCAGGAGCAGCCCGATGACAGTGTTAAAAGCGGCATTCTCTGCGCGCTGCGTGCACGCAAAAAAAAGAACGCGCCCGTTGAGGAAGCTCCTGCCGCGGCAACCGCAGAGGAACCCGCCGTCGCCGCTTCTCTTGTGTTAAAGCCCACGGCGGCGGAGCTGGATGGCGCATCGCGCTTACCCGACGCGCCCGCCGCGCCCGCCGACGCACACGCGGACGCACACGCGGACGGATCGCCGGCGGCGGCTGCCGTAATGGCAGCGGACAGCACGGACAGCACGCCCGCGCCCACGCTTGACAAATAGCGCCTTTTGAGGCGGCATATGCTTGCTTGCAAAGCTTTTTCGCCTTTCTGCGCCGCCCCGTCCTGCACGGGGCGGCGCTTTGCACTTTTCCGCGCGATGATAGCAGTTTTCTTAGGGCGTGTTTGAAAACTCGCTGTGTTTGGATTTTTTCACAAAATTTGTTCTGCGCAAGGCAGAAAAGTGTAGGCACACTTTGTGTTTGTCAAGCTTTTCTAACGCAGTGCAGGACGAATTTTGGGTGAAAAGACGAATGCATGGAGTTTTCAAACATGCCCTAGACATGGATGCCTTTTGCAGCCTGTGAAACTGCGCTATCTCCTTGCGGGGCGATGCGCAGGCCATAGGCCCTGCGCGCCGCAGCCATGTGAATTTACATTGCTATATTTAGGGAATCCTACAAAAAACGGAGAATATTTCCATACGAATTACCATATTTGCACATGGCTTTTTCGGCGCAAATGCCTTATAATAATGGCTATTGAGGGAACTGCAGGGCGGTTTTCTCGCGCGGCATTGCCGTGTTCTTGTTCGCCTGTGTATTTTCGCTTTGGCGGGTTCGCCAAGGCGAAATGTGCAAGGGCTTTGGGCGATTGCGTCCACACCCTTGTGCCGGAACAAAGCTAGAGGCAGGAAACGCCTTGGCTTTCAAGGCTTTGGCTTTGTTCTATGCGCCTTACCCTGCGATACCATGCGCGAAAAGCTTCGGTCCGCGCGCTTTTTCCGGGGAGCGTGCGTTCTGATTTTGCTTTTACCCTCGGTTGCGGCTCGCCTCATAGAGTCAAGAGGAAAGCGCGTTCCCCGCAAAAACCCCCTTCCATCACCCGGTGAAACAGGAGAAGAACCCTTGAGAATTGGCCTTGACATTGGCAGCACCACCATAAAATGTGTGGCCTATGGCGCTGACGGAAAATTGCTTTATAAGACCTACGAGCGACATTTTTCCCACATTGTGGAAAAGTCAACCGAGCTTTTGGCGCGCATTGACGCGGAGCTTGTTCACGGCGAAGCCGTGCAGCTTGCCATCAGCGGCAGCGCGGGCATGGGCCTTGCGGACGCGTGCGGCGTGCCGTTTGTGCAGGAGGTTTTTGCCACGCGCGTGGCGGCAAAGCAGCTTGCGCCGGAGGCAGATGTTATCATAGAGCTGGGCGGCGAGGACGCAAAAATTCTTTTTTTGACGCACGGCACCGAGGTGCGCATGAACGGCAGCTGCGCGGGCGGTACCGGCGCGTTTATCGACCAGATGGCGACGCTTTTGAAGATGACACCCGACGAGATGAACGCCGCCGCGCAAAACGCGCAGAAAACCTATACCATTGCCAGCCGCTGCGGTGTATTTGCCAAAAGCGACATTCAACCGCTGATCAATCAGGGCGCGCAGACCTCCGACGTTGCGTCCAGCATTTTTTACGCTGTCGTCAACCAGACGATCGCGGGGCTTGCGCAGGGGCGCAAAATTGAGGGCAATGTCCTATACCTCGGCGGGCCGCTGACATTTTTGCCGCAGCTCAAGCTGAGCTTTGACAAGTCGCTCAAGCTCACGGGCACGTGTCCGGAAAACAGCCTGTATTTTGTCGCCATCGGCGCGGCGCTGTACGCCGACCGCGCGCTTGTTTTGGACGAGGTTGTGCGTGCGCTGCGCGACTACAGCAACACGGCAACCTATGCCGCCAGCCCGCCGCTGTTCAAGGATGCCGCTGACTACGAGGTGTTCCGCGCGCGCCATGCAAAGGCCGCCGTGCCGCGCAAAGCCTACACAAAGGACGCAGGCCCCGTACACATCGGCATTGACGCGGGCAGCACCACCGTAAAGGCCGCCGTCATCGACGCACAGGATAATCTGCTGTACACAAGCTATCAGACAAACAGCGGAAACCCCGTGCCCGTCATCCGCGACGTGCTGCTTGATATTTACCGCAAGTGTCCCGGCCTTAACGTTGTCAGCGTCACGGCTACGGGCTACGGCGAGGACATTGTAAAGGCAGCGTTCGGTGTGGATTTCGGCGTTGTCGAGACGGTCGCGCATTTTACTGCTGCAAAGCATTTTATGCCGGACGTGGATTTTGTCATCGACATCGGCGGACAGGACATGAAGTGCTTTAAAATTGAAAACCACGCCATCAGCAATATTTTCTTAAACGAGGCGTGCTCCTCCGGCTGCGGCAGCTTTTTGCAGACGTTTGCACAGGCGCTGGGCTACAGCGTGCCGGACTTTGCAAAGCTGGCGCTGTTTGCGGATCGCCCTGTGGATTTGGGCAGCCGCTGCACGGTGTTTATGAACTCCAGCGTCAAGCAGGCGCAAAAGGACGGCGCGTCCATTGAAAATATCTCCGCCGGCCTTGCGACAAGTGTTGTCAAAAACGCGCTGTACAAGGTGATTCGCGCGTCCGGTCCCGACGACCTCGGCAAAAAAATTGTCGTGCAGGGCGGCACCTTTTACAATGAGGCTGTGCTGCGCGCGTTCGAGCGCGAAATGGGCGTTGAGGTCATCCGTCCCGACATCGCGGGGCTGATGGGTGCCTACGGCGCGGCGCTGTACGGGCAAAGCCGCTGTGCGGCGGCGCAGGATGCCCCCGAAAAGCACGACGCGCAGGATGCCGCAAGCAAGCCGCCCGCGCGTGAAGCACCACGCCGCTCTACGCTGCTGACACAGGAGCAGCTTGAAAATTTCACGCAAGAGGTCAAAAATGTGCCGTGCGGCCTGTGCGGAAACAACTGTCAATTGACCGTCAACGTGTTCCCCGGCGGAAAAAAATATATCAGCGGCAACCGCTGCGACCGCCCCATCTCGCATCGCGGCGCGGAAAACCCGCTGAATTTGTACGAGTACAAGCTGCATTTATTAGAGCAGTATAAAACAGAGTCAGGCCCGCGCGGCATCATTGGCATTCCCATGGGGCTGAATTTTTATGAGCTGCTTCCGTTTTGGCACACATTTTTCACTCAGCTTGGTTTTGGCGTTGTGACAAGCGGCCTTTCAAACCGCAAGCTCTACTTAAAGGGACAGTCCACCATCCCGTCCGACACGGTGTGCTTTCCCGCAAAGCTGATCCACGGTCACATCCAAAAGCTCAGCAAAATGGCCGTGACTGCCATCTTCTATCCGTGCATGTCCTACAATGTGGACGAGCACCTCGGTGACAACCATTATAATTGTCCGGTCGTTGCCTATTATCCTGAGGTTGTCGCGGCAAACTGTCACGAGCTTGCGGGAATTAAATTCATCTACGACTATGTGGGCATTCATCGGCCGGAGGACTTTATCAAGAAAATCGGCGCGATTTTAGAGCCGTATTTCGGCCGTCTGCCGCAGCGCGAGATTGCGGCGGCGGCAAAATCCGCCTATGCCGCCTACGAGCATTACCTCGCGCAGGTGCGGCTGCGCGGCGCGGAAATTATTGCGATGGCCCGTGCGGAGGGCCGCCAGATTATCGTGCTGGCAGGCAGGCCGTATCATCTGGACCCGGAGGTGAACCACGGCATCGACAAGCTGATTTGCAGCTATGGTGCCGCCGTTATCACAGAGGATTCTATTTCGCATCTGACCGAAAAATTCCCGACGAGCATCCTAAACCAGTGGACGTACCACTCGCGTCTGTACGCCGCCGCAAAGTACATCGCCGATCAGCCCGACATGAACCTTGTGCAGCTTGTCAGCTTCGGATGCGGGCTTGATGCCATCACCACCGACGAAACGCGCGAAATTCTGATGCGCGAGGGCAAGCTGTACACCCAAATTAAAATCGACGAGATTACCAATCTCGGTGCCGTCAACATTCGTTTGCGCAGCCTGTTTGCCGCACTGGAGCAATAAGCAGGCCGCGCGCCTTACCTCAAAGGAGGTCGCTAGTATGGAACCCATAATTGCATATCCCAAGTTTACAAAAGAGATGATGAGCACCTACAAAATTTTGATTCCGAACATGGCGCCGATTCATTTCGGCATGATGAGTGAAGCCATGCGCGATGCCGGTTACCATGTGGAGGTGCTGCAAAACAGCGGGCATGAGGTTGCGCAGGAGGGCTTAAAGTATGTACATAACGACACCTGCTATCCTGCGCTGCTCGTCATTGGGCAGTTCATCGACGCGCTGAAAAGCGGCCGGTACGACCTTAATCACACGGCGCTGCTCATCACGCAGACGGGCGGAGGCTGCCGCGCATCCAACTATATTCATCTGCTGCGCAAGGCGCTTGTCAAGGCGGGCTTTGGGCAGGTTCCCGTCGCGAGCCTTAACTTTTCCGGCCTTGAAAAGGACAGTGGCTTTCAGCTGACGCTGCCGCTGCTGCGCAAGGTTATTTCCAGCGTGTTTTACGGCGATGCGCTGATGGCGCTTGCGAATCAAACGCGCCCGTATGAGAACACAAAGGGTGCTGCCGACGCGCTGATTGCGAAATGGCAGGCACTTGTGGCAAAGCAGTTTGATGCAAACCGCGGCGTGTCCAAAAAGGATTTGGCGGTCAATTTTGCCGCCATCGCGGCAGATTTTGCCGCCGTGCCCGTCACGCGCACCCCCAAGGTCAAGGTGGGGGTCGTGGGCGAGATTTACGTCAAATATTCGCCGCTGGGCAACAACGAGCTGGAGCTGTTTTTGCAGGGACAGGACTGTGAAGTAAACCTGCCCGGTCTGATGGGATTTGTGCAGTACTGCATCGCCAACATGAGCGAGACGGTTTCCCTGTACGGCGGCAGCAAGGCGGTTGCGTGGGTGTCAGAACGCTGTATGGATTATTTGTCAAAGCGCGAAAAGCTGCTGTGCGCCGCCATTGCAAGGTACCCGCAATTCCACGTGCCCACGCTGTTTCTGGACACCAAAAAAATGGCAAAGGGTGTCATCGGCTACGGCAATAAAATGGGCGAGGGTTGGCTGCTGACGGCCGAAATGATGGAGCTGCAAAGCACCGGCTTTGAGAATATTGTCTGTGCGCAGCCGTTCGGCTGCCTGCCCAACCACATCTGCGGCAAGGGCATGATCAACAAAATCCGCACCATTTATCCGCACGCCAACATCACGCCGATTGACTACGACCCCGGCGCGACGTGCGTGAATCAAGAAAATCGCATCAAGCTGATGCTGAGTGTTGCCAAGGAGCGCCTTGACGGTGCGTCCGGCGGCAGCGGTCACGGCGGCGGCGTGCCGGTGGCGCAGAGCGCGCCGCTGTACGGCACTGTAGACACCGCGCCCGTTGCAGTTCCCTCTCTCGGCTTTGAGGCAATTCCGGCTCACGCGTAAAGCCGCCGCGTTTTCGCTGTGATTTTGCTTTTGTTTGATTGCGATCGTTACATTGCCGGATTTTATTGGCAATGTTACAATGTCTGTTACACGTTTTCGTTACAAGATCAGCGCAATTTTTTCCTTGTTTTTTACGGGGATTTCCTGTATAATAACAAGGTATGTGGGGCTTTAGCTCAGTTGGTCAGAGCAGCCGGCTCATAACCGGCGGGTCCCGGGTTCAAGTCCCTGAAGCCCCACCAGTCGGAGTGTTCTTATAGGA
>JAVXUG010000074.1:0-5144 GCA_036642215.1 Ruthenibacterium sp.
GGCTTATCACCGGTTGTCGCACACACAATGCCAACCGGCGGCACCTTGGGTGTAAATGGCCTCAAGTTCCTCCGTGACAAGGTGCGCGGGGGGCTGCGCGCAGGCAAAGCGAACACTTGTGCCGCAGCTTGAGCTGAGCGCGCGCGGCACCGGCATCATATGATAGGCAATGCCCTCCTGCGTCAGCGCGCGCGCAAAGCGCAGTGCCCCGAAATGGCTGAAAAAGGTCGCTGTGTACTCCGTTTGCTCTGCGGGTTCGGGGGCTGCTGCGTCCCGCTTGTGCTCTGTGTGCATTTCCTGCCTGCTGTCTTCCATGGTCGTGCTTCCTTTCCGCGCTACCGTGTGAGCGTGAGCGTGTACTCGTCATCGCTTTGCTGCACCTGCACCTGCATACCTTTGTGCTCGGCAAGGCGCGTGATGTTTTCCACCGCGCACACATGATCCACCAGCACCGTCAGTCCCTCCGGTGCCTCCGGCAGCGCCTGTGCTGTTAAAATGACCGGCTCCGGACAGGCGCGGCCTCTTGCATCCACTGTTTTCATTCTAGCTGTCTCCTTTTTCTGTACGTTATTATTTTTGGGCGCTTTGCTCTGCACGGCAGGTTCTCCGTAAGGGCGAGCCGGACACAGCCCTTGCAGCGTCTTTTCCCGCGATTCTATCGCAGCTTACCTACAGCAGTTCCGGTTTAGATTGCGAGGAAAGGAGGCAGGGAAAAATGGTCTGCAATCAGGCGGAGGACGCAGCCGGGCTAACGCCCGACAAGGACGACAACGCAATTGCGGGACATTTGGCGCGCCGAACTACGCGCAATCTAAACCGGAACTGCTGTAGGCTTTGCTCCTTTTTACAGCTTGCGAAACCGCGATCCATCCCCGCGCGGGGCGGTTCTAGCGCAAGCCTTAGCCGATACACAAGTGCAATGTGAAATCAGATTGCTCTCGCTTGATGCGCTTACTGCGTTGCTGTAAAACCCCTCGCGGGGCGGTTCTATGCGCAAAGCCTGCGCGGGGGGGCGAGACGCTGTGCCTTGTGGTTTCTATGCCGCGGGCGGCTCCGCCGCAGGCTGTTTGTTTTTGCGCCACTGCATATTGCAGGCAGCCATCGCAGCCACAGCGACAAGGCACAGCACAACGGCAATTTTGCCGTTCGGGGTCGGGCCGTCGGCAGAGGATGCCAGCTTAAAATTGTGGCAGAACGCCGCGCCCGCAAACAAGCCGAAAATTGTGACGGCCGCGTCCGTGTTGCCCTCGCCCGCCAGAATGAGCTGGCGCAGCGGACAGCCGCCCAGCAGCACGCTGGCCCAGCCCACAAGCACCATCCCCAGCATATTCCACAGGGCATCGGTGTGTGCTATGGGCTGCCCTGCAAAGCCGGGGTGAAAATTGGAAAGCAGCAAATTCCCCACAAGCACTGTGCCTAAAATAGCTGCAAAGCCAAGCAGCAGATGAAAGTCCTGAAACAAAATTGCATCGCGGATTCCGCCCACCATGCACAGGCGCGTGCGCTGTGCCAGTGCCCCTACCGCAAGCCCCACCGCCAGTGCAAGCCAGACGGCGGCACGCTGTGCGCCGGGGCCTTTTTCACTGAACAGCAGCACCGACGGCGCGCCGACCAGCAGGGCAAAAAACAGTGCCAGAATAACCGGCAGGACAAAGCCCTCGCCGCGGCTCAGCCGATAGGTGCGCTTTAGGGTAAAGCCGCCCCGCAGACACAAAACGCCAACCCCAATGCCCAGCGCAAAGCCGGCAAGCCCGACAAGCGCATTCCAGTCGCCGCCGCCGATGCGCAGCACCATGCGAAGCGGGCAGCCAAGGAACATCAGCGCACCCACCATGACGCAAAAGCCAAGCGCAAACCGCGTGACCGGCGCGGAGCCGCCGCGCGGGCTGAACTCTTTGCTTGCCAGCGCCATGCCCAGTGCACCCAGCACAAGCCCGATGATCTCCGGGCGCATATACTGCACCGCCTCGGCGCGGTGCAAGCCCAGCGCGCCCGCCATGTCCCGCACAAAGCAGGCGATGCAAAAGCCCATATTGGCGGGATTGCCCGCCGCCGTCAGCAGCAGCGCCCCCGCGCCCACGGCGATGCCCGCCGCCAGCATGCCGATTGTTTTGTGTTTCATTGTTAGCATCTCGCTTTCTTTGTTTCTTGTTTCTCGTCAATATCTATGCCAAATTAAAAATATATGATATACTACAGACAGAATTTCGCGCGGAATCCCAGTGCTTGAGGGCACAGCGGGAGGACATCCATTCCGCAAGGCGAAAAAAGGAGGCATTTCAATGCGGCAGATTTACCTTGACAGCGCAGCTACCTCGTTTCCCAAGGCACCCGGTGTCGGTCACTGCATGACCGAGTATCTCGAGCAGGTGGGCGTGAGCGTCAACCGTGCAAGCTACCGTGCCGCCACCGATACCGCGCTGCAGGTTCTGAATGTGCGCGAGCAGCTGTGCCGCCTGTTTGACGCGCCCGCAGACTGCCGCCATGCGGTGTTTACCTCCGGCGTGACGCAAAGCCTGAATATGCTGATGCTGGGCGTTTTACGCCCCGGCGACCACTGTATCATCAGCGCGATGGAGCACAACGCCGTCGCGCGTCCCGCAACGCTGCTGCAAAGCACCGGCGTGCGCTTGAGCATTGCGCCCTGTGACGCGGACGGCCGCTTAAAGCTTGACGCATTTGCCGCGCTGCTTGCGCCGGACACGCGCATGGTGATTCTGCAGCACGCGTCCAATGTGTGCGGCACCGTGCAGGACATCGCCGCGGTGGGCGCGCTCTGCCGCGCGCATCACGTATTTTTTGTTGTGGACGCGGCGCAGACCGCCGGACATTTTTCTTTTTCCATGACACAGGCGCAGGCCGATGCCATTTGCTTTACCGGTCACAAGGGCTTGCTTGGCCCGCAGGGGACGGGCGGCTTTGTGCTTACGCCCGCTTTGGCTGCCGCCGCGCATCCCGTGCTGACGGGCGGCTCCGGCAGTCTGTCGCAGGAGCTTTTTATGCCGGAGCTGCTGCCCGATAAATTTGAGCCGGGCACGCCGAACCTTCCGGGGATTCTGGGGCTTGGCTGCGCGCTTGATTTTGTGCTTGCCACGGGGCCAGATGCAATCCACGCAAAGGAGCAGGCCCTTACGCAGCGCATGCTGGACGCTCTGCGCGGCACGCCGCAGCTTTTTCTGCCCGGCACACCGGACGCAGCCGGGCGCACGGGCGTGGTATCGGTTGATTTTTTGCGGCGCGACAACGCCGAAATCGCTTACCGGCTGGAGCAGCAGTACGGTATTCTTGTGCGGTGCGGCCTGCACTGTGCGCCGCTGGCACACCGGACACTGGGCACGTTCCCGCAGGGCACGGTGCGCTTTTCCTTCGGGTGGTTCACCTCGCCGGACGACGTGGATTTTGCCGCTGCCGCTGTGCGCGCACTGGCATAATGCCGCTGTGCAAAGCGCCGCCGCACTGCTCATCGCCGCACAAAAAGGGGAAGCCCCCGCTTGCCAACGCGGCAAGAAGCCTTTTGCTTTGATCCATGGCTTTCACACGCCCCGGTGCGCACGGTCAGATGATTTCTACCGCCGCACCGCTGTTTTCCTTCACATAGCCCACAATGGCGGCGCACGGCAGGCTGTCCTGCAATGCCCGCAGCAGGGCGGGCGCATCGCGCTCTGCCACCGCCAGCAGCAGCCCGCCGGAGGTTTGCGGGTCGTACAAAATATCCTGTGCAGCGCGCGTGACGTGCTGTGCGGCACGCGCAGTCGGCTCGGCAAAATGGCGGTTGCGGTACATGCCCTCCGGCAGCAGCCCCATCTGCGCCAGCTCGTACACACCGGGCAGCACCGGCACCTTGCTGCTCTCGAGCACCACGGTCACCGCGCCGCCGCGCGCCATTTCCGTGGCGTGTCCCATCAGGCCAAAGCCCGTGACATCCGTGCAGCTGTGCAGCGCATAAGGACGCGCCAGCAGAAACGCCGTTTTATTGAGCTGCGCCATCTGCGTGACCGCCATTTTGTACAGCTCCTCCGGCGCAAATCCGCCCTTGTGCGCGGTGGTCGTAATGCCAATGCCCAGCGGCTTTGTCAGCAGCAGCACATCGCCCGGACGCGCGGCACAGTTCAGCAGAATCTCCTCCGGACGCGCAAAGCCCGTCACCGACAGGCCGTATTTCGGCTCCTTGTCCTGGATGGTATGACCGCCCGTGATGATGACCCCCGCCTCGAACGCCTTGTCGTAGCCGCCGCGCAGAATTTCGTGCACCGTGTCCGGCGACATCTCCTGCGTTATCGTCATAATGTTCATGGCAAGCTTTGGCGTGGCGCCCATGGCATAAATGTCGCTGAGCGCGTTTGCCGCCGCAATCTGCCCAAACAAAAACGGGTCATCCACAATGGGCGGGAAAAAATCCAGCGTCTGCACCAGCACAAGCTCATCGCTGATTTTGTACACAGAGGCATCGTCGCTTGTGTCATAGCCCACAAGCAAATTGTCGTCCCGCTGCACCGGCATCCCCTGCAGCAGCTGTGCCAGCACGCCCGCGCCCACCTTGGCACCGCAGCCCGCGCACTGTGCCAGCTTTGTCAGCTTTAGCTCCTCCGCCATAAAGGCACCTCTCATTCCGATATCGCCATTATACACTCAAACATATATTTTGTTGCGTTATCTTATTTTTAGAATAACACTAATGTCTTGAATTGTCAACGAAAATGATGCATAATAATGTTACATGATATTCTATCTTTAGTACAAAACGGAGGAGACTTCCATGAACAAAACGCCCGCATATTCCGTCACGCTGACGCTGCGGCTGCACAAGGACGACAACAAGGTGTTAAGTCCCGCTCTGGCAGAGCTGCTTACGCGGATTGATTGCTGTGCCTCCATCCGCACCGCGGCCATTGAGATGAATATTGCCTACAGCAACGCGTGGACGATGCTGCGCGCGGGCGAGACCTCGCTTGGCGCACCGATGATAGAGCGCACCGTGGGCGGCCCGCGCGGCGGCGGCTCTGTGCTGACGCGCGAGGGGCGCGATTTGCTTTTGCGCTACCAGCTTTTGACGCAAAAAACCGAGGCGTATGCCGCGGCGCTGCTGGCAGAGCTGTTCCCCGCCGAGGGGGATGCCACGCAGAGCCTTTGACGGCGGACTTGCC
>JAVXUG010000074.1:5244-8128 GCA_036642215.1 Ruthenibacterium sp.
CCAAAAAAGCGCCCCGTCACGGAGTTTTCCGTGACGGGGCGCTTTGCAGTCGTTTCTTGCGGGGAGGAATGCGGAACTTGTGTTTTATCGCAATGTGCTTTCCCATTGCACCCCTGCATCGGTGATAGCCGACACAGGAAATCGCCCCGCGCGGGGATCTATCGCCGCTTTGCGGCTGCGGCACAAAACGCGGGGTGATGCTTTGAAATACGGAACTAATCGGTCACAATCACGCGGAAAGTGCCGGGAACCACAGCTTTTTCAAACGCCTTTTGCGCATCGTCAAAGGGCACCTTGGCGGCAATGAGCGGATTTACGTCAATGATGCCGGCGTTAATCAGGCGGTTCGCCTTAAAGAAGTCCTGTCCGTTCGGGCTGATGGAGCCGGTCAAAATGACCTCGGTGCCGTGCAGCATCTGCGGGCTGACCTCGGTGGGTGCGTCGGGATGCATGGAGCTGTACTGCACCATGCGGCCGCCTGCGCCCACCATGGCGATGGCCTGCGGAACCACGGCGGGAATGGCAGTTGTGTTGAACACAACGTCCGCGCCGCGTCCCTCGGTCAGACCCTTTACAAACTCGACAGGGTCATGCTCTATGGGATTAAAGGTGATGTCCGCGCCAAGGCTTTCTGCCAGCTTGCGGCGGGTTTCGTCCACCTCGCTCAGAATGACGCGCGCGCCCTTGCGCTTTGCCAGCATCACATGGAATTGACCCATGATGCCGCCGCCAATGACAACAACGTCCTCGGCAAACTGGATATTTGCGCGCTCTACGCTATGGACGCAGCAGGCCAAAGGCTCTGTCAGACTGGCCTCGGCGTAGGAAAGCGTATCGGGAATTTTAAACAGCGCATCCGTGTTGACAATGATGTAATCGCACAGGCCGCCGGGGCCGGGGAAAAAGCCTTCCCGCGTGGGCTTTTTCTGTGCGCGGACACACATATTGGTGCGTCCGGTGCGGCAGAAATAGCACTCGCCGCAGTTGTACAGCAAGCGCACCGCCACGCGGTCGCCCTTTGCCCACATTTTGGTGTTGACGCTGGGGCCAAGATCCGCGATCTCGCCGGCAACCTCGTGTCCGCCGGTGAAGGGAAGCGGCAAATGCATCTCGCCGCGGAACACGCGCTGCTCTAGGGTGCACAGCGCAACGGCGTGCACCTTAATCAGCGCCTCACTTGCGCGCAGGTCGGGTGTTTCGATGTTTTTTATTTCGGTTTGCGCCGCGCCTACGACCGCGGCGGTTCTGATTTGAATTGACATGAATATTTCCTCTCTTTCGCGCTTATTTCAGCAGCTTCAGCGCATCGGCAACGCTTGCGTCGTCATGGATGATGGCGGCGATGGCGTGGCAGATGGCGGCAATGTTTTCGTGGCGGCAGATATTGCGGCCCATGATGATGCCCTTTGCGCCGTGATCCAGCGCGGCGCGAATGCCCGCAAGCATTTCCTCCTCGGACTTCGCCTTGCTTCCGCCCAGTACCAAAACGGGCACGTAGCAGTTTGCGACGACCTCTTGAAAGCGCTCACCGCCGACATATTCGGCCTTGATGAAGTCCGCGCCCATCTCCGCGCTCTGGCGGCAGGCAAAGGACATGTTTTCCACCGAGCGGGTGTCGATGCCCTCGTGCTTTTCAAAGCCGTAGGGAAGTGCCTCCACGCACAGCGGCAAATTCCATTTTTCGCAGTCAGCCGCAAGCTTTGCGGTGTATTTCAGCGTGTGCTCGTTGGTTTCGCTGCCCGGATAAGCCATGGTCAGCACAGCGTCTGCGCCGACGCGCAGCGCGTCCTCGGCGGTATACAGGCAGTCCATGGGATTCATGGGCTTGCGCAGGGCAGAAATGCCGCCGTCGGCACGCAGCACAATGCCCGCATGACCAAAGTCCTTCTGGCAATTTTTCACAATGCCGAAGGTGGTTAAAAACGCGTCCACGCCGCCGGCACATGCCTCGCGGATGATGTGACCGGGATTGGCTAAATCGGGCGAGGGCATCATGGCGGCGTGATCCATGGCGAGGACAAAGGCGCGGCCATCGCGGCCGAAGATATTGTTCATTCTGCGTTTCATAAACGTAAAACTCCCTTTCTATTCTTATCATATGTTTTGCGCGGATAAAAGCTCTATGTCGGACGCGCTCCGCTTGCAGCCCTGCGGTACCGATAGGAAAAAGCGTCACTCGCCCGTCCGAGGAACGGCGCGATTCGAATGACCGACGCACGCAGGGCCCGCGTGCGCGTGCTTTACTACTTAACATTCTATCCGTAGTATATTGTTCTGTCAAGATATGTTTTTAGACGGGCGGTTTTCAGCCGATGCTGTTTTGATGCATCTTGCCCAAAACAGCCCCCGCTTTTTATGCCAAAAGTGCCAAGAAAACAAGGATAGCAAAAGCTTTTCCTCTTGTTTTCCGTAAAAATTAACAAGACGGAAGCCGTTATTTTTGTGCATGAATTTCTTGTGCAAGCCGCAGAATTTTGCGGGGCGCACCGGAAACAGCCTTGGAAAGCGATATTCCATTGATAAAATATCGCCGGCATTTGCTGCGCGTCTCTTACACAAAAAAGCCCCGGCCGAAGCCGGAGCTTTTTGCGCGGGCACAGAGGCCTGCGCCTATGGCGGGAATATGTGGGAATCGAACCCACCTAAGCAGCCTTGCAGCCGCTAGCACCGGTTTTGAAGACCGGAGGGCACACCAGCACCCATCTACTCCCATATCAGCCGCCGCGCGGCTGCGCGGCGGCGGGATTCGCTTCCTTTCACGCGCCCAGCTGCGCCTGACAAGCGGGATGACAATTTTTGCAGAAGACGCACACCGCAAAATACGCGATGGGCATTCTCCACCTTATGTAAAATTGCCGCAGCGTCATTCCTTCAGCGTGCGCAA
>JAVXUG010000075.1:0-8022 GCA_036642215.1 Ruthenibacterium sp.
GCAAGCGTATTTGCCTGTGCAGCGGTATACGCCGCCTGCCTTGCCAGATAATCGGTTCCGTTCAGCGCCCTGCCCGCATTCTCGTCGGCGGCATAGGCGTTCTGATACGCGCTTTGCATCGCCGCCACCGAGCCTTTTGCTGTATTGAACACCGCCGCGGCGGCATCAAGCGCCGACTTTGCACTCGCAAGCGTATTCTCCTGCGCCGTTGCCTTATCCAGCGCCTCACTCTGCGCCGCCACAGCGTCGTTGTAATTTTTCTGCGCGTCCACAAGCGCTTTTTGCGCGGTTTTCACCGCGTCGCCAAGACCGCTTTTTGCCTTGGCAATTTGCCGGTCAAGCTCGCTCGTGTCCAGCAGGCACAGCGTTTGCCCCGTGGTCACGCTGTCGCCCTCCTTCACAAGAATCTGCATGACCTTGGCGGTGGCCGCAGAGGTCACGTTTGCTACGCCGGCGCTTTTGACCGTGCCGGTGACCGTGACGCTTTCGGTCAGCGCACTGCGCTTGAGCACCGTCGTGCGGGTAGAAGCGCGCGCCATCGCGTCCATTGCGCCGCCGCTCAGTTTTTTTGCGACAAATGAACCCGCCCCTATGCACAGCGCCGCGACAAGGACCGTGAGGATTCCCTTTTTCACACTCCAGTGCGTTAAAAAATGTACCATGCCCCGACCCAGTCGTTTAAAAAATGTGCGTACGCGTCTCATGCGTGTACCTCTTTCCGTTTATAGTCTTTTGCTTTTTGATCAAGTATAGCCGCAAATTGTGAAAGCACCGTGTACAAACACGAAACTCCCCGCCAAAAAGCAGGGAGCTATGTGTAAAAATTCGATGACAGCGCACAAAATGCACCGAACGCGCACCTTAGCGCTGAAAGCTCACGCGCAGCTGTGTGCTCCAGCGGGCTGCGGGCGCAAGCGCAAGGGCGGGCTTTTTGTCGGCCCACTCGCCCGTGGCATCGTGCGCGTCGGGCAGCGTGTGCCACGGCTCTATGCACACAAAGCGCAGCGGACCGGGCGCGCTCCACAGCAGCACATACGGAAAGTTTTCAATCTCCACGTCAATGTGGCGGCCGCCGCGCTCCACAAGCGAAAGCGTGGTGCTGTGCAGCTTTGAAAAGCAGATGCTGTCGCTGTCAAACAGGTGGTCGGTAAGCGGAATCGCCCTGCCGTTTTCAAAGTAGGGCGCAGTTTGACCCGTGGTGAGCCCCGTCTCGGTGCTGCACGCAATGACCTCGGGCGTTTCCGGTTCGCTGAACACAACGGCGTAATCCTGCACCGTGTGCTGCGCGTCAAACGGGCAGGCAAAGCCCGGGTGATAGCCAAAGCCGAACGTCATTTCCTCGTCGCCGTCGTTCACGACCTCAATGCCGTGGTGCAGCGTTTTTTCTGTGAGCCAAAATGTGCTGAACAGCTTAAACGCAAACGGAAATTTTTCCATCGTCAGTGCGTTTGCCTCAAGGCAAAGCGTCAGCTTTTCGTCCGCCGTGTCCACAAGCGTATGCTCAAGATCGCGCGCAAAGCCGTGCCCGTCGCCCGTGTAGGTTGTGCCGTCCTTTGTGTATTTGCCCTCCAGCAGCCGCCCGCAATAGGGGAACAAAATGGGCGAAGTGCGCCCCCATACCGCGGGGTCGGCGCTCCACATCATTTCCTCGCCCGTCTGCTTATTCTGCACGCTGACAACCTCTGCGCCCTTGCTGCGCACGGTGACGCGCAAAAAATCATTTTCAATCGTAAAATCCATAACAGCCTCCGTTTAGGGTCCTATTTTAAAGTATATTCAGTATAATACAAAAACCGCAAAAAAGAAAGAGGGTTTGCGAGTATCACCGCGCGCGGCGGCAGAATACCCTAAGGCAGAAGAAAGGGGACTTTTTTATGACAAATTGTTGCACCGGAGGGTACGGAACACTGCGCGTGCGCGCCGCCGCGGCTAAAGACGCGCTGCCCCTTGCGGGCGCGCGCATCCTTGTTCTGCCCGGCAGCGGCGGTGCGCCGCTGTTTGACAAGACCACCGACGAAACCGGCGTGCTGGAGGGACCGCGACTGCCCTGTCCGCCCCGCGCGCTCTCCCTAGACGAAAACAGCACAAGGCAGCCCTATGCCACCTACGATTTAAGAGCGGAATGTCCGGGCTTTTTGCCCATAACCCTGCATAATTTTCAAGTATTTGACGGCGAGGAGTCGCTGGCAGAGCTTGCGTTTGAAGCCATTGGCAGCAGTGCAAACGGCGAGACGCGCGGCGTTGCCCCACGCCCCGACGCGACGGACATCCCGCCGCACGCGCTGTTTGCCGGCGACGGCGGCAGCGGCACCTCCCCCGTCAACAGCTGTCTGATTGCACGCGTGCTTCCGGAGGTTGTCATCCCCGAAAAAATCACCGTTCATCTCGGCCGCCCGACGGCAAATGCGCAAAACGTGACCGTTCCTTTCCGCGATTACATCAAAAATGTGGCCTCGAGCGAGGTGTACCCCACGTGGCCGGAGCAAGCGCTGCGCGCCAATATTCACGCGCAGATCAGCCTTGCGCTGAACCGCATCTACACCGAATGGTATCGCGGCAAGGGCTACAATTTTGACATAACAAACTCGACCAGCTTTGACCAGTATTATGTACACGGGCGCACTGTTTTTGATGTGATGAGCCGCATTACGGACGATATTTTCAACACCTATGTGCGGCGCACGGGCACGGTCGAGCCCTATTACACCGAATACTGCGACGGCAAAACCGTCACCTGCCCCGGCATGAAGCAGTGGGGCACCGTGACGCTGGCAAATCAGGGCAAAACCGCCTTTGAAATTCTGCGCGCCTACTACGGCAGCAATATCGAAATTGTCCGCACAAACAACATTGCCGCCATCCCCGAAAGCTATCCCGGCACGCCCTTGCGCGTGGGCAGCACGGGCATTTATGTGCGCATCCTCCAGCGCCAGCTCAACCGCATCGCAAAAAATTACCCGTTCTTTGGCACACTGGTTGTGGACGGCAATTACACCGATGCCACCGCCGCCGTGGTGCGCAAATTCCAAAAGCAGTTCAGTCTGACGCAGGACGGCATTGTCGGGCGCGCTACCTGGTACAAAATCAGCTCGATTTATGTGGCGGTCAAAAAGCTGGCGGAGCTGGCAAGCGAGGGCGAAAAGCCCTCCGGCGACCTTGTGGCGGGCACGTACCCCGGCGCGCCGCTGCGCGTGGGCAGCGCGGGCGACACGGTGCTGGAAATGCAGTTTTGGCTGAACGAGGTCGCGGGCGTGACACCGGACATTCCCTCTTTGACCGTGGACGGCATTTTCGGCGCGGGCACAGAGCGCAGCGTGCGCGCCTTTCAGCAGCGGTTCGGCCTCTCCGTGGACGGCATTGTCGGCAAGCAGACCTGGGACAGCATCTACGCGCAGTACACAAGCCTTGTCACAGACGAAACCCCCGACGTAAATCTGGCCGGTCAATACCCCGGCACCCTCTTAAAAGTGGGCAGCAAGGGCAACGATGTAAAGCGTATGCAGTTTTTTTTGCGCATCATCGCGCGCAGCAACAGCGCCGTGCCTGACCTTGCATCCGACGGCATTTTCGGCGCGGGCACACAGCGCAGCGTGCGCGCATTCCAAAGCTATTACGGTCTCAGTGCGGACGGCATTGTCGGCAAGCTGACGTGGGATAAAATTTACGAGGTGTACACAAGCCTCCTCAACGGCCTGCTCGCGCCCACAGCGCGCCCCGGCACCTATCCCGGCACACCGCTGCGGCTTGGCTCCACCGGTCAGTCCGTAAAGGAAATGCAATACTATCTCTATCTGCTCAGCGCGTATTATCCCGTGCTGCCGGTCATTGCCTACGACGGCGTGTTCGGCAACAGCACACAAAACGCCGTGCGCATCTGGCAGAATCTGATGGGAATTTCTGTCGACGGCGTTGTCGGCTCTGTCACATGGGCCAGTATTTATAACGGCTTTTCGGCGCTGCGCAGCATCGACGGAACGGTTGGCGGCCTGCGCGTATTTGCTTATCCGGGCAACACCCTGCAGCTTGGCTCCGAGGGGAGTATGGTCCGGTTTGTACAGTTTATGCTGGCATATATCGGCTCGTTTTACGACGCAATTACCCCCATCACCGCGCTTGACGGCGTGTACAGCGACGAGACGGCGCGCGCCGTGAGCAGCTTTCAGCGCGAATTTGGCGAAAGCGTGACCGGCGTTGTGGACGAAATTACATGGAACGCCATGGCCGCCGTTTACCTTGCCTGCGCCGCCGAGTCGTTCCAGTCGATCACCACCTCGGTTCCGGACGGCGTTTACGGTGGAAACGTGCTGGTACTGGGCAGCGCGGGGCTTCAGGTATATCGCCTGCAAACGTACATGAACAGCATTGCCGAGCGCTACTGCGCGGCAAATTTTGTCCCGCAGGACGGCGTGCTTGGCCTTGAGACAATGCGCGCGGTGATGCGCTTTCAGCAGGGGTTCGCTCTGCCCGTGACCGGCTTTGTGGATCGCGCTACTTGGGATGCCATCTATGCCTTTTACCAAAACGGCATAGAGCGCTGACACAATACCGCACACTTTAGCGCAGCAGAAAAAGTTTGCCGCTCACCCTGCCCTGCAGTGCTTTTCCATCGCATTCAGCCGGCTTCGCTTTCCCCCGTGCATCATTTTTACTTTGAGCGCCGCGTGCCCTTGTGCATCCGGCGCTTTTTCATTATAATAGAGACAGTTGATTTTAAAAGGAGTTGCCGTGATGGAAAAGCCTGCGCAAAAGCGAGTTTTGCTTGTGGCGGTCGCAGCGTTTGCGGCGGCACTGGTGCTGTTTTTTTTCTGGCTGTACGCTTCGCTGCACAATCCGGTGCGCACTGCGCTTGCGGACGACGCACAAAGCGGACAAATGCAGTGGCAATTGTTTTCGGTCGAGGCCGGCGAAGCGTTGCGCATCACAGGCCGCGCCGCCTACGGGGACGAGGGCATTCGCCGCTTTGAGACAAGAGCCGCGCTGCTGTATCCCGACGGCACCGCCTATGCTCTGCCAACGCGCATGGTGGGCAGCGAGCAATATTTTGACAACAGCTGTTTTCTGGCGCGCTGTGCCGTGAACCGGCTGCCGCAGGGCAAGGCTGAAATTGTCCTGCTGTTTCAAAGCAATTCGCACAAAATTGCCGTACACACGGGTGAGCTTATAACCATAGGAGGCGCTGCATGAAACAAAAAAGCTTGTCCGCGCCGTGCCCAAAATCCGCCGCACGGCTGCGCAAAACGGCACTGCTGTGTCTGCCCTTTTTGGTGCTGGCTGTGTATTTTATTGTCTGGCACGCAAACGGTGATTTGACCATGGGCGACGACCCCTTCTTTTCTGCAAGCCTCGGCTGGCTGTCGCTGCCCGAATGGCTTGTGCTGCGCTGGAACACGTGGACAAGCCGCCAGCTTTTGGATCTTCCGCTTGTGCTCATGGCGCGCTCTGCGCACGCGCAGCTGCTTTGGGGCGCGGTCAGCACGCTTTGCCTGCTGGCGATTGCATTTTGTCTGACGCGCCTGTGCAGCAAACAGACCCCGCTCACCTGCGCGCTGGCGTGCCTGATGACGGGGCTTATCTGGACATCTGCGCCGTTCGACTGCGGTATGCTGACCCTGTCGGCAATCTATTTGTGGCCGCTTGCCGCCACCGCCTTCTGCCTTTTACCTCTGCGCACGGCGCGAAGCTTGCGGTGGTACCAGTGGCTGCTGTGCCTGCCGTGCCTTGTGTACGCCGCCAATAACGAACAGCTGTGTGTCGCGCTGTTTTTGCTGTTTGCAAGCGCCGCTGCCCTCCGGTTTTTCGGGGATGCCGCGCATCGCGCCGGCCCGTGTATTTATCCGCTGTGCGGCATGGCAATTTGCAGCGTGATGCTTGCGATTCATTTGCTGTGTCCCGGCAACGCCGCGCGGCGCATTGCAAACTATGAATGGTTTGTCGATTACGATATGCTGACGCTGCCGCAAAAGCTGGAGCTGGGCGCGTCGGGAACCGTCAGCGGAATGCTTTTGACACCCTCGCTTGCATGGGGGCTGTTTTATCTGGTTTTAGCCGCCGTTTGTATTCTGCGCTGCCGCGGCCTGCTCTTTCGCATTCTGGGGTGTGCCCCTGCCGCGCTGTGGCTGTTTTTTGGCGTGCTTCCGAACTTTTTGCCGGAGCCTTTGCGCAGTATCTTGACCATTGGCACACGCCTGACGCAGCAGGGCAGCATCTATCTTGAAAACCACAGCGTGCCGACGGCCTATCTGTTTCCCGCGCTGATGCTCACCTTTGCTTTTTTGCTGCTGGCCGCGGTCTATGTCGCGCTGGGGCACACCCTGCGCGCGCTGGCGGCTCTGTTGATTCTTCTGATCGGCTTTTCCTCGCGCATGACGCTGATTTTTTCGCCGTCTGTCTGGGCCTCCGGCCTGCGGACGCATTTGGTGCTGCAATTTTGCTGCGCGGCTGTGGGGATGCTGCTTGCGGACAGCCTGCCTGCGCTGCGCGCGCACCGGAACACTCCCTCCCGCGCCGATGCGCCGCGGGACTCGGCGCAGAAACGCTGAAAAAGCAGTGCGCTGCTATTCACAGAAAAAAAAGGGGGGCTCCGAATGCGGATTGCCGGAATTGTTGCGGAATATAACCCCTTCCACAACGGACACGCGCATCAGCTTTCTCTGCTGCGCGCACAGGGCTTTGACGCGGTGGTGTGCGTGTGCAGCCCGTCCGTAGTACAGCGCGGCACGGCGGCGCTGCTGCCCACAGCGGTGCGCACGCGCGCGGCGCTGCTAGGCGGCGCAGATTTGGTGCTGAGCCTGCCCGCGCCCTATGCGGTGCTGTCGGCAGAGGGCTTTGCCGCCGCGGGGGTTCGGCTGCTGTCGGCGCTGGGCATCTGCGAGGTGATTGCATTCGGGGCAGAAAACGCGGACACCGCACAGCTGATGCAGGCGGCCGCCGTGCTGCAAAGCGATGCCTTCGCGCAGCGTTTGCAAACGCAGCCGGCAGATGGCGCGCCGTTTGCCGCTGTGCGCGCTGCCGTGGCAGAGCAGCTGCAGCCGGGGCTTGGCGCGCTGCTCTCCTCGCCCAACAATATTTTAGGCGTGGAATACTGCAAGGCGCTGCGGACGCTTGCAGCAAGCGGCACACAGAGCGCGGGCGGCGCTTTGCTTGCGCGCCCACTTGCATTGCCGCGCGAAGGCGCCCCGCACGACGCGCCGCTCTGCGCACGCGGCGCGGGGTGCGATTGTTCCGGCGCAGGGTGCGATGTTTTGGGGCCGCATACAAATTTGCAAGCGCCCGCGGCTCCCGGTGCGCAGAGCGGCGCGCGTCCTTCAAACGCAGCAGAATACGCAGCAAGGACTGCCGCTCCCGCTGCACACGCTCCGCTATGTGCCAGTGCCACCGCGCTGCGCACGCTGTTTTTGCAGCGAGGCGCGGCGGCGCTTGCCCCCTATGTCCCCGCCGCGTGCCTTGCACTATACACGCAGGCGGCGCAGCGCGGGCTTTACGCGGACGGTGCTGCGTTCAGCACGGCGGTGCTCTCGCGGCTGCGCGCCATGCGGACGGAGGATTTTGCGGCCATTCGCGGCATCAACGAGGGACTGGAGCATCGCCTTGCCGCCGCCGTGGCCGCCGCACCCACACTGGACGCACTGTATGACACGCTCAAGACAAAACGCTATGCGCACGCGCGTATGCGCCGCCTTGTTCTGGACGCTGCGCTCGGCTACACCTGTGCGCTGCCCGCGGTGCCGTATCTTCATATTTTGGGCGCGAGCGAAACCGGCCTTGCCGTGCTGCGCGCCGCCAAAAGCACTGCCGCGCTGCCGCTCTCGCAGTCGCTGTCCCAGCTTGCCGCGACAAGTGACGCTGCCCGCGCCGTTGCTAAGGCGCACGCCGCCGCCGAGGATTTGACCGCGCTGTGTCTGCACGCGCCACAGCCGCAGGGCAGTGCCTACACGCAAAAATTCATCGGGCCAAACGCGCTGCCGGATGCGCGATAAGCGCAAAGCGCATCCCGACTGCGTACAGCAGAGCATCGCCGCAAAA
>JAVXUG010000076.1:0-1501 GCA_036642215.1 Ruthenibacterium sp.
AGGACAATCAAAAGTAAAATTGCTGTAAAAATCCCGCGCCCTGATGACGCGGGATTTTACAGCGGGAAAAAGAGGTTATGCCTTTTCGTTGTTCGGAAGCATATGGAGCAGCTTTTCCGCCACATCCTTCGGGAAATCGGGGGCAGGCGGCGCATCCACCAAGCGCTGCAAAAACGCGTGGGCATTTTCGCTCTGCGGCAGCATATAGCCCGCTTCCCGCACAAGATCCTCCGCCATCAGACGGTTTGATTTTGCAGCGGCCTCACACAACTGGCGCAAAACGGGGTCGCTGGTAGCCGCGGCAATTTGCAGCGCAATTTTTTCCTGCTGCGCCTTGCTGCGGGACAGCGCCTTTACCGCGGCGACAACCGCGTCTGTTTTTTTCTGCTGTGCCGGATATTCCTCAGGCACCATGGAGATGGCACCCGACGGGCACGCACCGGCACAAACGCCACAGCCGATGCATTTTTTTACGTCAATGATGCTGTTCTCTGTATCGGTCGCACCCGTGGGGCAAACGTACAGGCACAGGCAGTCCTTTGTGCATAATCTGATGTTTCTTACTGCAATCATTGCTGTTCCCTCCTCTCGATTTTCAAAAGCTTCCAGCTGGGCACCTTGCACACGGGGCAAAGCGCCGGCGGCTCATCGCCCACATACACAAAGCCGCAGGTTTCGCACACATACACGTTGGTTTTTGCAAGGAAGGCCCCGCCCTCTTTTTCGTAGCGGGTCAGCAGTGCGTTTAAAATGCGCGTCACCTTTTCGCTCCAGACAAGCGCGCGCAGGGCACCGCGATCCGGCTGCACGCCGGCGGCGGCGTTTGCAAGCGCAAAGCCCGCGTCCAAATCCTTTTGCACAAGCGCCAGCAGCGTCTGTGTGCTTGCGGAAGCTTCCTCCGGCGTTTTGCTTTTAAAGTAATCCGCCAGCTGTGTAAACAGCGCCGATTCCTCGCGCAGATACTGCTTTTCACAGCCCTTGGCTAGATTGGAGCACAGCGCAGACACTTCGCCCACCGACAGCTCGCGCATATCGTGGAGCGGCTGCTCTGCCTGTGCAACGGGTGCGGCAGGCTCGGCAGGCGCGGCGGGTGCGTCCTTCTGCTGAAACTCTGACTTTGCCGCACCGCACAGCGGGCAAACCCAGCCCTCCGGAAGCTGTTCCCACGCGGTGCCGGGCGCAATGCCCGCCGAGGGAATCCCTGCGGCTTCGTCATAGATGTAACCGCAGATGGTGCAAACATATTTTTTCATACCTTGACCTCCTTCTATCCTTGTGTTCTGCCTAGGCGTGTTTGAAACCTTGCTGTCCTTGGATTTTGCATAAAATTTTGTTCTGCACAAGGCAGAAAAGTGCAGGCACACTTTGTGTTTGTCAAGCTTTTCTAACGCAGTGCAGGACAAATTTTGGGGTGAAAGATGAATGCCCGGAGTTTCCAAGCATACCTTATGAAATATGAAATCAACGGCTGCTTTTGCAGCCACTGCTTGACACACAGCTC
>JAVXUG010000076.1:1601-6234 GCA_036642215.1 Ruthenibacterium sp.
GTGCCTTGCTCTATGACAGCAGTATAGCAAGCGCTGCGCGCGCTGTCTGTGACTTTGCTACACTTTTGATATTGATTCCTATTTAGTTTCTTTTACCTTTAAACAGCTGCGGCAGCTGTCAAGCTGCTGCTCCCCGCACTTTGCGCTGCAGCTGCGTCTGTTGCAGTTTTTGCCGCAGCAATGCGCCGCGTCGCCGCACAAATCATAGTGACCACCCCGTATCACAAGGCGCTTGCCGTTGACCACAGCATCGGCAAGTTTTTTTCGCGCAAGGTCATACATGGCCTGCACCGTGGTGCGCGCCACATTCATTTGCGCGGCACACTCCTCTTGGGTGAAGCCAAGAGCGTCAATCAGGCGAATGGTCTCGTATTCATCAACAGCCAGTGCCACACAGGCCGTCTGCCTGCGATTGCAGGGCGCAAACTCCGCTGTTTGCGGCAGCTGACAGATGCGCCTGCGTTTTATGGGACGCGCCATGACAGCACTCTCCTCTCGCGGCTTTGGCCGGAATTTTGGGCTGCCTTCATGCGCCGCGCAAAAGCAAACACCGCGGGCACGCTTAAAATTCCACGCCTTTTCTAGCCTTGATCCCTTTTTCATAGGGGTGCTGATGACAGCGCATCTCGGTGGAATAATCCGCCGCCGCCAGCATCCATTCTGCCGGATTACGCCCCGTGAGCACTACTTCCCTGTCCGCGGGACGCTCCAGCACCGCCTGCTTTAACAGCGCGCGCTCCACCATGTCAAGCTGCCACACGGCACACGCCTCATCCAAAATTAAAAAATTGCACGGCGCAGCAAGCGCCTCTTGCAGCTGCTGTGTCTGCAGGGCTTTTGTCGCCGCCTTTTCCTCCTGCGTCATCTGCACGGTAAACCTTGTGTCCGCTTTGCCGGCGTAAACGCTTGCCCCAAGCTTTTGCAGCGCCGCAAGCTCCGCGCTTCGGCCGTTTTTTAAAAACTGCACCACCGTCACCTGCTCCCCCGCGCCCAGCGCGCGCACCGCAAGCCCCACAGCTGCCGTTGTCTTTCCTTTTCCCTCGCCCCAGTAAAGATGTACAAGCCCCTGTCGCATATCCGAATCCCTCTGCTTTCTCCTTATCACAATAGCATTCTTTTTGCCGTCTGTCAAAGCCTGTTTTGCGGCGCGCACCGCAAAGCACCCCCGATTGCAGTGACGCAATCGGGGGTGCTTTCTTGTATGGCCGAAGTGCCGCGCTTTGCGCCGTATGCGGCACATGGGAATTTTTGTCCGCCGTATGCGTCCGCTCAGCTCTTTTGCACGGCTTGCCGCAGCGCCGCTTCAAACGCGATGTTTTGTTCCCCCGTGCGCTTTGGCAAGCCCTTGGTGCGGCCGCCTGCGCTGCGGATTTTTCGGGCGGTATGGCGCGACAGCAGCAGCCCGCCGATGTTGTCATCGGTATACTGCACGCCGTCCTGATGCAGCACAACCGCCTTGCGCGCCAGACACATGGCGGCAAGACCGTAATCCTGCGTGACCACAATATCCCCCGCCTGCAGCAGATTGACCAGTGCAAAATCCACGCTGTCCGCCCCCTTGGAAAAGGTGAGCGTTCTTGCGCCGTCTTTTTCAAATACGTGCGAGGTATCACACAGCAGCAGGCACTCAATTCCCGCCTGCCCTGCAATGCGTATCGTGCTGTCCACCACCGGACAGCCGTCGGCATCCACTAAAATGCGCATCGTTCCCCCTCAGCTCCGTTCAGCGCGCGGCACTCTGCGCTTTTCTTGCCGAAGGTGCCGTTCTCTTATATTTCTTAAATCTCGTACCAGAGAATTTCGTTTGCGGCAAGCTTCAGCGCAAAGCTGCTGCCGTCGCCCCGGTACACGGTTGTCTGCTGCGGCTCATACGTGTTGTTGACAACGCAGTATTTTCCGTTTTTGACGTAGGCATGCACCTCTACATGATAATTTGTGCTGAACCATTTGCACAGAGCCGCCTCGCCGTGCGCGCTCCACAAAATGCTGCGGTACAAAACACGGCTGTTGACAAAGCTGTACGGCAGGCCGCTGAGATACACCGCGCGCCCCTTGCCGAACGCATGGGCAGCCAGCTGCACCTCCTTGTCGCGCTGAATGAGCACCTCTGTACTGGGCAGCGCATAGATGCTCTTTTTGCCCTCGCCAAAATCCACGTCGTGCGCGTCGCCGCAATCCTCCAGAATAAAGTGGGCGCGGTGCTCGTCCCAGTTGTATTTGTCGTAGTTGAGGGTAAAGCCCGTCTCTTTTTCCACGCCCAGCACGCCCGCCAGCTGGAGGCAGTGTCCCTCGTACTGGTGTCCGCTCGGCTCGCCCACGCCAAGGAAGCCGCCGCCGTTGTACACAAAGCGCTTGACGGCTGCGGAGATGTCCGCATCCTCCCAGACAGCGCCGCCCGTGTGCGCGGTGTCGGCATCCCCGATATTTAACAGCACATCCACATCGTCCAGAACATGCGCGTCGGCCTTCAGCTCGTCAAAGCTCAGAAAGCGCACATCAAACGGCGCGCCGGACAGTGCCTCTATCACACCCGCATAGCTGTAATTCTGCTTTTGATACAGCGCATGGTGCACCATGTGACAGCCCCACGCGCGCATTTTGCCCCAGCTGTTCAGCACGGCAACCGTCTTGACGCAGTAGGGCGTTGTGCCCTTGATGTTTTCGTACAGCGTGCGAAACTCATCGCACACGCTCTCGACATAGTCGATGAAATCCGGAAATTCGCACGCGAGCTTTAAGTAGCCGCCGTAGCCGATGCGGTCGATGGGCTTTCGCAAAATGGCGCGGCGCGCCGTGACCCAGTTCTCCTTGGCCTCGCGCACGGGGTCGCCGCCCTTGTGGAACGTGTCGGGGAAGAAATAGGGCAAAAAGCGCCCCTCTGTATATTTTACACCCGGAATGTCGGAGATTAGGCGCAGCGTGCTGCCGTTGCCGACGCTGCCCACAACGGCATCCAGCCCGATGCTTTTAAACTCCTCCATAAACGGCTCGGTGCCAATCCAGTGGTCGCCCAAAAACATCATGGCTTCCTTGCCGCACTCGTGCGTGATGTCCACCATTTCCTTTGCAAGCTTTGCCACCTCGCGCCGCTGAAACGCCTGAAAATCTTTAAATTCGCGCGAGGGCACACGATACTGATTGTTGTAATAGCCCTCGTCAATGATAAATTCGGGGCGGAATTTGTAGCCGACCTCCGCTTCGAACTGGGCGAGAATATACGGCGACACAGACGCGGAATACCCGTACCAGTCCACATATTTTTCGCGCTTCAGCTCATCAAACGTCATCGTAAACTGATGGAAAAATGTGGTGTAGCGGATGACGTTGACATACGGGTGCTCCGCGATAAAGGTGCGCAGGCGCTGCATGGTATACGCGCGCGTTTTGGGCTGGCGCACGTCAAACGTAATCTGATGCTCGAAATTTTTCCAGTCGTTGACAACGGCGTTGTACATATGCACGGGGTCCCAGATGAGATACGCAAGAAAGCTGACCGTATAGTCGTGGAACGCGGCGGGCGCGGTGATCACAACACAGCCTGCCGCCTCGTCATAGCGCCAATCGGCCGGGGCTACCACAGCGCCGGTTGTCCGGTCAACAACCTCCCACCAGCGTGTGATATCATCGCGCGTATTCGCCGCCAGCAGCTCCGGGCTGATGCCCTGCATCAGCGGAATGGACAGCGCGCCGCCTGTCGCCGTATAAAAGCCCGTCATGATATAGCACTGCTGCACCTCGTCGGGATTTGCCTTTGCCCACGCGTTGTCCTTGCGCGTGGTGTAATAGGTGGAATACACCTTCGCGCCCACGTCCTTCAGCGACGCGGGGAAATCCGTGCCGTCGCAGTCGCGAATGGCATCCGCCCCCCAGCGGCGCATCAGCTCCAGCGTCTGCGGCACAACGTCAATATCCGTCGGGATTGTGACGCGACCTTTCTGTGTCTTGTTTGTATCGCTCATGGCTTTGTTTCCTCCTGCAAAAGCTGCAAAAAAATTGATGCACGCCGCTTTTCTGCGCAGCGCATCCGCTTATTTCAATTTCACTCTAGCCTTTTTGCACGCGTGCGTCAATGCGGTTGTTGCGCATTTTTTTAGATATCTTGCTCGTTGCAAAATTCCGGTGCTTTCGCATGAGAGCGCGCTTGTTTTTTCCTTCTCTTTCCGCCGCTGCAAAATATTTTTGCGCAAAATTTTATTGATATCGCTTCAAAATCACTAAACTGCGCAATTTACGGAACAAGCATCATCAGCGTGCCGCCCGTAATCAGCGCAAGACCGATGAGTGCCTTGCGCGAAAGCTTTTCTCCAAATACAATATAGGCGAACGCAACCGTGATGAGAATGCTAAGCTTGTCGATGGGCACCACGACGCTGGCGAGGCCGTCCTTCAGCGCGCGGTAATAGCACAGCCACGACGCACCCGTCGCCACGCCCGACAGGCAGATAAATCCAAGCTCCCGGCGCGGAACGCGCAGCACCTCGCGCTGCTTTCCGGTGACAAACACAACCACCCACGCCATAACCAGCACCACGCAGGTGCGCACGGCTGTGCCAAGGTTTGACTCCACGCCCGCAATGCCTACCTTGCCCAAAATGGCAGTCAGACTGGCAAATACAGCGGAGGCCGCCGCGTA
>JAVXUG010000076.1:6334-7996 GCA_036642215.1 Ruthenibacterium sp.
CGGCGGACGCGGAAAGCGGCAGCGCGGCAGCAGAGGTTTCACTGCCCTTTTTTTCAACGGCGGGCGCAACCTTTTTTTGGATCATCAGATAGGTGCCCACACCGATGATCAGCGCGCCGATGCCCTTCCAAAGCGAGACAGGCTCGCCCAAAATGACAAATGCCAGCAGAATGGTCAGCACGATGCTGGATTTGTCCACCGGCACCACCTTGTTGACATCACCCAGCTGCAGCGCCTTAAAATAGCACAGCCAGGACGCACCCGTTGCAAGACCGGACAGCACAAGAAACAAAAGCGTTTTTGCGCTGAGCTCGCCCAGTGTGCCCTGCGAGCCGACCAGAAAAACCATCAGCCAAGAAAACACAAGCACCACCACCGTGCGAATGGCTGTGGCGACGTTTGCATCCGTTTTGCGAATACCGCTTTTTGCCAAAATAGCCGTGGCACCCGCAAACAGTGCCGAACCGAACGCATAAAAAATCCACATGATAAAAAAGTCACTTCCTTTTTTGTTGGTAACCCTGCGGGGCACCGCCCGCAGAAGAAAGGGCAGCGCGGGAAATCATTGAAATCATTGACGTGGCCGCACAAAACCGATATACTGGAGACAACGGAGGTGTGTTTTATGTGGACACGCAATTTATTGAAAACCAATGCAAAAATCGTCCTGCACCGCACGTATTGGCGCGCGTTTTTGATTTGTATCTGCACCGGGCTTTTGGCGGGTGGAGGGAGCGGCATATTCAGTTGGAATGCGGCTCGCTCCGGCAGCTCTGACAGCTATAGCACGTTCGGTCAGGGCGACGGATTTCATATTCCGCCCGAAATTGCAGGCATCTTCATCGTCCTCATGCTGCTTGGCCTTGTCGCGGGCGTTGCCTATTCTGTGTTCATCGCCGCACCTGTCCTTGTTGGCCAAAGCCGCTATTTTATGGAGGCGCGCGCCGGCAACGCACCGTTTCTGTCCCTGTTTTCCGTGTTTGGCAAGCCGGGCTACGGCAATGTGGTCAAGGTTTCGTTTTTAACACAGCTGTACATCTTTTTATGGAGCCTTTTGCTCATTGTTCCGGGCATTATCAAGTCGTATGAATACTGTCTTGTGCCGTACATTTTATCCGAGCGTCCCGACATGGACACAAGCCGCGCGCTGGAGCTGTCGCGCACGATGACGGACGGCGAAAAGTGGAATATTTTTGTGCTGGGATTGTCGTTTTTGGGATGGGAGCTATTAGGCATGCTGTGCCTTGGCATCGGCGTTTTATTTGTCACACCGTATGTGCAGGCCACGACGGCAGAGCTGTACACCGCGCTGCGCACAAAGGCCATAGCAAACGGCGCAGTCAGTGCAGATGAGCTGCCCGGCTTTATCGCCTATCCGTAAAGGCTTTTGCCTTAAACCGCGCACAAAAGCGCGCCTGTTTTACTTTGCGCAGAGCCGCACCGCAGTCCCGTACAGGATGTGGTGCGGCTTTTTTGCGCATCCGCCGCATTTGTAATGTCTTTGCTTGATTCGACTGATAAGTATAGTATAATAGATGCGCCGCGTTCTGTCTACTGATTCTGCCCCGTCAGAGTTGCATTGATTTTTTTGTCCGCGCCACGCGTAGCACCGGTCGCTTCGCGTACAGCAGAGCGATGCGCCGCGCGTTCACCGCGCTATTT
>JAVXUG010000077.1:0-7780 GCA_036642215.1 Ruthenibacterium sp.
CTTGCCGCCAAGGCGGTGCTGTTCGGCTTTTCGCGCGGGGGACTGTATGCCGTAAATTATGCCGCAAGCTATCCGCAGCACGTGCGGCTGCTGTACCTTGACGCGCCGGTTGTGGACATGGAAAGCTGGCCGGGCGGCAAATACAGCGGCATTGGCGGCGCGGAGGAATGGCGGCAGTGCAAGGCCATTTATGGGGCGATGCACGACGAAGCCGCACGCAAGGCGCAGGGCTGTGACAGCCTGCTTGCGGCAAAGCTGCCGCTTGCGCTTGTCGCAGGCGACAGCGACACCGTGGTGCCGTACTGTGAAAATGGCGCGTTTTTGACCGCACGCTATCAAGACAGCGGGGTGCCGTTTCTACTTTTCCTCAAAAAGGGCTGTGACCACCATCCGCACTCGGTTGAGGGCGCCAAGGCGGAGGCGCTTGTGGCCTTTATTTTGGAAAACGCGGGGGAAACACCATGAAGCAGCAATATCGTCTTTCGCTTGACGACAATATTCTTGTGCTGAAAGCGCTTGCGGCGCAGCGCCCTCCCTCGCTGTTTGAAAACCGCTATCTTGCCATGCTGCGCGGACTGCATCGTGACTTTGGCACCAAAATACACCTCAACCTCTACTACCAAACTGCCGGTTTTTGTCTTGCGGATATGCCCGCGCGCTACCGCGAGGAGTGGCAGGCAAATGCCGACTGGCTGCGGCTTTCGTTTCATGCCTTGCAGGATGCGCCGCCCGACCCCTACAAGACGGCTTCTTATGCAGCGCTTGCGCACGACTGCACGCTTGTGCAATCGGAAATCAGGCGCTTTGCGGGCGAGGAAGCATTGAGCTGTTCCACCACGCTGCACTACTGCACCGCAACAAAACAGGGCTGCGACGCGCTGTACGACTGCGGCGTGCGCAACCTTGTCGGTCTTTTTTACGATTTTCCGTCGTATCATATGCCGCCCGAAACGGGGGATGCTTTGCGCAGCGCGCCCTATATCGAAGATGCACAAACGCACCTGCGCTTTTTTGCAAACGATATGGTTCTCAACAATCTGGAGTCGGCGCAGATTTTGCCCATTTTGGAGGCAAAGCAAGACAAGCGGCTTGTTGAAATTATGATTCACGAACAGTATTTTCACGCGGATTTCCCCTTCTATCAGCCGGATTTTGAGTGCAAGCTGCGCACCGCGCTTCAGTGGCTGACGCAGCACAGCTTTGCACCCGCCTTTCTGGAGGAAATCGAATAGCGCCAACCGCAAAAGCGGAAGGCAGTTCATTTTTTGAAACTGCCTTCCGCTTTTTGATCGCTTCGAGCGATTTTTTGTAAGCCATGAAATATTTTTGAGCGCATCAGCCTATGGCTGGCGCATAAAAATCGCCCCGCGAGGGGGTTATAGCAATTTTTTGTGCTTGAAAACAGCCTATCAAAAGTTAAATTGCTATAAGACGTGCCGTCGTGCGCCGTCCCTCAAGATTCCGACGGTGAAACGGCATCGCAAAGCAAATCGCTAAACTGCATTTCGGCAAACCACCGATGCGCAGCAGGGCTGTAATGAATGAGATCCGCCTGAAAAATACCCTTGTCGGCGCGGTTTTCCCGAAATAAAATAGATTTTGACAAATCGAGCAGATGAACGCGGCTGTCTTGTGCCGCAAAGCCGCACAGCAGGGCATCCATCTCGCGCAGCGCGGCAGGCTTTTGGTACACCTCGGTCAGCGGACGATACAGGTACAGCGGAAAGTCAATGCCCGCCGCCTCTCGAAAACCGTTAAAAAGACGGCGGTAGTTTTCTCTTGCGCAGCGCAGCGCTTCGCCGCCGGTGTCCACCTCTGTCTCCCACTGGTTCCAGTGCAGACCGAGGATGCGCGGCGTTTTGCCTGCGCTGTTCAAATTTTGCACCGCAAGCTTCAAAATCTGCGTTGCCAGCGGATACAGCGAAATGTTCACAAGACCCGGCAGACCCGGCTGCATCACAGGCGGCCTGTCCGGATACCACATGTTCAGCCCGTCGCGCTCAAACGCATGAATGCCCATGCCGCCGATTGCAATCTGTATGACGTATAAATCGGGCAGACCAAAAGGGTTGCCGCCATCGATTTCCGCCTGCCATTTCCGCGCAAATTCGGTGGCGAGGCCGCAGGTGTCGTCCTGCGTTTCGCCCAAATTCATGCTGTGCGAGGTATAGCCGCTCCACGCAACATCCGTCAGATTGTAGTGCTGGTTTTTGTCGCAGGCAAGTCCTTTTACATTTTTCAGCGGCGCTGTTATCCGCTGCTTTTCCGTCAGCTTTGTGCCGTGTCCCAGCGCGTTTGACTGCCCCATCACAATCAAAATCGGCGCATCGTTTGTACTAAATTGCATTTCTATCCCGCCTTTGTTTTTTTGGATAGCACCATTGTACTGCAAATTTTGCCCGTGTGCACCCGTAAAAATCCTGTTTTTCATGGAATCCTGCGCGCAGTTTGCACGGCTAAAGCACAAAAGTCACCGCCGCACCCGCCACATTGCGGCAGACAGCAAAGCACTTCTAAAATCGGCATCAGCCCTGTCGGCTGCAAAGCACCACCGTGCCATAACGCGTCAGTGTATCTTCGTCCGCGTTGCCATACATAAGCGTCCAGCCGCTTTGCAGCAGCTCTGAAAACAAAAACGGACAAGCTTCCTCGCTGAAATTTTGCACAAACAGGTAAGTTTTTCCGCCGCCCGCGCGCGACGAAACCTCGACGCAGGGCGGGTACGCAAACGGCACCAGCCGCGCTATGCCGCACTGCGCCAGCAAGCGACTGTAAAAATCGCGGTAAAATGGCGGCTGCAGCTCCGTGCAGACATAATAGGCCTTTCCTTTGCCAAAAGAAGCGACCGTAAGCGCCGGCGCGCCCTTATAATATTCACTGTCATAGCATAAAACGGGCGTTGCCGTATCACATTCCACCACCTCGCACAAATGCGTGCAGGCATAGGCATGCGGCAAAGAAAATGTGCTGCCCTCTGCGGGCAGCGCGCGCACCTGCTGCTGTGCGTGCAGACCGTCCAGCTCCACCGTGCGCAAGCCCAAAACATCACGCAGCGCATGCGGCGTTCCGCCCAAAAAACACCGGTCATTTTCATCGACAACGCCGCTGTACGGCCCCGTGACAAGCGTGCCGCCCTGCGCCACAAACGCGCGCAGCTTTTCGGCAATGTCGGCGCGCAGCAAATGCAGCAGCGGCGCAATCACAAGCCGATACGAGGAAAACGTGCTTTCCATGTCTGCAAAATCGACAGAAACGCCTTGCGCCCACAGCCCGTCATAATGCTTTTGCACCATGTCCTTATAGTCCGTGCCGGAGCTGAACGGCCCCTTTGCCCCCGCAATTGCCCAGCGGTTTTCCCAGTCAAACAGCACGGCAACGTCTGCCTTTGTGGTGCTGCCGCAGACAGGCCCGAGCTGTTGCAGCGCACTGCCAAGCTCCGCGATTTCCTTGAAAACGCGTGTGTCCTCTTTGCCGGAGTGGTCAAGAATAGCCCCATGGAATTTTTCAGAGTTGCCGACACTTTGCCGCCACTGAAAAAACTGCACCGAATCTGCCCCGTGCGCCACCGCCTGCAAGGACGAGAGCAAATTCATGCCCGGACGCTTTTGCCGTGCCACGCCCTGCCAGTTTGTAACGCTGGGCGCGCTCTCCATCAGCAAAAACGGCGCGTGCTTTACGCTGCGCATCAAATCGTGATACATCGCGGTATCCGCCGCCACGGCAGCGTCGTCTCCGCTGTGCCACACCGGGTAATTGTCCCACGCAGCAAGATCTATTTTTTGCGCCAGCTTAAAATAGTTGAGGTCATAGGTATAGTACATCATATTTGTGGTCACCTTGGCCTCGGGGCATACGCTGCGGATTGCCGCTGTTTCGTTTTCCATAAAGGCGATCGTCTGATCGCAGCAAAAGCGCCGCCAGTCAAGCTGTAGGCTGTGCAGCGTGCTGTCGCCAAGCGGCGACGGGCTTTCTATCTGTGACCAGTCGGTGTAGGTATGCGCCCAAAATGCTGTGGACCACGCCGCATTGAGCGCGTCCAAGGTGACGTATTTTTTGCGCACCCAATCGCGAAACGCCTCTTGGCACAGCGGACAATGGCACTCGCCGGCGTACTCGTTCGACAGGTGCCACAGCAAAACGCCGGGATGCTTGCCAAAGGTCTTGGCAAGCTCTGTGTCAATGGCAAAGACCTTTTCGCGATACGCGGGCGCAGTAAAGCAGTGGTTTTGCCGTTCGCCAAACAACTGACGGCGGCGCAGGCTGTCCACGCGCAGCAGTTCGGGATATTTTTGCGCAAGCCAGCGCGGGCGCGCACCGCTGGGCGTGCCCAGCATGGTGTAGATGCCGGCGGCATACAGCTTGTCCACAATGCTTTTGAGCCAGTCCATCTGATAATTGCCCTCGCTCGGCTCTAAAAACGGCCACGCAAACATCCCCATCGTCATGACATTGCAGCCCGCCTTTTGCATCAGCGCAATGTCCTGTTCCAAAATTTCGGGCGACGCAAGCCATTGCTCGGGATTGTAGTCCGCGCCCATCAAAAAAGCTTTGTAGATCATTTTTCTTCCCCCTTTGATTCGTTTTGCCGCAGCAGCGCCGCGATCGGCTTTGCAAGTGCCTGCGCGATACGATAAAAGCCCAAATCGTTCGGGTGCATTCCGTCCACCGTGCATTCGTGCCAATCATCGCCAAGTAAAGTCTCTCCGCTCAAAAAAAGCAACCGGTCATCCCCTTTTTGTGTCCTGTCCGCAATGTTTTTTTGCATAAATGCGCGGCGTTTTCCATTTGTCCGCGCTCTTTTTCGCTGTACATCAGCGAGGAAACCTTGGGCATGGACAGCACCAAAATCGGTATGTGCGCATAGGCACCGCGCACCGCGTCAATCAAGCCGTCAAAGGTCTGCTCCAGCTTGTGAAACTGCTATAAATCCCCTCGCAGGGCGATTCTATGTGCCGGCCATAGGCCTATGCACAAGTGCAATGTGAAATCACATTGCTATATATTGCAATTTCATTCATGCAAAGGATATCAAATCAACATAAAAACCGGGCAGAAACGCCCGCTTTTACAGAAAGGGATTCACTATGGAAATTAAATTGCTGCAACAGGAATATTGGTATGGCGGGGCGGTATACGAGGGGATTCGGCAGCCCTATCACGGGGAAAGCTGCTGCGAGGTGCGGCTGAGAGAAAACGAAACGCCGAACCAGTGTATGCCGCTGCTGCTGTCGAGCAAGGGCCGATGGCTTTGGTGTGCGCAGGGCTTCACCGCAAGCTTTCGTGCCGGAACCATCACCTGTGAGGACGAGGTGCAGCTTGGCGCAGCGCCGCAGCCTACCCTGCGGGGGGCTTACTGCGATGCCATGCAACGTTTTTTCGCGCCTGCTGCGCAGGATCCGGACGAGCGTCTTTTCACAGCGCCTGTGTACAACACATGGATTGAGCACACCTTTTACCAAACACAGCAGGCGGTGCTCTCCTATGCCGAGGGGGTCTTAGCCAACGGCTTTGCACCGGGCGTGCTGATGATTGATGACGGCTGGTCGCCCTATTACGGGAAATGGAAATTCGAAAAGGAAAAGTTTCCGGATGCAAAAGCGATGCTTGATGCGCTGCACCAAAAGGGCTTTTGCGTGATGGTGTGGGTGTGCCCGTTCATCACACCCGACACGCTGGAGTATCGCGCGCTGGCACAAAAGCGGTTGCTGGTGGAGGAAAAAGAGGGCACGCCCTATCTTGCGCGTTGGTGGAATGGCTGCTCTGCGGTGCTGGATTTGACAAAGCCAGAGGCCTCTCAGTGGCTGCGTGCGCAGCTGGAAGCGCTGCAGGCCATTGGTGTGGATGGCTTTAAATTCGATGCCGGGGACAGCGTGTATTACCCTGAAAACGGAGATGTCCAATGTGAGGCATGGGCGCACTTTGGCGCTGCGTATCCGCTCAATGAATTTCGCGCGGCCTACAAGGCGGGGGGATTGCCTTTGATGCATCGATTATGCGATAAGCACCCCGCCTGGGGTGAGACAGGCCTTGCCGCACTTGTGCCGGATGCATTGGCAGCGGGCTTGACGGGGCAGCCGTTTGTGTGCCCCGACATGATTGGCGGGGGTGAGTACGCAAGCTTTTTGCAGCAAAGCAGTGTAGATGAAATGCTTTTTGTGCGCTGGGCACAGGCGGCGTGCCTCATGCCGGTGATGCAATTTTCAGCGGCACCGTGGCGTGTGCTGACGGCAAAAGCCCTTGCGGCAGTGAAGCAGGCGGTGGCCTTACGCACGCGGCTGCAAGACAAAATCAATGCAGCGGTGCAAGATTGCGTACACACGGGTGAGCCAATGCTGCGTGCGATGACCTACATGTACCCGGACGAAGCGTGTGAAACAGTCATGGACGCATTTATGCTGGGCTGCGACATTTTGGTGGCGCCGCTGCTCACACAGGAGGAAAGCCGCAGCGTGTATGTGCCAAAGGGGGCATGGCGTTTCCAAGAAAGCGTGCTGCAAAGCAAAGGAGAATGGATGACCCTGTGCGCGCAGCACGGCGGGCCCATTGTACTGGAGTGTGCGTGAACGCTCGGCTTTGGTGCCGCGTAAGCTATCTTCATGCGCAGCCGCGGCAAAAAATCCGTGGCTGCTGTCAATCCGCTGGCACGCTGATTTTGCGAAAGCTTTCTTATTTTAGGGCTTGACTTTTTATTTGCACGTATAATGGAACCACCCCAAGACAAAGCGATCCGCTTACGCTTTTGATTCGTTTCTGCCGTTCATTTCGCTCCGCTTTGCTAAAAGCGTTAATTTCTCACTTACCCTCATGGATACCACCGCCTTCGGCTCTATGATGCACAAATATGCACAGCGCATTCAATTTCGTGTACTGCTGCGCTTTAATTTAAGGAATATTACCATTTTTATCATGCATGAAACCGCTAGATACCATCCATCGAAAACGGTATTTTACCCTGCTCTGCTGTTTCGCGAATAAAAAGCTCCACTGTCTGCGCAAGCGTAAGGCCCATTTGCGCAAATAAGCATTCTGCCTGTGCTTTCAGCTCCGAATCAATCTCAATGTCAAAAATCATTTCTTGTTCCATGAAAATCCTTCTTTCTATTGCCTGTTCCTGTTGATTGCCGCATTGTCCAGTCTATATCTTCCTGAAATATTACTTGCTCTATTGCATTATATCACTTTTTCACTTGTCCAGACAGTTTTTACAGGGCGAAAAGCACTGCGCTTACATTCACTCTGGTAAGTGCTTGCAGGACATTACGGTCAATTGGTTCCTCCCGTTCCCATGCAGAATTTGTTTGTTTTGCTGCCGATGCAAAACCCGACCAATATTCTGCTTTTAACCTGTCTAAAGTCCAACTTGCTTTGACCCGGTCTTGTTCGGGGATGCCCCTTGCGTCCCCTAACGGGTATCATCCTTTGCAGAAAGGAAAAATTATACCCGAAAGGGATTTATCTAGAATATTTATTGGCTATCGCCCCGATAGGGTATATGATTTATGTGTGAATAAAATTGCTGTATTTATAAAAGCGAATCAGAGGGTCGCAGGGCTGACCCAAGAAGAATTTGCCCTAAGCTCCTGGCTTGGTCTTCGATTTGCTCGAGAGCTGGAGCAGGGAAAAGAAACCGTTCGCATGGATAAGGAAACCGCTTGCCACTGCATTGCTATATCCATTTTGGTGCTGAACCTTAGGAAGGTTCAGTGCGCAATTTTGGCGTTTTTCTGCAGCTCATTGGCATTGCTGTTTTCAATGAGAAAATCGGTGTTTGTTCAGTAGA
>JAVXUG010000078.1:0-7446 GCA_036642215.1 Ruthenibacterium sp.
GGATGGGATAGAGCGTTCAGCAAGTGGGAATTTGAGAAAGGTGATGATGATTGTGAATCTCTTGCAAATGATTCGAATCATGTTGCTGGTTGTATTCGGTTTTGGTGTGAAAGAGTTGTGGTCTGCAAAACAATACTACAAGGAACAGAAAAAGAACTGGGCAGTCGCATCCTTGTGCGTTGGTGTTTTTGCTTGTGTCTGCGCAATTTTCGGATTAATTTGATGGAGCGCATGAGCATTTCTCACATCGCTAAGGCACCTATTGTAGCTTGCTGTAAGCATTGACACTTTTTACAACTTGCGAAACTGCCGTCAATCCCCTCGCGGGGCGATTCTATGTGCCAGCAATAGATGATGCACAGCAGCAATGTGAAATCACATTGCTCTACAGCCATTTTGCGTGCAGCAAGCAAAGCTTAAACAAAACAGCCACCGCACAAACCTTTTACGGTTCGTGCGGTGGCTGTTTTCAGATAAAAATCTTTTTACCCATCCGATGGACTCGGTTTTGTTTCGGCTGTGTTCCTTGAACCTGCTCGTTTTTGTAACCAGCCTTGTCAAGCAGACCGAAAGACCGCGCCCATTGTTACAAATTGGAAAAATTAAGCGGCGATGTCGGCAAACTGGAAGTACCAGTAGCCATACGGAGAATGCCAGCCGCCAACGATTTTATCGCTCTGCAAATAGAAGTCGTTGTAGTAAGCGACAGGAATGCAGGAGGCTTCTTCCATCATAACATCCTCTGCTTCGTGCAGATAGCCGCTGCGCTTTGCAGGATCGGCCTCGGCGCGGGCAGAATCCATGGCAGCGTCAAATTTATCGCTGGCATATTTGCCGTCGTTGTTGCCGTTGGTGCTGTACATCAAGTCCAGCATGTTAGAGGCATCGTTGTAGTCGCACAGCCAGCCGTTGCGGCTGATTTCGTAGTCGCCTGCACGACGCTGCGGCGTAAAGCTCTTCCACTCGACAACTTCAACGTCAAGCGTAACGCCAATTTCTTTCCACGCCTGCTGCAAATACTCTGCCACAACCTTGTGGTAGCCTGCATCGTTGGTGGAATAGGTGATGGTCGGGAAGCCTTCGCCGTTCGGGAAGCCGGCTTCTGTCATCAGCTTTTTCGCTTCTTCCAGGCTTGTTTTGTAATCTGTGGGCAGGTACGATTTGCCGCCGTTTGCGTTCTTCATAAACTCGGTGCCGTCAAAATCGGTGACACCGGTGCCAATGAAGTTGTAAGCTGCGGTATAGGTGCCCTGCATCAGTGTTTTTGCAACATACTCGCGGTCGATGGCAAGGCTGAGCGCCTTGCGAACCAGCGGGTTTGTGAACGGCTCTTTCGCGTCGTTCAAGCTGATGTAATAGGTGCCAAGCAGCGGATCAACGTGGAAGTCCGGCTTGCCCTCAAGGCTGGGGATTTCCTCGGTGGGAACATCCTTAATCATCAAGGCTTCGCCCGTCTGATAGGCGCTGTAAGCAGCGTTCGGATCTTCCATCAGCAGCGCTTTGATGCTGTCAAGCTTGATGGCATCTTTATTCCAGTAATTCGGGTTTTTGCCAAAGACAATATGGCTGCCGGGAACCCACTCGGTAATCATAAAGGGGCCGTTGCCGATATAGGTCTCAGGGGCAATCGCCCATGCGTCGCCGTTGGCTTCCACAGTAGCCTTCTGCACCGGGCTCAAGGTGGCGAAGGCCGCCAGCTTGTCAAAGAAAGCGCAGGGGCTTTCGAGCTCGACCACAAAGGTTTTGTCGTCGGGCGCAGACACTGCCAGCGCGTCCAGGTTGCCGTCGGCAGCCTCTTTATAGCCCTTGACCATGCCCAAAACCGTCTCGCCGTAAGGAGCGGCTGTCGCGGGGTCAGCCACGCGCTTCCAGCTGTAAACAAAGTCATTTGCGGTCAGGGCGCTGTCGTCCGACCACTTTAGGCCGTCGCGCAGATGGAATGTCCAGGTCATGCCGTCCTCGCTGGTCTCCCATGTTTCGGCTTGACCGCCGACAATTTTGCCGGCCTCATCAACGTTCAGCAGACAGTCCAGTGTCCACAGAAGATAGTTGCCGCCGTCCACAGCGCTGTTCAGCGCGGGATCGAGGGTCTCCGGATCGGGGCCAATCTGGCAGACAAGCTGCTTTGCGCCCTCTGTCGTTGCCGTGGAGGTAGCGGTGCTGGTCGCTGTGCTGGGGGCTGCGCCGCCGCATGCGGTAAGACCAAAGCTCAGCACCAGAACCACTGCCATCAAAAGTGCCAGTTTTTTCATGATGTACATATCCTCTCTTCTCTTTAAATGATACGTTCCACACTATGGAAAGACGTTTCTCTCCCCCCGGCTGTCAAGCCGATTTCAAGCTACACTTTACCAGCGTGAATTGTCACTATTATTGCACGCGCGCGCCGCAGGTGCAACCGCTTTTGCAAATTGTCATATTTTTGTGATTTATGCTTGTGATTTTGCACGGTTTACCGCGCTTTTGCAGCGAACTATTTGGTACATTCGACAAAGTGCTGTCTCTCGATCGCGCACAGAATATCCGATGTGTATATTCCGGCGCGCACACTTTCGGCTAAATTTTGCCGGCAGCCGCGCCAAAGCCAAAAAAAGCACCGCGGTTGCCCTTCGGCTCCGCGGTGCTTTTGTCTTGAGAAATGTTAAGAAAGCACGCGCGAAAGGCTGCGCGAACGCGGACTATTTTACGCGGTCGATGTGGTGGCACGCGGCAAAATGACCGGGGCCGATTTCACGCCAGAGCGGTGCTTCCTGTGCGCACCGTTCGTCCGCATAGGGGCAGCGCGTGCGGAACGTGCAGCCGCTGGGCGGGTTTAGGGGGCTTGGCACGTCGCCCTCCAGCACAATGCGCTGGCTTGCGCGCGCCGCCTTCGGGTCCGCGATGGGGATGGCGGAAATCAGGCTGCGCGTATAGGGATGCATGGGGTGGAACGTCAGCTCGTAGCTGTCGGCAAGCTCCACCATACGACCCAGATACATCACGCCGATGCGGTTTGAAATGTGCTTGACAACGCTTAGATCATGCGCGATGAACAGATAGGTCAGCCCCATAGTGTCCTGCAGTTCCTCGAACATATTGACAACCTGTGCTTGAATGGACACGTCCAGCGCGGAGATCGGCTCATCGCACACGATAAATTCGGGGTCAACGGCAAGCGCGCGCGCAATGCCGACGCGCTGGCGCTGACCGCCGGAAAATTCATGCGGATAGCGGTTTGCGTGCTCGCTGTTCAGCCCCACGCGCTCGAGCATCGCAATGATGCGGTCGCGCCGATCCTGCTTTGAGGCCGCCAGCTTATGAATGTCGATGGCCTCGCCCACAATGTCGGCAACGGTCATGCGCGGGTCAAGGCTGGCATACGGGTCCTGAAAGACAATCTGCATTTTGCGGCGGTACGGCAGCATCTGCACGGCGCACTTTTTGCCGCAGTCCGGCGTGCCGTCCGCATTCAGCACGGGGTTGCCCTGCGCGTCCATCCGCGGGGTTTTGCCGGTGTCAAACAGCGTTTCGCCGTCGTACAGAATGCGCCCTGCGGTCGGCTCATACAGGCGCAGCAGCGTGCGGCCTGTGGTTGTTTTTCCGCAGCCGGATTCGCCCACAAGCCCCAAGGTTTCGCCCTTGTGGATGTAGAACGACACATCGTCCACGGCCTTGACAAAATGCTTGTGCTTGCCAACGCCGCCCGCGGGGAAATATTGCTGGAGGTGCTGTACCTCTACAAGGCGCTTTTCGCTTTTTTGTTCTTCGCTCATTGCGGGGTGCCCTCCTTTTCGGCCTGTGTCTTTTGCAAAAGCCAGCAGGCGCTGTAATGCTCACTTGTCACGTCGGTATAGGGGGGCATCTCGCGCAGACAAATTTTCATGCAGGAGTCGCACCGCGGCGCAAACGGGCAGCCGAGCGGAGGCTTTAGCATATCGACGGGCGTGCCCTCGATGGGAATGAGCTTTGTGTGCTCTTTCTCGTTCAGCTTCGGGATGCTGCGCAGCAAGCCCTTTGTATATTCGTGCCGGGGGCTGTAGAAAATTTCGTCGATGGGGCCGGATTCGACCACCTTGCCGGCATACATGACGGCGATGCGGTCGCACATGCTGGCGACCACGCCAAGGTCATGCGTAATCATGATGATAGCCATGCCAAGCTTTTGCTTCAGCTCCATCATCAATTCCAAAATCTGCGCTTGAATGGTCACGTCCAGTGCCGTTGTCGGCTCGTCCGCAATCAGCAGCTTCGGCTCGCACGCAAGCGCGATGGCGATCATCACGCGCTGACGCATGCCGCCCGAAAGCTCATGCGGGTACTGCTTTAAGCGCTTTTCCGGCTCGTTCATGCCCACCAGCGTCAGCAGCTCGACCGCGCGCTCACGCGCCTGCTTGCGGGTTTTGTCGGTGTGCAGCAGAATGACCTCGCAAATCTGGTTGCCGATGGTATACACGGGGTTCAGGCTCGTCATCGGGTCCTGAAAGATGATGGATACCTCATTGCCGCGGATTTTGCGCATCTCGCGCTCCGACAGGGCATTGGTGTGATGTCCGTTAAAGTAAAGCTCGCCCCCAATGAGGCGGCCCGGATAGGCGGTCAAGCCCATCAGACTGTATGCGGTGACGGACTTGCCGCTGCCCGACTCGCCCACAATGCCGAGAACCTCGCCCTCGTTCACATACAGGGACACGTCGTTCAGCGCCTTCACTTCGCCCGCCGGCGTGAAGAAGGAGAGCCGCTCGTTTTGGATGTCAACTAAATGCTCACTCATAAAAATCTGCTCCCCTCTCTTTAATTTTTCATCTTCGGGTCGAATGCGTCACGCAGTCCGTCCCCGAAAAGGTTGAAGCTGAGAATAATCAGACTGATTAAAATGGCCGGTGCCAGCAGCAGGTACGGATAGGTGTTGATGCCGTTTGTGGCCGCGCTGGCAAGGCTGCCGAGGCTGGGCATGGGAACCGCCACGCCCATGCCGAGGAACGAGAGAAAGCTCTCGGTGAAAATGGCGGAGGGAATTTGCAGCGTTGTTGTGACAATCAAGGTGCCAATGCAGTTTGTCAGCAGATGCTTTCGGATGATGCGGGCATTGCCCGCGCCCAGCGCGCGCGCCGCCGTGACATATTCGTTTTCCTTGAGGGTCAAAATCTGGCTGCGCACAATGCGCGCCATGCCAACCCAGTACAGCAGCGCGAACACGATAAAGATGCTGATGAGGTTGACCCCGAGCGTTTGAATCCATTCAAAGCCCGGCATTTCCGCCAGCCCCTCCAGCGGTTTTTTCAGCGCAAAGGACAAAAGAATAATCAGCAGAATATCCGGCACGGTGTAGATGACATCGACAATGCGCATCATAATCATGTCCACCCATCCGCCGAAAAAGCCCGCGACGCTGCCGTACACACTGCCAATCAGCAGGATGATGGCGGCGGCAATCAGACCGACCGACAGCGACACGCGCGTGCCCATCATAACGCGCACGGTGTAGTCGCGGCCCAGCTTATCGGTGCCGAGAAAATGCGGGAACACGCTTTCCCCGGCGGCCTTTGCCGCCAGCTCGTCCTCGGAATAGCTCATGGGGGACAAATTTTCGCTGCCGCGGATTTGCTGCTCGTACTGATACGGATAAAAGCCGGGCAGCACATAGGCGAACAGCAAAATGATAACAATGACGACAAAGCTGACCATGGCAACCTTGTTTTTGGCAAGCCGGCGCATGCCGTCCTTAAAAAAGCCGACGCTCTCGCGCATGGTGACAAGCTCTTCCTTTTCGCTCGCCGTGGCGGGGGCGAAGTCCTCGGGGGTCAACTTGAGCTGTAGGCTCAACGGGTTTTTTTCCATTTTCTTCGCCTCCTTATTTCAGCTTAATCCGCGGGTCAATCATTTTATACACAATGTCAACCACAACGTTCATAAATACAATCAGCGTAGCGAGGAAAATCGTCGTGCCCATGATGACGGTATAATCGCGGTTCGTGATGGAGCTGACGAACTCGCCGCCAAGACCGGGGATGGTGAAGATTTTTTCCACAATAAAGCTGCCCGTCAGCGTGTAAGCCAGCATCGGGCCGACGTAGGTGACGACCGGCAGCAAGGCGTTGCGCAGCGCATGCTTAAACAGGCTTTTGGACTGGGACAGACCCTTTGCCTTGGCGGTGCGCATATAGTCCTGCCCGAGCACGTCCAGCATGGACGAGCGCATCAGACGCGCAATGTACGCCATGGGGTAAAAGCTAAGCGCGAACACCGGCAAAATATAGTGCCGCCAGCTTGTCAGCCCAAACGTGGGCAGCCACCCGAGGTTGACCCCGAAAACGTACATACTCACCGTACAGATGACAAAGCTTGGCACGGCGATGCCGCAGGTGGCAATGACGATAATGGCGCTGTCAACCCACTTGCCGCGGTTGAGCGCGGCGATGCACCCCAGCGGAATGCCCAGCAGCAGCGCAACCAGCACGCTGATGCCGCCAAGCTTTGCCGACACGGGGAACTTAGAGGTGATGATGTCCGCGACGGTGCGCCCGCGCTGCTTTAAGCTCAGGCTGAAATCGCCCTTCATCACACCGGACATATAATTTGCATAGCGCTCTAAAATGGGCTTGTCCAGACCGAACTTTTCATTCAGCGCGGAAATTGCCTTTGCGCTGATGGATTTTTCGGCGGTAAACGGGCCGCCCGGCACAGCGTTCATTAAAAAGAACGTGAGCGTTGCCACGACAAAAACCGTGAGCAGCGCAAGCGCAAGACGCTTGACGATGTATTTTCCCAATGTATCCAACTCCTCGTTACTGTTTTGCTTTGCGGCGCTGCGCGCGCCCGGCGGCAGCGGGAACAGCCGCCGCGTGTGACGCTGTGCTGTCCTTGCGGGGCCTGCCCTTTGCAAGCCGGCTGCACGCCGCAGCGCACGCCGCCGGTTTTGGTGTCTTGTGGATGCCTTGCATGTTTGCGCGGCGCGCACAGGTGCTGCGCGGCGACCCATGCGCTTGCCCAAAATGTGGGCAGAATCAAGGTAAAATAAAAACAGCGCCGCTGTGACCAGCGCGCACGGCACCGTTATTATACATTCTTGAACTGTTATTTTACCAACAATTCGACAATTTGTCAATTTAGGGTGTGCTGTTTTTGCTCTTTTTACCCGGTAAATGTTGCCATGTTGGGCAAAAAGCAGCAATATTTATACAAAAGCATAAAAGTAATTTCCAATCGCCCTGCGCGTGTGCGTCTATTGCGGACACTTTCAATTTTGCAAGGGGGCGCGCGGCACCGTTACAACAAGCGCCGCGTGACCCCTGCAATGGCGTGCCAGAAATTGCGGCAGCGTGGCGCAGTGGCGCGCGTCGCCGCACACCGCGTTGAAAAAGCGCAGCGACGCGGGCGGGGCGGGCGACACGGGCGACACGGGCGGCGCGGGCGGAGCGGGCGGAGCGGGCGGAGCGGGCGGAGCGGGCGGAGCGGGCGGAGCGGGCG
>JAVXUG010000079.1:0-7420 GCA_036642215.1 Ruthenibacterium sp.
TGCACTTTTCTCTTCGATTTTTTAGGTCCGCTGCCGTGCCCCGTGCGGGTCGGCTTAGTTATATTATCACGATGCAGGGGGTTTGTCAACAGAAAATTCGCAAGTAATTGGGATTTGTTTCAATTTCCTTGCATTTCCCGCAAATTGCCTCATTCTGAGAGCTGTTCGCGCATGACAGCGAGGATTTTTCGCTCTCTGCGCGACACCTGCACCTGCGTTGTGCCCAGTACGCGCGCTGTCTCACTCTGCGTCTTATTTTTGAAAAAGCGCAGATAAATCAGTTTTCGATCCTCCGGTGCCAGCGTTCCCAAGACTGTTTTCAAGCTGAGCAGGTCGGAGAGCGTCTCCTCGCAGCTTTCCTGCGGGATGTCAAATTCGCGATTGCCGTCCTCATCCGACACGGGTGTCAGCGAAAGTGCCGGCAGAGATGCATTCATCGCCTCGGCAACCTGCTCTGCACTCACGCCCAATTGTAAGGCAACATCGCTCACGGTAGGCTCCTGCCCTTTCATCTTCAGCCACCGCTCGCGCGTTGCCGTCACCTTTAGGCCAAGCTCCTTGACCGAGCGGCTCACCTTGACCGAGCCGCCATCGCGGAACAGCTTTTTAATTTCGCCCAGAATGACCGGCACCGCATAGGTGGAAAAGCACAGACCGCGTGTTTCGTCGAAGCCGTCGTAGGCTTTTACAATTCCCATGCAGCCCGCGGCAAACAAATCGTCGTACTCCATGCCGCGCCCCTTAAAGCGCCCCGCACAGGCATGTACAAGCCCCAGATTATTCTCTATAAACTCCGCGCGCGGTCCCAATGTAACAGGCATACAGCATTCCTCCTATATAATATGTATAGAAGTCATCGCGCACCAAGCAGCTTTACAAGCGTGACACGCGTACCTTTACCGGATACCGAGCGCACGCGGACAATATCCATAAAGCTTTCCATCACCGCAAAGCCAAGTCCCGCGCGCTCCTGCCCACCCGTGGTAAACAGCGGCTCCATCGCCTGCTTTACGTCCGGAATGCCACAGCCCTTGTCCGCCACCAGCACCGTGAGTCTCCCGTTCTGATACAGTGCCGCCGTGACCGTGATGGGGCCAAGGTTGTCCTTGTATGCGTGCACGATGCAGTTTGTGACCGCCTCGGACACGGCGGTTTTTACGTCGGCAATTTCATCCAGCGTGGGGTCGGCCTGCGACGCAAAGGCCGCGATGGCGCTGCGGGCAAATGCCTCGTTCACACTGCGGCTCGGAAATGTAATTTTCATGGTATTCATCGGTTTCATCATTTTCCACCCCCTCAATCTTTTGCGTCGATGCCCGCGAGCGCCAGCATTCGGTGAATTTCCGCGGGTGCTTTTTGTACGACCAGCACACCCCCCGCGGCGCTGATAAGCTTATGCCTGCCTAAGATAAGCCCGATGCCCGACGAATCCATAAAGGTGACATCCGAAAAATCCAGCACGAGAATGGCAGGATCGGCTGCGGCGATGCGCCCGTCAATCTGTGTGCGCAGCAGCTCCGCGCCGTGGTGGTCAATTTCGCCCGAAAGATGAGCCACCAGTGTTTTACCCTCTTGTTGTATGGTTACCTGTGTCATAGTGCAATGCTCCTTTTGCGTAAAATGCGTAAAAAAATAAGACATACAATCTATGGATTCATCATAGACTGTATGCCCTGTGGCTTTTTGTTGAATTTAGACGCTAGCTTTGAAAAAGTTTACGCGCCTGTGCTGCGAGGTACAGGCTGCCGCAGATGACAAGCCCGCTGCCTGCCTGCGCGGCGGTCATTTTTGCTTGCTTTACGGCTTGCGTCACGCTGTCGCACGGTGTGACGTGCGCACAATAGCGATGCGCAAGCGATGCAAGTGCCTCTGCACTGATTGCCCGCGGCGACGCAGGCGTGACGGTATAAATTGTCGTAAAATACGGGCACAGCGCGGTCAGCATCTGCTCCGGCTGCTTGCCCTCCAGCACCCCCATCACCGCAACCAGCTCTTTTACGCCCGCCGCCCGCAATGTGTCTGCCAATGCCCTTGCGCCGTCGGGATTGTGCGCGCCGTCCAAAATGACAAGCGGCTCGCGCGAGAGAAGCTCGATGCGCGCGGGAAAACGCGCCGCCGCAATGCCCTGCATGATGGCATCGTCGGAAATATCAAAGCCGTTTTTCCCCTCGCACAGAGCAAGCGCCGCCTCCACCACCATCATTGCATTGTACGCCTGATGCAGCCCGGGGAAAGGCACCGTTAAATCATAGCCGCCGTAGTTGATGCGGTTTTCAAACGCAGGTGCGCGATAAACACGCAAATCCTGTGTCTCCGGCACAATCAGCGGACAGTGCCGCTTTTCGGCGCACAGCGTAATTTCATCGAGCGCCTCCTGCTTTTGCGCGGGATAGCACACGACTGTACAGTGGTTTTTGAAAATGCCGCACTTTTCGGCGGCGATTTTCGAGTAGGTGTCTCCGAGCAGCTCCGTGTGATCCATGCCGATGGACGTGATGCACGCGACAAGCGTATTTTCCACGGCATTGGTGGAGTCAAGCCGCCCGCCAAGGCCGGTTTCGAGACAGACAATATCGCACGCCTCGCGCGCGAACCACAGCAGCGCCGCCGCTGTAACCGCGTCAAACTCGACAAGGTTCTCCTGCCCGTTTGCCGCCGCGCGCACCTCGGTCAAAAGCCCCGCCAAAGCATCGGGGGCAATCATCTCTCCATTGATCAGGAAGCGCTCGCGAAAATCGAGCACATAAGGGCTGATGTTCGCGCCCGTTTTGTAGCCCGCCGCATGCAGCACGCCCGCCAGCATGACGGTGACGCTCCCCTTGCCGTTTGTGCCCGCGACATGGACGAACTTTAAACGCTTTTGCGGCTCGCCCAGCTTTTGCAGCAGCGTGCGCGTATTTTCAACGCCCGGCCTTGCCGCAAGACGCGGCAGCGCATGCACCCACGCCACGGACTCCTCATAATTCACGCTCGCCCCTCCCCTCTGTTTTATTCTGCGGCTTTGCCGCACGCCTTGCAGGGCTGTCCCCGCGCAGCTTTGCAGCTTTTTTCTTTGCGCAATGCGACATATTCTCAGCCCAGTGCCGCAAGAGATGCTTCTATTTTGGACAGCTTGTCGGTTGCGGCGGCACTTTTTGCACGCATCTCGGCAACCACCCTCTCCGGTGCTTTTGCCATAAAGCCGGCGTTGGACAGATTGGCGCTAAGCATGGCGATGTCCTTTTCGCATTGGGCTTTTTCTTTTGCAAGGCGCGCCAGCTCTTTTTCCTTGTCCACAAGCTCCATCATGGGAATGAACGCGCGCGCAGAGGTCGTGACCACCTGCACCATGCCCGCCGTGTCGCCCGCATAGCTGTCCGTTACGGTGATATCGGTCGCGAACGCAAATTTGGCAAGGTAGTCGCTGCCGTCCTCATAGGGCGCGGCGTTTTTCGTCTCAATAAACAGCGAGGTGCGCTTTGAGGGCGGCACACCCATATCGGCGCGCACGGCGCGCACCGCCTTAATCAAGTCCATCACAGCTTCAAACTCTGTTTCCTCGCTTGTAAAATCAAGCTCCGGCTCGTACACAGGCCATGCTTCCAGCATGACCGTCTCGGAGGAGCCGGGCAGCGCGCGGTAAATTTCCTCCGTGATGAACGGCATGAACGGGTGCAGCAGCTTGAGCGCCTGACTCAGCACCGACACCAGAATCTGGCGCGCGCTGTCGGCCTCGGCTGCATCCGTGCTTGACAGGCGCAGCTTTGCAATCTCGATATACCAGTCGCAGTACACGTCCCAGATGAAATCCTGCACCTTTTGCGCGGCAAGGCCAAGCTCAAATTTGTCAAGATTATCCGTGACGTTTTTCGCGAGTGAATTTAGCTTCGACACAACCCAGCGGTCGGCAAGCGTCATGGAGGACGGCAGCGTCACGGCAAAGTCCTCCGGCAGATTCATCAATACAAAGCGCGCGGCGTTCCACAGCTTATTGGCAAAATTGCGGCTTGCACGCACCTTTTCGTCCGAAAAGCGCATGTCGTTGCCGGGTGTGGAGCCAAGCACAAGCGTCAGGCGCAGCGCGTCCGCACCGTATTCGTCAATGATTTCAAGCGGGTCGATGCCGTTGCCCAGCGACTTTGACATTTTGCGTCCCTGCGCGTCGCGCACAAGGCCGTGGATGAGCACCGTGTCAAACGGCGCTTTTCCTGTATAGGTCAGGCCGGAGAAAATCATGCGGCTGACCCAGAACGTGATGATGTCATAGCCCGTGACAAGCGTGCTTGTCGGGTAAAAGTATTTGTAATCCTCGCTGTTTTCATCCGGCCAGCCCAGTGTCGAAAACGGCCACAGGGCAGACGAAAACCATGTGTCGAGCGTGTCCTCGTCACGGCGCACAGGCGCGCCGCACTTGGGGCAGGTTTCGATTGGCGACGCGGAAACGGTGATTTCGCCGCACGCGTCGCAGTAGTAGGCCGGAATGCGGTGTCCCCACCAGAGCTGGCGGCTGATACACCAGTCACGCGTATTTTCCATCCAGAAGAAATAGTTTTTGTCAAAGCGCTCCGGCACAAATTTGATGGTTCCGCTGCGCACCGCATCAATGGCGGGGGCGGCAAGCGGCACCATGCGCACAAACCACTGCTTGCTGACCATCGGCTCCACCGTTGTGCCGCAGCGGTAGCAGGTGCCCACGTTGTGACCGTGCGGCTCAATTTTTGCAAGGTAGCCGCCCGCCTCCAAGTCCGCAACAATTACTTTACGCGCCGCATAGCGGTCAAGCCCCGCGTATTTGCCGCACTCCGCCGTCATTTTTGCGTCGTCCGTCAGCACCTTAATAATAGGCAGCTTGTGGCGCGCGCCGACCTCGAAGTCGTTCGGGTCATGCGCCGGCGTAATTTTGACAACACCGGTGCCAAATTCGCGGTCAACATACGTGTCGCACACGATGGGAATTTCCTTGTTGACAAGCGGCAAAAGCACCGATTTTCCGTGCAGATGTGTATAGCGCTCGTCATCGGGATGCACGGCAATCGCCGTGTCGCCCAGCATTGTCTCCGGACGCGTGGTGGCAAGCTCCACCATTTCGTCCGTGCCGACAACGGGATATTTCAAGTGCCAGAAAAAGCCGTCCTGCTCCTCGTACTCCACCTCTGCGTCAGAGATAGAGGTTTTGCAGTGCGGGCACCAGTTGATGATGCGCTCGCCGCGATAAATCAGACCCTTGCGATACAGGGTTTCAAAAACCTTTACCACCGCGTCGCTGCAGCCCTCATCCAGGGTGAAGCGCTCGCGCTTCCAGTCGCAGCTGCAGCCCAGCTTTTTTAGCTGCTCCACAATGCGGCCGCCGTACTGCTTTTTCCACTCCCATGCGCGGTCAAGGAATTTGTCGCGCCCAAGGTCAGCCTTGCTCACGCCTTCTTCTTTCATCTTTGCCACAATTTTGGCTTCTGTCGCAATGGATGCATGGTCGGTGCCGGGCACCCACAGTGCAGCATAGCCCTGCATACGCTTAAAGCGCGTCAGAATATCCTGCCACGTCTCGTCCATGGCGTGTCCCATGTGCAATTGCCCCGTAATGTTGGGCGGCGGCATGACAATGGTGTACGGTTTTTTGTGTGCGTCGCGTTTTGTGTGGAAATAATCGTGCGCCAGCCAGTCGGCGTAGATGGTGTCCTCCACCTGCTTTGGCTCGTAGATTTTGTTCAGCTCTTTCATCATTTTACTCCTTTTTCGGGTCAACGCCCACCGCGCGGCAGAAACAAAAAACGCCGCCCCGTACAAAATGTAAGGGACGGCGCTTTTAAAAACAAAAAGCTCCGCGGTACCACCCAAATTGCCCTGCGGCAGTAACCCCGCCCGCAAGACCGCTTTGTGTCCCCTTAACGCGGGCTGACGGGAAACGGCTGCTGCTCGCTGACCATTCCTGCTCCAAAGCGACAGCATCGCGCGCGCGTCGCGGAGATTACAGCAAATCCCCCGCTCTCTTTGTCAGCGCCTTGCGCGGTGCCCTCTTTTTCACGGCATTTTTAATATAACTGTTTTATACCACTATTTTACGCATTTGTCAACGCCGAAAGCGGTCGGTCTTGCGCGCATATAGCATATTTGCCGCTTTGGTGCTGCCGCCTTGCTATGCGTCGTCGCGCGCTATCCCAGCGAAATGCCCATGCGCCGCGCCACTGTGAGCATATCACAGCTCTCCGGCACAAGCTTTGTCTTGCCCGCCACGTCGCACAGCGCGTTTTCGGTGACAATGTCGTTTTTCATCGCCACAGCTACGCCGTAATGCTCCGCCTCCACAAGCTTTGCCGCATAGGTGCCAAACTCCGTTGCCAGCACGCGGTCATAGGCAGACGGGCTTCCGCCGCGCTGCATATGGCCGGGCACGCACACGCGCGTCTCAAAGCCCGTCATCAGTTCAATTTGCTTTGCAATACGGTTTGTCGCGGTCACTTCGCCGTTTTCCACGCGCTTTGCGGCGCGCTCTTTCTTTTTCATAGCCGCTTCGCCCACATCGTATGCGCCCTCTGCCACGGCGAGAATCGAAAACGTCTTGCCGTGGTCGTTGCGCGCCTGAATTGCCGCGCAGACATTGTCGATGTTATACGGGATTTCCGGAATCAAAATAATATCCGCGCCGCCTGCAATGCCGGCGTACAGCGTCAGCCAGCCCGCCTTGTTGCCCATGATTTCGATGACCATGCAGCGGCGGTGGCTGGAGGCGGTGGTGTGAATGCGGTCGATGACCTCTGTTGCAATATTCACCGCCGTATGAAAGCCGAACGTCACGTCCGTGCCCCAGATATCGTTGTCGATGGTCTTGGGCAGGCCGATGATGTTCAGCCCCTCCTCGCTGAGCAAATTCGCCGTTTTATGCGTGCCATTGCCGCCAAGGCACAGCAGGCAATCAAGCTTTGCATCCTTGTAGGTTTTTTTCATGGCAGACACCTTGTCCACCTTGTCATCCTCCACAACCTTCATCATTTTAAAGGGCGTGCGCTTTGTGCCAAGGATCGTGCCGCCGCGCGTGAGGATGCCGGAAAATTCGTGCGGCTGCATCAGACGCCAATCGCCGCGAATCAGTCCGTCGTAGCCGTTCTGCACACCGATAATCTCCACCTCGTCGTCAAAGCGCTGATACAGCGCCTTTGCCGCGCCGCGGATCGTCGCGTTCAAGCCCGGACAATCGCCGCCGGAGGTAAGGATCCCAATTCGCTTTTTCATAGAATTTCCCTCCCGAAAAAGATTGTTTTTGTAGCATTATGATTTTATTTAGTATACCATAAAAGGATGCAAAAGAACAGCCTTGCAAGAAAAATCGCTCTTGCCGAATCAATATATGCGCGGTGGTGCAGCATCCTTTTTTACGGATTTGTCGTGCGCTTTCTAGGGCATGTTTGAAAACTCCATGCATTCGTCTTTTCACCCAAAATTCGTC
>JAVXUG010000080.1:0-7354 GCA_036642215.1 Ruthenibacterium sp.
ATTGATTTTGTGCAGCAAGAGGAACCCCGCCTGCCCGCAGCAGAGCAAAGCACCGGCGACGGCGACGCTTATTCCACTTTGCGCCGTGCCATTGTAGAGCTTTATTTGCAGCCCGGAATTATTCTCAGCATCAAGGACATCTGCGAGCACTTTGAAATGGGGCGCTCGCCGGTGCGTGATGCGCTCATCCGGCTAGACCAAGAGGGGCTTGTCACGCTGCTTCCGCAGCGCGGCACAATGATTTCCAAAATTGATCTGTCGCGTGTGGAGCAGGAGCGATTTTTGCGCCTTTCGGTGGAGGAGGAGGTCATGAAGCTGTTCATGGCGTGCCACACCCCGTCCGATATTGTGCCCTTGCATGAGGCGCTGCGCCGGCAGCGGGTGCTGTGCGAGCAGAAAACGCCGGACATGCGTGAATTTTTAACGCTGGACGATGCATTTCATGCAATTTTTTACGCGACAACGGGCAAGCTGCTCTGCCTGCGCACGGTGCAGAACGCAAGCGGACATTATCGGCGGCTGCGCCTGCTGACCTGCGGCAGTGCCAACGGCCTTGAGGAGATTGTAGAGCAGCACGGCGCGCTGATTACCTCGTTTCAAACGCGCGACACGGACTTGATGCGCCGCCTTTTTCATGTGCATCTCAGCAAGCTGGATCGCGAGGAGCGAACCCTGCTGAAGCATTACCGCGGTCTGTTTGAACAGGACACGGCGCAGGAATCGGCGGCATTGCCGTGGACGCTGGACTATTTAAAGACAATGCAATCATAGATTTGGCAGCGGTTTTGACTGCTTTGGGCTGTGCGCAAGGGGCTGCTGCTTCTTGCGCACAGCTTTTTGAAAGGAGAAGGATTTTAATGCGAATATCGGTGATATTCGGAGCGCAAACCATACAAGAGGCAATGCTGCGCGCGGGTCTGTCCGGGCAGCACAGAGGGAGGACAAAAGCATGAATTTTGATGTTCCATTGCTGCTGGACAACGCAGCCGCGTGGCGTACCTATCTTGGCGGCAGTCTGCTTGCAAAGCTGCACGGGCGAACGGGCGAGGACGGCCATTTTCCGGAGGAGTGGATTTTGTCGCTTGTCAGTGCGCGCAATGCGGGGCGTGAGGCGTTTTTGGACGAGGGGATGAGCCATCTTGCTCAAAGCCCCGAAGCAACGTTAAAAAGCGTCATTGAAAGCAATCCGGCTGCGATGCTGGGCGCGGCGCACGCCGCCCGATACGGCGCAAGCACCGGCGTGCTGGTCAAGCTGATTGACGCGGCAGAGCGGCTGACCATTCAGGTGCATCCCGACCGGAGCAAGGCGCGGGAGCTTTTTGGCTCTGACTACGGAAAAACGGAGTGCTGGCATATTTTGGACGGGCGCACGATCAACGGAGAAACGCCGTGTATTTACGTTGGGTTTCGACCGGGCGTGACGCGCGCGCAGTGGAAAGCGCTGTTTGATGCGCAGGACATTGCGGGAATGCTCGGCTGTCTGCATCGTTTTGACGTGCAGACAGGCGACACGGTGCTGATTGAGGGCGGCGTTCCCCATGCCATTGGAGCGGGCTGCTTTTTGACCGAAATACAAGAGCCGACCGACTACACCATCCGCACCGAGCGCGTGACACCAAGCGGCTTTCCCGTGGCGGACAGCATGTGCCATCAAGGGCTGGGCTTTGACAAGATGTTCGACTGCTTTCACTATGAGGGACTCACCGCGGAGCAGACGCGCAAGCGCTGGTTTATCACCCCGCGCACACAGGTGCAAAGCGGCGGCACGGTGCGCACGCTTGTCGGCTACGACACCACGCCGCTTTTTGCGATGGAAGCCGCAGAGGTGACGGCAAGCGTCACGCTGCCCGCGCGGGAGGCGTTCAGCGGACTGTATGTGCTTGCGGGCGCGGGCAGCCTTGCTGCACACGGCAAAGTCTGTGCGCTTGCTGCGGGGCAGCAGTATTTTGTCCCGCCCGCCGCCGGTGCGCTCACCCTGCAAAGCAGCGGCCCAGAGCCGCTGCGCGTGCTGCACTGTGCAGGGCCAAAGGCGGCAGAGTGATCCCCGCGCGGGGCAATTCGATGCGCAATCGCAAGGGGTGCGCACTGTGCGATAGGCCGTTGACATTCCGAGGCAGAATAGAGTGCAATGTAATTTCACAGTGCACCCATGCATCGGCTATGACCGGCACATAGAATCGCCCCGCGAGGGGGCTTTCCGGCAGTTTTGCAAGCGGTTAAAAGCATCCATGTCTAAGAAAACTGCTGTAAAAAATCCGCTCTGAAGGACGTAACAGTCGCCGGTCAGAGCGGATTTTTAATTTTTTTAACGCGTTTCCCAAAGCATCCCGCTACAGCGTCTCCAGAACCTGCAGCACCGAGGAGCAGGTGTGTGCCGCCGCGGCCTTGACCGCAGGGTCGGCATTTTCCATCGCGTAGGAGTCGCCCGCAAAGCGAAACATGGGAATATCGTTGAAATTATCGCCGAACGCCAGCATGTCGCGCGCCGAAAGGGAAAGCGCGTCCGAAATTTGCGCAAGCGCCGTGCCCTTGTGCGCAAGCGTAAAATCAAGCCAGAATTTTCCGGCGACGGCAACGTTTAAATGATGATTCCACACGGGGGCAAACATCGCTTCATATTCCGCGGCGGGCTTATCGCAAAAGGCAGAAATTTTGATTACTTCCTCCGGCACATCATCAAGACAGGCAATGCGGCGCGTGTTGTTGCCAAGCTCCTCGCTGATGTGGTGAAAATATGCCTCACTTTTTGGCGCGACATAGCAGGTGTTTGCGCCGGAGATGAGCACCTCACAGCCCGGCTGCGCCAGGATCTGCGCGGTCAGCTGCGCGCATTGGTCGCGCGGCAGCGGCGTTTTAGCCAGCACTGCGTCGTGGTAATAGACAATGGAGCCGTTTTCGCACGAGTAAAGAATGCGGTCTGCCACGGGGGCAAACAGGCGGCGCAGGCTTTCGTACTGCCGTCCGCTGGCGGCGCAGAATAAAATATTTTTGGCGCGCAGCGCGTCAATTAAAGCGAACAGCCGCGCGTCAATCTGCTGCGCGCCGCCCTGCAGCAGCGTGCCGTCAATATCGCTTGCAACGAGACGTATCATATAAAAAGCTCCTTATTTCATCCTGCCGCCCCTCTTGCTTTCGCCCTTAACAATAAGGGTGAAAACAGAGGGGCATCGTTTTCTGCTTTGTGCCTTGCAAAGATAAGAACAGCATAGCACATCATGCGGAATTTTAAAAGAGTGCCGCGGCAATTACGCCTTTGCGCTGCGATATTTTTGCGCCGAAACGCCCTTGTATCGGCGAAAGGCGCGCGCAAAATAGCTTAAATCGTTAAAGCCGCACGACAGCGCAATTTCGGTGATGGATTCGTCCGTGACGCACAGCAATTCGCCCGCGCACTCCACACGATAGTAGTTTAAATAGTCAATGGGCGTGCGCCCCGTAATCTGACGGAACGCACGGCAGAAATATTTGGGTGTCATGTCCGCCTCCTGCGCCAGCTCGTCCAGAGAAAGCGGCTCGGCATAATCGCGCCGGATGCGGCGCAGCGCCTGCTTCATCTGCTCGGTGCGCTTGTCCCGCACAGGGGGCGGCGGCAGAGACTGCGCCGTCTGCTGCACTAAAATTCCCATCAGCTGCCACAAAAGCCCTGTGGTGCTGAACTCGTACCCCGGCTGCTCCTTTTCCATCGCCTCAAACAGCGCGTCGATGACGCGGCACGCGGGGCATCCCTTTTTAAAAAAATGCTGCTGCTGCGCCGCCGCGTTCAGCACGCCGCCCTGCGCCATGCGCCCGATGGCATTCTCCTGCAAAAAACGCGCAAAATCAAACACCACGCACTCGTACACGCACTCGTGCGGGGTGCCGCCGTGCAAAATCCCGTCCGGGATCAACGCCGCATCGCCCGCCTGCAATTCCCGCGTCACCGTGCCCAGCGACAGCGTAAACGTGCCCGACAGCACCAAAATCAGCTCGTACTCCATGTGCCAGTGAAACGGCATCAAATAGCGCGGGTGCGAGGGTGCCACATAGTGAAATTCAATGGGAAAATCAAACGTGCCGCGTGTTTTGCTCTCGTGCGTGGCAAGATAGTTCATGCTTTTCCTCCTGAAAGTGAATATTGTGCTACTTTATATGATTATACACCAAGAGAAGTATAAAAAACAACTGTATAATACAAATAGAAGCAAAGATACTTTTTACAGACAACGAACAGGAGGGAAACTTTATGCTAAAAAACATTCCGCCGATTCTTTCTCCGGAGCTGCTGATGGTGCTCTGCGAGATGGGCCACGGGGATGAGCTTGTCATCGGTGACGGCAATTTCCCGGCCGAGAGCATGGGCAAGGATGCCATTGTCATCCGCGCGGACGGTCACGGTGTGCCGGAAATTCTGGATGCAGTGCTCAGCGTGATTCCGCTTGACCAGTACAGCGAAAAGCCGGTTGCGCTGATGGAGGTTGTTCCGGGCGACCCCGTTGTCCCGACCATTTGGGATACCTACAAGCAGCTGCTGAAAAAGCACGACCCCGACCACTGTGCCATTGAGATGACAGAGCGCTTTGCTTTTTACGAGCGCGCAAAAAACGTGTATGCCATCATCGCCACGGGTGAAACCGAAATTTACGCGAACATTCTCCTCAAGAAAGGCGTGGTGAAATGAGCAAGGTACTGGCGTTTGACTTTGGTGCTTCCAGCGGCCGCGCCATTCTTGCCACCTACGAAAACGGCGCGCTCTCTTATGAGGAGATTCACCGGTTTGAGAATAACCCCCGCGAAAAGGACGGTCATTTCTGCTGGGACTTTGACGCGCTGTTTGCCGAGGTCAAAACGGGCATCGCCAAGGCGGGCGCGTTTGACAGCATCGGCTTTGATACTTGGGGCGTGGATTTTGGTCTGCTCGACAAGGACGGCAAGCTGCTTTGCGACCCCGTGCACTACCGCGACGCGCGGACACAGGGCATGACGCAGAAAGCCGCCGCCGTCATGGACGCAACTACGCTGTATGCCAAGACCGGCAACCAGATTATGAACATCAACTCGCTGTTTCAGCTGCTGGCATTCAAAGAGCAGCAGCCGGAGCTGCTGGGCAAGGCAAAAACACTGCTGTTCATGCCGGATTTGTTCAGCTATATGCTCAGCGGCGCGCCCGTGTGCGAGCAGAGCATCGCCTCCACAAGCCAGATGCTTGATCTTACGACCGGAAAATGGAGCACCGAGGTGCTGCACGCGTTTGATCTGCCCGCAGAGCTTTTGCTGCCGCCCGTCAAGAGCGGCACCGTGACCGGCACGCTGAACGGTGCAAAGATGGTTGCGGTGGCGGGACACGACACCCAGTGCGCCGTCGCCGCCGTGCCGACACAGAGCACCGACGTTGCGTTTTTGTCCTGCGGCACTTGGAGCTTGCTTGGCACAGAGCTGGACAGGCCCGTGCTGACAGAGCAAAGCGCCGCGCTGGGGCTTTCCAACGAGCTTGGCGCAAACGGAAAAATCAACTACTTAAAAAATATCATCGGCCTGTGGCTGATTCAAGAGAGCCGCCGCGCATGGCGCAAAAAGAGCGAGGAATATTCCTACGCCGACCTTGAGCGCCTTGCACTTGCCGCGCCGGCGCTGCAATGCTTCATTGACCCGGACGCGCCGGAATTTGCCCCGCCGGGCGACATCCCCGCGCGCGTGCAGGAATTTTGCCGCAAAACGGGGCAGCAGGTCCCGCAGAGCGTGGGCGAAATTATGCGCTGCATCTACGAGAGCCTTGCCTTAAAATATCGCTTTGCGATTGAGCAGCTGCAAACCGTCACGGGCAAACACTTCACCGCGCTGCATGTGCTGGGCGGCGGCACAAAGGACGGGCTGCTCTGCCAAATGAGCGCGAACAGCACGGGTCTGCCGGTGGTTGCCGGCCCCATCGAGGCCACGGCGCTTGGCAATATTGTCATCCAGCTTGTCGCCTTGGGCGAGCTTGCGGACATTGCCGCAGGGCGCGCGCTGATTGCCGCCACCGAAACCCTCAAGCACTATGCGCCCGCTGAAACGGACGCGTGGAATAAAGCATACGAAGCCTACAAAACTATTTTGTAATTTGTAAAGGAGAGATTTTATGTTGTATCCAAAAATTGGCATTCGACCCGCAATTGACGGCCGCTGGGGCGGCGTGCGCGAGAGCCTTGAAAAACAGACCATGGGCATGGCGACAAGCGCCGCAAAGCTCATCAGCGAGAATCTGCGCTACCCGGACGGCACGCCCGTGCAGTGCGTCATCAGCAACACCACCATCGGCGGCGGCGCAGAGGCGGCTGCCTGTGCAGACCAGTTCGCAACCGAGAACGTTGTCGCCACCCTAAGCGTAACCCCCTGCTGGTGCTACGGCAGTGAGACGTTTGACATGGATCCCAAAACCGTCAAAGCGGTGTGGGGCTTCAACGGCACCGAGCGCCCGGGCGCTGTTTATCTTGCCGCTGTTATGGCAGCACACGCACAGCGCGGCCTGCCCGCGTTCTCTATTTACGGACATGATGTGCAGGACGCAAGCGACACCAGCGTGCCCGCAGACGTGACCGAGAAAATTTTGCGCTTTGCCCGCTGCGCAGTGGCAGTCGGCTGGATGAAGAACAAAGCCTACGTCAACCTTGGCGGCGTGGCAATGGGCATCGCGGGCAGCTACTGCGACGCGGCTGTGTTCCAGAAATATTTCGGCATCCGCGCAGAGTGGGTTGACATGACGGAAATTATCCGCCGCGTCACACTGGGCATCTACGACCCGACCGAGTACGAAAAAGCATTTGCGTGGGTCAAGGCCAACTGCAAAGAGGGTCTTGATTGCAACGAGGGCAAAAATCTGCCCGAGGTCATCACAAAATCCAAGGTTGTCGCCCCCGATAAGGACTGGGAGTTCATCACCAAGATGACCATGGTCATGCGCGACATCCTGTACGGCAACCCGCGTCTGGCGGAGCTGGGCTGGCACGAGGAATCCCTTGGCCGCAACGCAGTGGCGGGCGGCTTCCAGGGTCAGCGTCAGTGGACAGACTGGCTGCCCAACGCGGACTTTACAGAAGCCATCATGGCCTCCACCTTCGACTGGAACGGCGCAAAAATGCCCACCCCGTTTGCCACGGAGAACGACACCTGCAACGGCGTTTCCATGATGCTTGGCACCATGGTGTCCCATACGGCACCGTGCTTCCATGACGTGCGCACGTACTGGAGCCCCGAGGCGTGCGAGCGCGTGACCGGCAAAAAGCCCACGGGCGTTGCCAAGGACGGCTTTATCCATCTGATTAACTCCGGCGCAACCGCCCTGGACGGCAGCGGCGCATGCAAGAACGCACAGGGCGAAAACGTCATGAAGCCGTTCTGG
>JAVXUG010000081.1:0-7162 GCA_036642215.1 Ruthenibacterium sp.
CCGAGAGCACGCCGCCTGCCGAGAGCACGCCGCCCGCCGAGAACGCGCCGCCCGCTGAGAACGCGCCGCCCGCCGAAAGCGCGCCGCCCGCCGAGAACGCGCCGCCCGCCGAGAACGCGCCGCCACCTCCGACTTCGCCGGGGCGCACGGCTGTGCAGCCGCAGCAGGCTGTCACACTCACTTTTCTGCTGCCTGCGCCGCTCGCCGCGCACACCGACATCAAAATCTATCCTGTGGACGAAACGGGTCTTGGCACCGAGGCGCTCGACACCAAAATCAGCGCCACAGGCGCAATCACAGTGCAAACGCAGCATTTTTCACAATTTGTGATGCTCTTTTCGGCCGCACCGCCACCGCCCGACACCACCACGTTTACCGCCACGGTCAAGTGGGTTGGCGGCAACGAGCTTATCCGTCCCGCCAGCACCGCGCTGCGCCTCTACGGGAACAACCGCGAGGTGCTGCCCTCGCCCGTTGTGGTGAGCGCCGCCGAGCAATGGACGCACACATGGAGCGGTCTGCCCGTCAAGGATGCATCCGGCAACCGAATTTCCTATGTCGCCAGTCAGGTTCCTCTGCCCAATACCACCTCTGAAATTGAATATCTCAACGACCGTGAGTATGCGTGGATTCCGGCCGATACGCTGATGGACGGTGAAAACTATCTGCTGGCGGACAGCACAAAAAACGCCATGACCTTTGACAGCGCAAACGCGCAGAACATTCGGGCAACGCCCCTGAGCTTTGCCACGGTTCGCGTGAACGGCACCGCCACCTATGCTGCCGTCTCGCCCGGCGACAGCGTGCGGTGGGATGCCGCCGAAAGCGCCCCCGCTTCCGGCTCTTTTTCTCTGCGAAACGGAAGCTCCGTTTCTCTCTGTCAGCACAAGGACGCCATGGGAAACCCAAGTGCGCTCGGCACCGCCGTCAGCGCCACCGCGCAGGATCAAACGCTTTTTACTTATCAAAGTAACAAACTTGCCAGCAGCTTAAACACATGGGTACTGCGCAACGGCGCAAGCTTTTCCACCACCCAAACCGCGGCGCAAGCCACCGCGCTCCAGCTGTACCGACAGTATCCGGTGGACAAAAGCATCAATTTCATCAATCTCTATCAGCCGCCCAGTCCCGCCGAGGGCGGCAAGGTCGACTATCACAAGCGCATTGATTTTTTGGGCGACGGCGCGTACAATCCGGATTCCCCCCTGCGCGGCAAGGACGATTACCGCCTCTATCTTGATGTCGCCAGCAGCATTCAAATGCCCGCCGATTTAATTCTGGTGCTGGACGTTTCCGGCAGCATGGATGTGAGCCGCATGTCCATTCTCAACAGCGCGCTGATGGGCGAAACCGGGTTTATCACGCGCTTTTTAAAGGCGAATGCGAACAATCATTTGAGCATTGTATGCTTTTGGGGCGCGAGAACGCCCTATCAAAAAAGCGCTGTCAACTGGGCGAGTGATAACCCCATTGTGAACGGAAAAATCAACGCCGGTCAGGATGTGGGCGATGCCACTCTCTATCAAAACTGGATGACCGCCGCCGATTTGCCGCGTCTGCCCGCGCTGTTTCGGCAGGGTGTCGGCGGCACAAACTACGGCGCAGGGCTGTATCAGGCGCAGCGCCTCATCAAAAGCCCGCCGTACAATCCCAGTCCCACGCAATATATGGTGTTTATGAGCGACGGTGTCCCCACGCATGCGCTGTCCACCCAATCGGCGGCGCAGGTGCCAAATCCGATGGATCGCGTTGCCGTCTTTGGGCAGCACAACGAATATGTGCCGCCGAATCTGCAAATGCCAACGGGCATTTACCGCTACGGCACCGGCGAGGGCACGCCCTTTAACACAGAATTTTGCAAAGGCGCAAACCAATTGCTCGTCCGCAATTTTGCGGCTTCCAATCCAAAATTAAACATCTTTTCAATCGGTGTCGCCGTGTCCGACCCCGATGTGCTGCGCAATCTTGCCAGCGGCACCGGCAGGTACCTCAACGCCAACGACTTCAGCGAGCTGGACGAAACCTTTGCCAGTATTTTAGGTCCCTGCAATGTCGTCATCACGGACGCGCTCAGCCCTGCCGTGGATTTTGCCGCAGTGCCCCGCCCCACGCTCACCGCAAAATCCGGCACAACCACAAAAATTCTCTGGGCGAATGGTGCGGTGACAGCCGCCGGAAGCGGAATTGTCCAATCGGTCACCATCGATGCCGCGTCTAAAAAGGCGATTGCCACCTTTGTGCCGACGTACACCCTGTCGCCGGACACCGTTTACACGCTCTCGTTTGATGTGCAGGTTACGCCAAAAGCATATGCAGACTACGCCGCATCGCAAAAATATCCCGCCGTCGGCGACGCGGATACCGACTATGCGGCGAACAGCACCAGCTCGCAGCGCCCCGGCTTTTATGCCAACGACAACGCAAGCACGGCGCTGTCCTATTCGTTTGGCGCGGACGAAACGCGCCTGCAAAAGCTTTATCAAAAGCCGGTGGTGCAGGTGAGCGCCGATGCCATCACGCTGCAGCTTTTAAAGACGGACGACAGCGCGCAGCCGCAGCCCCTGCCGGGCGCGCACTTTCAGCTGTTTAACGCCCGCTTTGAGGCCGCCGGTCAAGCTTGGGCCAAAAACGGTGCGCCCATCGGCACGCTTGTCACAGACGCGGACGGCAAAGGTGCGTTCCGTCAAACGCTGCGCCCCGGTCACTATTTTTTGGTGGAGACAAAGCCGCCTCCCGGCTATGCGCGCCCCAAGGCGGATGTTTTGGTGGCGTTTGACGGCAGTGCGCTCACGCTGAAACAGGGGCAGGCCGTTATCACCAAGGCTTCGATTTCCGTCTGGCAGCTACAGCTCCCGAACACGCGCCATCTTGTGCTTCCCGCCACCGGCGGCATTGGCACGCGGCCTATCTTTTTTATGGGAGGTGGATTGTTCTTGCTCGCTGCCGCGCTGTGTGTTTTTAGGGTCAAAAAGCGTCCGAGAGAGCGCGACAACACTTCATAAGCGCGCTTTCACCCAAAGCAAGCCGGAAAAAATATCGCTTAAAACGCAGCTGTTTTAAGCCGGGCGCTGTGCATCGCCCAAGAAAGGAATGGTTTTCAGAATGAACTTTTGTAAACGCTTCGCATCCCTGCTGGTGGCCGCTCTTGTCATGCTGTCACTGTCCGCGCCCGCCTTTGCGGCATCGCCGCTCGGCTCTGTCACCATGAAGGACACCGCCGGCAATGTCAAGGTCAATTCCACCTACGAGGCCTATCAAATTGTCACATGGAATATGTCCGAACTCGATGGTCAATTCCTGTACACCGACATGGTGCTGAATGCGGCTTACCGCAATGCCATCATCGGCGAAATCGGCGCACCGCTGAGCGCCGCCTCCACCGACGCAGAAATTTTGAAGGCGATTGCCGACTTGAACGAGACAACGCAGGCCGGCAAAATTGCCGCGCTGGCGGTCGCGCTCTCGAAGGTGACGCGCCCTGCCGATTACACCGCCGCGTCGGGTGTCTTTTCCAATCTGCCCTATGGCTATTATCTGATTCGCGAAACCGCGAATAACGCCACCGACGGCACCGTTCTCTCAAAGCCTATTCTTGTCTCTGTGCCGGATCGCGCCGCCGGCAACCCTGCCATTTCCGTCACGGTCAAAACCTCCACCGCCACCATCGACAAGGACATTGTGCTGGGCGAGGGGCCGACGGCAACAACTGCAAAAAGTGCCGAAAAGAAAATCGGCGACACCGTTAATTTTAAGCTGTCCGCCACAATTCCCTCTTACGCCGCCGACGCGACGGGCATTGTCTATTCTATCACCGATCTTCTCAGCAAGGGTCTGAGCTTTACTGCTGACAGCGTTGTGGTCAAAGCGGCAAACGGCAGCGTGATTCCCGCGCTGGATCATTATACCGTGACAACCGCCGCGCCGGATAGCGAGGGGAACCTCGCGCTGAAAATCGACTTTGTATACGACAAAATCAAAGACGCGGGCGCACTGAGCATCAGCTACAGCGCAGTTTTGAACACATCCGCCATCATCGGCAGCCAGGGCAACCGCAACAGCGTCTCGCTGACGTACAGCAATCAACCGGGTGTCAACACATACACAACGCCACAAGAGCACACCGTCGTCTACACCACCGGCATCGAGCTGACTAAACTTGCCAAGGGCGAGCTTTCGAACCTCAAGCTGGAGGGCGCCACCTTCGGGCTGTACAGCGACCCCGCTTGCACAAAGCCCGCGCGCTTTTATACCTATAAATTAGTTACCGACAAGGACGGTCACACCGTGATCTCCACAGAGCTGATCCCGGGCGATGCCGCAGGCACGGTCACCAGTGATTTCAACGGTGTCGTCCACTTTACCGGCCTGATTGCCGGCACCTATTACATCAAGGAAACCAAAGCGCCTGCCGGCTATAACCTGCTGAAAGATGTGATCGTCTTGACCGTCAGCGTCAAGCTGCCGCCCGCCATCCACACCGGCCTTGAGAGCGCGCAGTGGACCACCACCAACACAAGCTTTGACAACAAGGGCGGCATTTTTCACGCGGATATCATGAACACCAAGGGCTTCCAATTGCCGGGCACCGGCGGCATGGGAACAACGCTCTTTACGCTGGGCGGCGCAAGCCTACTGGCGGTGGCCGGCGGATTGTTCGTGTACTATCGCAAAAAAAACCGCGCCTGATGCGCGGATTCCCCCCGGGTTTTATAGCAGTTTTCCTAGACAATGATGCTTTTTACAGCTTGCGAAACTGCTATAAGTCCCCTCGCAGGGCGATTCTATGTGCCGGCCATCGGCCGATGCACCAGTGCAACGTGAAATCACATTGCTAAAATTGCATGAGAACAAAGGACGTATCGGGTTTGAAGAAAAAATTGCCGCTGCTTGCCATTGGGCTGATTTTTGTCCTCGGTGTCGCCGTGCTGCTGTACCCTGTGGTCAGCGCCCTGCTCAGCAAAGTGACCGCAACCGCAACCGTCAATGCATATCAGGCGGCGGTCAGCGCCATCGACACCCACGCGCGGGATGCCATGCTGAGCGCCGCGCGCAGCTATAACGCTAAATTTGCCGACGGCGTGCGCCCGCCCCCGTTTGACGGCGCGGACAGCGCCGCCGCCAAGGAGTATCAGGCGCTGCTGAACGTTGACGGCATCATGGGGTATTTGGAAGTCCCTGCCATCAAGATTTATCTGCCAATCAGCCACGGGGTCGGCGAGGACGCGCTGCAAAAGGGCGTGGGGCATTTGCCGGAATCCTCGCTCCCCGTGGGCGGCGGCGGGACGCACGCCGTTTTGTCGGCGCACTGCGGCCTGCCAAGCGCCCGCCTGTTTACCGATTTGGATCAATTGCAAGTAGGCGACGACTTTTTTGTCCATGTGCTGGGACAGACGCTCGCCTACCGTGTGGATCACATTCAAGTGGTGCTGCCGGAGGATGTTCGCGCGCTGCGCGTCGTGCCGGGCAAGGACTATGTGACGCTGCTGACCTGCACACCCTATGGCATCAATTCGCATCGTTTGCTGGTGCGCGGCATCGGCGTGCCCCTGTGCGGGCAAGCGCCTGCCGTGCAGCCCGACCCGCCGGCTCCGCCCGAAATTGCGGCGACCGCACCGCGTGCCGGCCGCGCGTGGCTGTGGCTGACGGGCATCCCCGCATTGCTTGTTTTAGCTGTGCTGCTGCGGCGCAAAAGGCGCAGACAAAAAAAGGAGTGAGCCTGTTGAAATCACGTGTGCACAAGAGAATCCGGTTTTTTTCGCTCGTGCTGCTGACGGCATTCATTTTGTCTGTGCACACACAGGCCGCACAGCCGACGGGAAGCATCACCATCAGCGTGCGCGCCGACGCAGCCGCCGCCTCGATGGATGTCACGCTGTGGCGCGTGGCGGATTTTGACCAAAATCAATATGCGCTTGTGCCATCCTTTGCAGGCTCCGGCGTAGCGCTAAATGCGCTGAGCACCGTCGAGCAGCAGCTCGCCGCCGCGCGCACCTTGGCAATTTTCAGTGCACAGCATCAGCTTTGCGCGGCGCAGCGCGTCACTGTCTCCGCCGGAAAAGCGCTGTTTCCCAGCCTTGACCGCGGGCTGTATCTGCTGCGCATCACCGGGGACGGTGCAGAGCTTGCCGAACCGTTTTTGGTGTCAATCCCGCTGCAAAACGCCGCCGACGGCGGCTGGAGCTACCATGTGACCGCCGCGCCAAAAATCGCACCCGGCGGCACACTTCCGCAAACCGGGCAAAACCACCTTGGCGTTTTGCTGTGCGCGTGCGCCGGCATTGCGCTTCTTTGCGCGGGCGGCGCGGAGCTGCGCCGCAGCAAAAAGGCAAGCCGTGAAAAGCCGTAGACGCGCGCGGCTCAAGCTGTGTGCAGGTGCGCTTCTGCTGATTTTTGCCGGCGGTCTGTGCCAAAAAAATAGCGATGACAACGCGCGTGCAAAGCGCGCCTGTGCCGCAATGCTCGAGAGCGCACAGGCGCAAATTGCGGCGCAGCCGCCGCACGCTGACGTGCGAAATCCCGCCGTGCGCAATCCCGCCGCCGACGACGGCATCCTCGGCATTTTAGAAATCCCCGCGCTGTCGCTGACCCTGCCCGTTCAGGCAGATTACAGCGAGGCACTGCTCCAAAACGCGCCCTGCCGTTATCGTGCCGACCCCGGCGACACCCGTCTGATTGTTTGCGGTCACAACTACAAAAGCCAGTTTGGACGCTTGCAGACGCTGGTGCCGGGCGATGCGATTATTTTTACCGACAGCGCAGGCAACGCGCGCTGCTACACCGCCGTTGCCATCACCACCATTGCGCAGGATGACCCGGCGGCGCTGACCGACGGCACATGGGATCTTGCCCTGTTCACCTGCACGCTCAGCTCGATTCGGCGCGTGCTTGTCCGCTGTCGAGCCTGCTGATTTGCCCCGCGCATGCTTGCAGGCGGCGCGGCAGGAGCTTTTTCTTGAGCATTCAACACAGCAAGCCGCGCTGCCCGCCCTCAAAGCCCCGCCCATTTTGTCATGCGAGGCGAAAAGAGCAGCTTTCATCTGTGCGCCGGCGTGCTCCCCGCTTTTTTCAAAATGGAAATCACGTCCTCTTTTTTGAGCACCTTGCCATAGGAAACAACCTTGCCGTCCACCACAAGGGCGGGCGTTGTCATCACGCCATAGGC
>JAVXUG010000082.1:0-6941 GCA_036642215.1 Ruthenibacterium sp.
CGGTATTTAAAATCAGAGCGCGAGATAACATACGCGAACATCGACACAACCAGCAGGCTGAGAACGGTGCCAAGCAGCGTTACTAAAATGGTAATCAGATACGAATGCGCAAGCTGCTCGCCGGTTTTAAACAGATAATCATAAGCGTCAAAGCTAAATTCCACCGGCCAAAAGCGATAGCCAAACTTTGACACAGAGCTTTCACTGGAAAAGGAAACGGAGTAAATTAAAATCAGTGGCAGCACGCAGGTGATGGTTGCCAGTGCCAGAATAAACACAATTACGGCGTTGGCGGGCTTGCTGATTGCGAGAAAGTCCTTTTCCTTTTTCTTGGCTTTTAGGGCAGTCATTGGCGTTCCTCCTCCTTAAAACAGCGAATATTCCGGGTCGATTTTGCGCACGGTCAGGTTCGCCCCCAGCACGAGGAAAAAGCCGACAATGGACTGATAAAAGTTTGCCGCCGCGCTCATGCCAATGTTGCCGGATACTTTAAGCCCGTTGTACACATAGGTGTCAATGACATTGGTGACGGGGTAAAGCTGGCCTGACTGGCGCGGCAGATGATAAAACAGGCCAAAATCGGCATAGAAGATTTTGCCGATGGAAAGCAGCGTTAAAATGATAATCATCGGCTTTAAAAACGGCAGTGTGATGTAAAGAATCTGCTTCCATTTCGATGCGCCGTCCATGGCGGCAGCCTCGTAGTAATCTTTGGAAATGCCCGTGATGGTGGCAAGGTACATCACGCTGGAGTAGCCCACCGATTTCCATACTGCCGTAAAAATTAAGATGAACGGCCATGCCTCGACCTTGGAATACCAGAGCACCGGCTCCATGCCAAAAGATTGCAGCAGCGAATTGATCATGCCCTTGTCGGGATTTAAAAACGCGTAGCCGATAAACCCAACCGCAATCCACGATAAAAAGTACGGCATAATGAGAACCGTTTGAAACGTGCGGGACAAAAACTTGCTGCGCAGTCCGTCCAGCATAATCGCCAGCAGCACCGCAAATAGCGTGCTTAAAAGGATGATGGCAAAATTATAAAGCAGCGTGTTGCGTGTAATCAGCCAAGCATCGCTGGTTTGAAACAAGAATTTAAAATTCTCAAAGCCGGACCACGGGCTGCCCCAAACGCCGTCACGCACATTAAAATCTTTAAACGCCAGCACCATGCCAAGCATTGGCAGATAGTTGAAAATGAGCAGTAGCGCTGTCACGGGCAATGCCATCAGAAAAAGAGCGCCGTTTTTTTTCAGTTCATGACGCAGCTTCATTGCAATGCCTCCCTTTTTGTTATTGTTGCTGTTTTTTGGTTGTGATATTGTCTGGTTATAGGATAACATGCACATTTATTTTTTACATCAGTAAGATTTATAGAAAACATGGAAAAAACCATGTGAATCAAAAGCCGCGCCCGTCAGCCGGTTTTAGGGGCTGTCGGGCGCGGCTTTGTGCCGATTCCAAGGTAAAACAGCGGCAGATGAACGGCACCGCTCCGGCGGTCGGCGCTGCAAATCAGAAAAAGCATGCGGCGGTTTGTCACGAGATGCATTTGCGTTTAAAAGGTGATGCGAAAACAATCCGCATAAAGCGCGTGTTCAAGATGGAGCGCTGCAAAATGCAGCGTCAGCGTTTCGCCCTCCTGCACAAAGGGAACCTTCTCGCCGCTGCGCAAAAGTACAACACTTTTCACGGGCTTTGCCATCGGCAGCACAAGAAAGCGCGGCAGCTTGTTGACAGGCTCGTGATACAGATAAAACAGATAGACGGCGCTTTGCGTCTGCGTAAACGCGGTTTGCTTTGTGGGCATAAGCGCGTGACACGGCCTTGTGCCATAGATGCCCTCGCCGTTTGCCGCCAGCCACCCGCCAAGCCCGCGCAGCGAGCGCACGCCCTCCAGCGGCAGTGCGCCGTCCGGCTGCGGCGCAATGTTCAGCGCCAAATTCCCGCCCTTTGAGACAATGTCAATCAGCAAAAGGACAAGCTCGCGCGGGGATTTGAATTTTTCGGCGTAGTGATAGGAAAAGTTTTGCCCCAGTGTGATGCAGCTTTCCCACGGCACATCAATAATCTGTTCGGGCACCACAGCTTCGGGCGTGAGAATGTTCTCGTATTTGCCGCCCACAGTGCGGTCGCACACAATTAAACCGGGGTTTGTCTCGGCGCGAATTTCGTCTACAATTTCACCCAGACGAATATCCTGACCGAGATTGTCGGGGCGTACCCAGCCGCCATCCAGCCACAGCGCATCCACGGGGCCGTAATTGCGCGTCAATTCGCGCAGCTGCTCGTGCGTGTACTGTACAAATTGCTCCCAAAGCTCCGGGTGCTGCGTTACGTCGTAATTGACATTGCGGTCAGGCGCTTTGCCGAATTGCTTTGCCCAGTAAACATCGCTGTGCCAATCGGGTTTTGAAAAATATGCCGAGATGGCAAGCCCTTGCTTTTGAAATTCAGAAAACAAATGCCCTGTAATGTCGGCGTATTTGTCCCCGGAAAACGGGCATTCCGGTGCGGTGATTTTATAATCGGTGGTTTTGGTGTCAAACATGCAAAAACCGTCGTGGTGCTTTGTGGTGAACAGCAAATACCGAAACCCGCATTCCTTCGCCAGCGCCGCCCAGCGGTCAGGGCGAAAGCGAAAGGGCCGGAAGGTTTTGTTGGCATCCACATACTGCTTTTGAAATTCCGCGATGTCGTCTGTCCAGTCAATGTCATCCTGCGACCAGTCGCTGTCTGCATCGCACAATGCCCACGATTCATAGGTTCCCATCTGGCAGCCCGGCGACCATGTCACCATAAACCCAAGCTTGTAATCCATAAATTTGTCCAGTTGCTTTTGCACCGCCGCGTTTTGCACCGGCACATAACAGGCGGGGTCGGTATAATGATGTACGCCGTTTGCAAGAAACGCTTCCTCTGCCTTTTTTTGCTTTTCAATATCGGTTGCCATGAACGGTCGCCTCCATTTTGCTTTTTGTTTTTATAGTATAGCATGGAGCGCCGGCGCGAGACATCAGTAAAAATTATAGAAAACAGGGAAAATGCAGCGGAATTTCAGCACAGCAGTAGAAATTTTTACGCGATTGTGGCAAACTAAATACAGAAGCTTGGCCTGAACGAAAAGGGGAGTGCAAAGAATGCAGCAACTTGAGTTTCGCGTTGTCAGTGCACTGGAAAAGGTGTTTTGCGAAACAGCGCCGCGTGTTTCTCCGATGGTTGGAAAAGAGAGTATTCTGCTGGGCGAAAGCTATGCATTTCAAATTGCTTTTCGCGCGGGAACAAGCGAAAAGCAGCAGCGCATTCGTCTGCTGCCAAGAGCAAAACGCTGTGCTGCGGGCAGCATAACGGTGCGCGGTGTCGATTTTGTGCCCGCCGCCTTGACGCGCTTTGCCGAACACGACCACGATTTTTTGCAGGGCGCAAAGCCGGGGCTGTACCCCGATGTTCTCTCGGAAATTGATGCGAAAAGCCCTGTACTTGCGCTGAACACGCTGTGGCGCAGCGTGTGGGTAGAGTTTACACCGCACGCCGCGGCAAAAGGCGGCACCTACCGCGTCACGGTGGATTTTTTTGATGAAGCGGGTGCCTTTTACGGCAGCGCGGGCACACAGGTTAAGGTGATTGCAGCGCCGCTTGACGCGCAGACGCTGTATTATACCGACTGGTTTCACGGTGACTGCATCAGCGAATATTATCACGTAAAAAGCCTGTCAGACCGCCATTTTGCCTTGATGCGGCAATTTATTGAAACAGCGGTGCGCAGCGGGGTCAACATGATTCTGACACCGATTTTCACACCGCCGCTTGACACCGCCGTCGGGGGCGAGCGCCCCACCATACAGCTTGTGGGTGTCCGATGCGAAAACAATACCTACACGTTTGATTTTACAAATTTGCAGCGTTTTGTTACCCTCTGCCAAGAAGCGGGCATTGTCTATTTTGAAATGTCGCACCTGTTTACGCAGTGGGGCGCGTGCGCCGCACCCAAAATTATGGCGCGCGTGCAGGGGAAAATGCAGCGCATTTTCGGTTGGGATACGCCGGCCGCAGGCGAAGCATACAAAACATTTTTGTGCGCTTTTTTGCCGCAGCTGACGGCATTTTTAAAAAGCGCGGGCATTGCGGAGCGCACTTTTTTTCACATTTCCGACGAGCCGGAAAAAGAGCATCTGGAGAGCTACCGCGCGGCACGCGCGATGACAGCGGATTATTTACAGGATTTTTGCATCATCGACGCGCTGTCCGACTACGACTTTTTTAAGAGTGGGCTGGTGGAGACACCCATTCCCTCCAGTGACCACATCAAGCCGTTTCTTGCGCATCACGTTCCCAATTTGTGGACCTATTATTGCTGCGCGCAGGGTGATAAGGTCAGCAATCGCTTTCTTGCCATGTCCGGCGCACGCAACCGCGTCATCGCCTTACAGCTGTTCCGATATGACATCAAAGGCTTTTTGCACTGGGGTTATAATTATTGGTATTCGCAGTATTCTCTCAAAACCATTGACCCGTTTGCCGTGACGGATGCGGGCTATGCGTTCCCCGCAGGCGACGCGTTCAGCGTGTATCCCGGCAAGAACGGCCCGATTGAATCCATCCGTCTTCGCGTGTTTGCATCGGCGCTGTGCGATTTGCGTGCCATGCAGATGCTGTGCCGTTTGACGGACAAGCAGACCGTGCTGCATATCATTGAGGCGGATATTGCGCCCATAGCCTTCGACTGCGCGCCACAGGATGAGGATACTGTTTTAAAAACGCGCATCGCCGTCAATGACGCGCTGGAGCGACAGCTTTCAAAGGGATAAGCGCGTGAATTGATCGGGAAAAGCCGCGGATATCCTGCAAGGGAGGTTCCGGCAAGAGACTGCGCCGTTTTCAGTTTGCATCGCAAACAATAGGCTTGACCGTCTTGCAAGGAACGTGCATTGCAAAGGATTAATCGGCAAAGGAAATGTACTATGCGTCATCGGATTCGTTTTTTTGCGCAGCAGCCGCCCACAGAGGAAAATTTACAGAAAAGCCGAAAAATCCTGATTGCAGAGGGCGCTGTTGCCGCCGTTATCATGTCGCTGGCAACCGGAAATTTTATGGCGGGCTATCTCACCTCGCTTGGCGCGTCTGTTTCGTTTTGTGCGCTGATGGGCACGCTGCCGCAGCTTGGCTGCGTGCTGCAAATGGCGGCACCGTTTTTGTTTGAAAAGCTGCATTATCGCAAGGGCGTTATCTGGGGACTGTGCGTCTTTTTTCGGTTTTCATTGGGACTGATGATGCTGATGCCGATCTTTTTTCATAAGCAAGCCATGCAGCTCGGCTTTACCTTTGTGGTGTATTTTTTTGCGTTTGCAGCGGCAGGCCTGGTGACACCCGGCTTACAGCAAATGACCGTAGACATTTCCCCCAAAGAGCACAGAGGCGCGTTTTTTGCCCGCAAGGACATTGTATCGGCCTGTGTGAACAGTGCGGCAGTGCTGGTCATGGGGCGACAGCTCGACTATTTTTCGGCTTTGGGACAGACGCAGCGCGGCTATTGGGTGGTGGGGCTTGTCAGCCTGCTGCTTGCTGCGGCAGATGCTGCCATTTTAGGCGCGGTACACGAACAGCCCGCGCCGTTTGCGACCAAAGTGCATCTGCGCGATTTGGCAGCTCCGCTGCGGGATGCCGCCTATCGCCCCATTCTTTTGTTTTTGGTGTGCGGCGGGCTGGCAGGCGGGATTTCTGCTTCTTTTTTGCCCGTGCATCTGCTGCGCGGCTTGCAGCTCAGCCATACGTTTATCACTTCGACGGGCGTATTCTCCGCGCTTGTCGGGATGCTGGGCACCTGGGTGTGGGGGCAGCTTGCCGACCGCACGACTTGGAATGTTATTGTGCGCCGCACGGCGCTTATTTCCGGTACCTGTACACTTGGCTGGTTTTTTATCACGCCCGCCATCGCCCCGTTTGCGGCACCTCTTTTACTTGCCGCGACAGCGGGCTGTGGCGGTGCCGGTGCCATGGCAAGCTTGAATCTGCAATACGCCGGCAGCCCGCCCGCGGGTAAAACGACATATCTTGGCGTTACCTCGGCACTTAGCAGCATTGCGGGGTGCTGCGCTGTCGTAGCGGGCACAGCGCTGCAGCCCATGCTGCAAATGCTGTTCGGTGCGCGCAGCGTTCCAATTTTGTTCTTGCTGTCGGCAGTGCTTTTGTATCTAAATTTATTTCTGCATGCGGGCAAGCTGCCGCAGGTGCGCTAGCCGTCCGCTAGCTGTGTTTGGCGCAGGAATGTGCCGCTAACCGCTTGATGATTCCCAAAAAAGGAGCAGTGAAAACCATGGTTTACAAACAGATTTTTTTGAACAGCATTCTGGACGGCTGGGCGAAATCAGACCCGTGCGCGACGATAACCCTATATTTGCAGCAGCCGATGCAGGAAATCGACGAGAAGCAAACGTTTCCGTGCGTTGTGATATGCCCCGGCGGGCGGTATGCTGCCAATTGTGAAATAGCGGCATATCCTTGTAGTCGCTCAATTAGAAAATCGACTGACACAAAGCAACAAAAAAGGGCATGAGGAGAGGTGAAAATCACCTTTCTTCATGCCCTTTTGGAAACGATACAATCTCCTTGCACGCGACAGCTTGTCGGCATTCGCCTCCATTTCCTCCTGCGGCAGAATATTTTATATTTATCCGGAGAAAAATCCGTGCGGGTACCCCGGAACGGTGCGCGATTCGCAGAAGTGGATTTCTTCATACAAGGTTCGTGCGATAGTGGAAAAGTCAATCAACGTGACCGTCAGCCCCTTGCATATTCAGCCGGTCAGCCCGAAACCCGGCGTGGGCAATGTCGTGGCACAAAAGCAGTTTTTTGCGGTTTCAAGTGATGCTTGTTCTGTCATTTCTTTGGCAAACAGCTCATGAAACGGCAGACTGTTTCACTAGCCCCCCTAACATCTG
>JAVXUG010000083.1:0-6885 GCA_036642215.1 Ruthenibacterium sp.
TGTACGCAATTTGTGCGTCCTGCGCCTCCTGCTTTGGCGCAATTTGCGCAACTGCGTCCTCATAGGCGCTTTGCGCCGCTTCCAAAATGTCAAAATTTTTACATGGCGCAAGCATTTCACCCGCAAACACCGTGCCGTCGCTGCTTGTCCACGTCTCGCCCGCCGGCACATACCGCATCCCCTCAAGGTACGTGCGGCACCTGCCGTCCAGCGCGGGCACATCAAACGACCGCAGCGCGCCGCCTGTCTCCTGCGCCGTATGGCATATAAAATTACTGTCGATATAAATTGTCATTTCGTGCCCTCCTGCTTTTCTGTTATTCTAAGTGGAAATCCGTTATGGAGCAGTTGTAGGTCAGGCCGCCCAAGCAGCAAAGGAAAACCCCGCTAAAGGCGGATACGTCCAATACACAGGTGACGGACGCACCGATTGGCGTAGAAAAGGAAACGCGCGCGGCCGCGTTGCCCGGGTCCCACATCCCCGCCCCCGGCGCGGCTTTAATGTACAAATCAAGATGATTCGAATAATCCGCGTGCGTGATCGTAGCCAACAGCCGTCGCGCATGGGTGAGGTCAAAGCTTTGATAGACACAGCTTTCGCCGTAGGCAGTAAAGGTACCGTGCAGCAGATAAAATCCACTCTCCTGCCGGCTGATTCCGTTTAAGTTGGTTGCGGGAATCCCGTTGATGAGCACGCCCTTTGAAATGACAAACTGCCCCAGCGACTTCCACTGTCCGCCTTGCCGGATTTTTGTTTCCCGAAACACAAATTGCGTACCGTTCCACTGATAAACAGGATGTGGATAAACCTCTAAAACACCCTGCTTCAACGCATTAAACTGTGCGTCAGAGGTGGCAGAGGTACTGATCCAAACCGTCCCGATCGCGTATTTGCCTGTGGGTTCCTTTGCCGCAAAGAGATAGCCGTTGCTTGGAATGGCAACCGACGTGATGACCGCGATGGTGTTTTCTTTTGCGTTTGCCGGCAGAGATGCCGCGTTGGCGACAGCGATGACCTTGAAATTCAGCACGCTGCCGCCGCCCTTAAAATTTAGTTGTGCACCGTCATAAACAAACGTTGTCCAGCGTCCGTTTGCAAGCTCCTCCGTCGTCTCCCCGCCCGTATAGGCGGGGCACGCTGTGCCGTTCACGGCGAAGGTATCGCCGTTTGTATAGCCTGCACTCAGCAGCGCGCGACCGTTTGCGCCGCTGCCTGTAAAATTGTGCACATGGGTCTGCGGATGATAGGTGTGCGTGTACACCTGCACCCCCGCCTGCATCAGCGCGTTCGCGTCAGCCGCACCCCATGCGTCGCCCGTCTTTCGATAGCTTGTCACGTCCGTGATGGAATAGGTGCCGTTTGTGCGCTGCGCCAAGGCATAGCTGCGCCCCTCGTCGGGCGGAACAAAATCCTGATATGTTTTCATCCTCATTACCTCCCTTGCGCTTTTCGCGCTAAAAGCTTGTGCCGCCCAGCAAAAACTCAAGCTGCGGCAGCGCGTCCTGCTGCGCTGTCAGCATGGCACGCAGCGCGGCGGCAGAGCTTTCCAGCCTGTTCAAATCCTGCGCCGCAGGCGATGCTTCGTTCGGCTGCCAGCGGTGCGCAGGCGGCACGCCGGGGTCAAAGGTGCAGGTCGCCAAACGCGCCGTGTTATCTTCAACTGTATTGAGAAGGCTCTGCGTACACGCGCTGTCGCTTGTCACCTGTGGCATCGCTGCAGAAGCTTGCGGCGGATACAGCACCGCCTGTGCCTGTTCCCACAGCGCCAACAGATTTTCGCAGATGCGCTGCCAGTCCGCAGCCTGCACGGTGTCGGTGCGCTGCCAGTTTGTTTTCGGTGTCCGCCACATTTATTCCCCCACCATTCTTTTCAGCGTCAGCTCGCCCGAAAGCCCGCCGTCATACGTTGTTTTTGTCTTGAGCACACGCGCGGGAAAGCCCGCTGCAAAACGGCTGTCCGCCCGAATCAGATCCAGCGCGTCCAGCTCCGGCGCACCGCGCGTTTTGCACTCGCTTGTTGTACGCAGCAGCAGATAGCGTTTCACCCATTCCGCCACCGCCGCAGCCGTCTGTGCGCTTGTAATCAGCGGATTATCAAGCAGCTCCGTCTTTGCGCCCTCCGGCGCGTCCGCCACCGCCGCCGTGATCAGCGACGCACTTTTGCGCAGCGTTTTGCCTGTTATGGTCAGCGTCGTCGTGCCCGTGCCGGTCAGCGTAATATCCGCCGCCGCCGCGTAACAGGCCGCCGCCGCGATAACAATGCCGCCGCCCGCGACCGACGCGGTAATTTCCGTGGCCTGCGCATAGCTGAGGTGCAGCGCAAGCGTGCCGTTCACCGTGTAGGTATCGGCGTGCAGCTTTGTCGCTGTGTCGGCGGGCGCATAGGCATAGCTTTTGCAGACAACACCGCGCAGCGTTGCAATTTTGGTGCATTTGGGCAGCGCCGTCATGGCGTTCAGCCCCACGCACACACCCGTGCTCCCATCCGATGCCGGCTCAATGCGGATGTAGCCCGCGCGGTCTGTATACAGCACACAGCGGGCTGCGTGCGCAAGGAGCTGCAAGCATTCCCGATGCTTTTTCACGGGCAGCGGCGCGGTCGTTGTAATGCCGGCAAGACCGTCCCACAGCCGCCACGGCACACCGCTTGCGTAGATGGGCGGAATAGCCGCGTCTGTCAGCACCTCCTGCGCCAACTGCAGCAGCGTACACCCGCCTTGTGCAAACACGCCGCGATAATATTCCCCGTCCAGCCCCGACAGCAAATCCTGTGCCGTAAAGCTTGCGTACAGGCTGTCAACGCTTGGCTGTGCGGTCAGATAGTAGCGCCCGCCGTTCAGCCATTCTGCGCGGTTTGTCCCCGTGATCTCCTGCCCGTAAAAAATGCGCACAGGGCTGCGCTGCTCGATGAATTTCCACACACCCGCCGGGTTGTCGGGGTCGTACAGGCAGGCGCTTTTGCCCGTCAGCGGGTTTTCGTTCACAATGGTGAACGAAAGCGTATTTTTCGGCAGCTGCCGCGTAATGGGGTCAACCTCCATGCTCTGCACGGTTTTTGTCAGCTCACGTCCTGTAAACAGATGCATGACACCAAATATAATTTGTTGCAGCCGCGCGCGACGAAACGGCTTTGCGCTTTTCAGCCAGGTTATTTCCAGCGCGTCAAAGCCCGCGATGGGCGCGCCCGTGCAGAACTCCGCCGCGCTTGGCGCAAATGTCGTGTCGCACAGCAGCGTTTCGCCCTGCCACGCGCGCACACGAAGCTGCGCGGGCCAGTCGTTTGCCGCCGCGTCAAACGTAAACGTCAGCGCCGCTGCGGTATGCCGCGCGGCAAAGTGCAGACGCACGCCGGGCGGCACCGCATATACGCCGTCCCCATCCGACAGCACCCCCGACACATAACCCTCCTCCAGCCTTTGCGCCGGATTGTCCGGCAGCACACTGCCGCTGCCGTCCGCAAGAAAGCGCCCCGGCTCAAAGGTGGCATACGGGCGCTGCGGCACGCCGTCCTCGACAGCGGCGCTGCGGCACGCCGACCACGCGGCCTCCGGCGCAGCAACCGGCGCAAACGTGACATCGGAGGCTGCGCTCACATCCGTCATGAAAAAGCGCACCTTGACCGCCGCCGCACCTGCCATGGGGCGCAGCAGCTCCGTGCGCCACGCATCGCTAAGCTGCTGCATGGCAATCCCTCCCTCCGGTGCCGTATATCGCGCTGCACAGCTTGCGCGCAAAACAAAAGCCCTTTCGCATCACACCACCCCGCAGTCTATCACGTTCAGGGACGCGTCGCGGATTTGCCGCGGCGCACCCGTGCCCGCATCCACAAGGCCGGGGCTGCATTTTACATCGCCCGCATAGAACAGCCTCGTGCTCCACACGCCGAGGTTAAAGTTGAAATAGTGGCAGTAAAACGTAAAATTCCCCGCTTCCAAAAAGCGGTTCAGCGCCCACCACTGCCCGCAGTCCATCACGCTCCACGCCATGCTTTGCTTGTCGCACGCGCGGCCCACCATGCGCCCGACCAGCGCGCCGTTTGCGCTGCGTCCCGCGTCCACCATGCGCGTTGTCTCAAACGCCGCGCTGCCGCGTGTGGGGTAAGGCACCGCCACGTCATACCGCGTGCGGCTCACCTCCGGCGCGGCGGAAAGGTACAAAAAGCCCTCGCTCGGATTTGTTTTTGTCTCAATAGGCATTTGCAAACGCCCCTCCAATCTGCACGCCGCGCGCACTTTCGATGCGCAGCATGGCGCGGTAGAAGATGTCGCCGTCCAGCGACAGCTCCACGGGCTGCTGCGTGGTCAAGTGCTGCGTGCCCGTCTCCTCGCGCACAATTTGACGCAGCAGGCTCTCAGGTGCCTCCAGATTGCGCCCGCTTTTCTGGTCGCCCAGCAGCGCCAAAAATTCCGCGTTGGGCGGGATGACCGCACCGCGCGCAAGGTGCGGAATTTGCGGTGCGCTGACGGAGGGAATGCTCACGCCAAAGCTTTGTCCGCCATAGGCGGGCACCCACGCGGGGATGGTCACACGAACGCTGTTCAGCCCGCGAATCACGCCGTTCAGCGCGCTTGTAACGCCGCGCGTCATTGCGTTCACCACGTCGATGATGCCGTTGACCGCGCCCTTCAGCAGCCCCACAATCGCGTTCCATACGCCGCCGAAAATGCTTTTTACGCCCTCCCACGCGCGTGACCAGTCGCCTGTAAACACGCCCAAAAGGAAGGTGCACAGGCCGCGCAGCACCGTGATGATCCCGCTGACCGCGTCGCCGACACCGCCTGCTATATCGCCAAAGACCTGCGCCACCAGCTCGCCCAGCGCCGCAAAGCACGGGCCGAGCGTCTCGATGAGAAACTGTCCCAACGGAACCAGCACCTCGTTCCAAAGCGTGAGCAGCAGCGTGCCGATTTCCGCGATCAGCAGCGTCAGGTTTTGCCACAGCGGAGCCAGATGCTCGCTCCAAAGTGCCGTCAGCGTCTCGATCACGGCGGCAAGAATCGGCTGCAAAATCTCCGTATACAATCCCTGTAACAGTGTAAACAGGCCGCTAAACGCTGTCTGTATGCCCTCAATCAGTCCCGCGCCGTAGGTGTCCCAGGTGTTCGCCACGGCGGTGCACAGGTCGGTGAACACGGTTTTGATCAGTGCAAGCGCGGGCAAGATCAGCGTGTTCACGGCATCCTGCGCCACAGCGCAGGCGCGCGCAAAGCCGTCTGCAAAAATGTTCATGGCGGCCTCTGCCACATCCGCAAAGATGGGTGCAAAGGTTGTGGAAAAGCCATTTGCAACGGACGGCAGAAAGCTGTGCAGGATGGAGTCGCCCAGCGGGGCAAGCGCGCCCGTCCACAGGGCCATGGCGCTGTCGCGCACGCTGCTGAACGCATTGACCGCCGCCGCGCGCATATCGCTCAGCGCGCCCGTCCACGCCCAAATGGACGGCAGATATTCGCTGCTCATCAGCGCATCCATACGGCCGGCGGCCTCCTCTGCCCAGCGTATGGTCTGCTCAAACGGTGCAAGATCCAGTGTCTCCGGCGCCTCTGCCTTGCTGCCCTTTTTTCCGCCGCTCTTTTTCCCGCTGCCTTTTTTGCCGCTGCCGCCTGTCTTTTTGGCTGCCGCCGCTTTTTTGGCTGCCGCGGCTCTTTTGACCGCGTCCGTCTTGACACTGTCCTGCACCGCAAGGTGCAGCTCGTCAAAGCCTGCCACGGCGTTTTTAAGCGCGCGCGTCACGCTTGTTGTCGCCCTTGCCAGCGCCTGCTGCGCGCGCGCCGCCCGCTGTGCGCTGTCGCCCGCCGCAGCAACGGCCTGTGCCATTGCCTCAAGCGCCGGCAAACCGTCTGCCGCGTTTGACACGCGCGTCTCCCGCGTCAGCGCAAGCGATTGTTGTGTTGCCATAAAAAATCCTCCTTTCTCTCGCGATTTCACTCTTGCGTTCCGTTGCCAAAGCCCGCTTCTTCCGCCGTTCCCTCCGCCGCCGGAACGGCGGTGTGCCGCTCCTGTGCACCGCGATACGCACGAAAAAATTCCTGCGCGTCCTCGTCCGGCTGTGCGGTGCGCGGTGCGGGCACTGCAAGATAGCTTCCCAGCGCAGCCGCCACGCGGCGCTCGTCCGGTGTCAGCGTACCCGCCAGCCGCCCGCGCCGCAAATACAAAAGCCGTGCAAAAAACGTGTCGCCGGAAAGATCCGAAAACAGTGCAGCAAAGCGATACCAGTGCATCGGCCCCGCAAGCACATCCTGTCCGTAGGTGCGCCGCAGCGCGGCATAGATCAGCGGTGCGTCCGTGACAAAGCTATAAAGCCGCGGCGATTCATTTTTTGCGCGGGCGCTCTGTGTGTGTGCCTGCTCGTCTGCGCCTTGCGCGCCGTCCGCGCCTTGATCCAAAGCGTCCGGCGGCGCGCCGCAATTTAAAAATTTAACGGCCAGCCGCACGGCTTCGCCTGCATCGGGCGGAATTGCACGCTTGTAAAGCAAACGCAGCATCACGGCCTGCCGCTCAAATTCGGCAAGTGTTTCATCCTCCAGCGCCGTAAAAATACGCAGCGCAACGCGCCAGTCCGTGTTGATTGCATAGCGCTTTCCGCCCGTCTCCACCTCTTTTGGCAGCGGGGCATCCAAGCCGTGCATCTTAAGTCAGCACGGCGTGTTCGCTCTGCGTATAGGCCGCCAGCTTCGGCGCGCGCGCCGTGCGCAGCGCCTCGGCAACGCCCGCAAAAAACTGCTGTGCCAAATGCAGGCTGCACACGCCGTCAAACACAAGCGCACTGGTCCCTGCGCCAAACACCTCGTCAATCTGAACCTGCAGCATCTCGCACGCGGCAGAGAGCGCGGTCAGCGTCATGCCGGTGTCGGCACTTTGCAGCGCAGCGGCAAGGTCGGCGCGCT
>JAVXUG010000084.1:0-6790 GCA_036642215.1 Ruthenibacterium sp.
CAGCGAGTTTTCAAACACGCCCTAGTGAAGCGGGGCGCGCCGTAGGACAAAGGCACAAAACGGTACACAGCGTCTTGGCTGATAGGATACAAGATAAAAAATCAGGCACCGCCGGAGTTTGTCCCTTGAGACACATCGGCGATGCCTGATTTTACCTTAAAAAACACACTGCAATGCAGAAAATGAGACGGTGCTCTTGCGAGAGCGCTTTTTCACTATCTCCAGCCAAGGTCACGCAAAATATCCTGCTTTGCTGCCATGGCAAGCGGTACAAGCTCTGCAATGCGCGCATCCGTCATGTGCGGCGCAAGCCCGCTAAGCGAAAACGCAGCCTCCGCGCGGCCGTTCATGGCAGGCAGGCTAAACGCGGCACAGCGAATGCCAAGCTCGTTTTCCTCGTTGTCAAGCGCGTAGCCCTGCATACGCACGGCGCGCAGCTGTTCCACAAACGCGTCAAAATCCGTGATGGTGTGCGGTGTCAGGCTTTGAATACGGCTTTTGCGCCAGACGCGCTCTGCCTCGCCGTAGCTCTGTGTAGCCAAAATCGCCTTGCCCACACCCGTGCAGTACATCGGGTTGCGCAGCCCTACGTGGCTGCCCATGCGCAGCACACTGCTTAGGGTGCCCTCTGCCTTGTATAAATACACAATATCGGTGCCATCCTGCAAGACAAGATGCACCGCTTCCCCTGTGTGACGCGCCAGCTTATCAATGTGCGGCTTTGCCACGGACAGAACATCCATGTCATTGACAATACCGCTGGACAGCTCGAACATTTTAAAGGTCAGCCGATAGTGTGTGGTAAAGCTGTCCTGCACCGCATAGCCCAACGCAACAAGGCTTGCCAACAGCCGGTGCGCGGTGCTTTTGGCAAGGCTGCTCTCGCGGCTGATGTCTTGCAGACTGGCACCCTGCGGATGTGCCGCCAGCACCTCTATAATATTAAAAATGCGTGCAACACTTTGCACATTGCCGTTTTCGGTCTCCATATTCTATCCTCCGGTTCAAGGGCGTTCCACAATGCGAAATGCCGTTTCGTGTATTGTAACGCATGGATGCCCAAAATACAAGAGCATAAATTGGATGAACTCCACAAAAAACAGCTTTTTGCAAAAAAAGTGAAAAACAGCATTGACTTTATCGGTAAGGTCAGTATAATGAGGGCATAAGAAAAGTGGAACGATGTTCCATAATGCGGAACACAAGAATCTGCAAGCTACAACCGACCGTCCATCAACCGACCGCATCAAAGGAGAGCATACCTATGAACGATATTCTGCAAAAAATTTATGAAATTGGTATTATTCCGGTCATCGCCATCGACGATGCTGACAAGGCAGTGCCCCTTGCGCGGGCGCTTGTCGCGGGCGGGCTGCCTGCGGCGGAGGTGACCTTTCGCACCGATGCTGCCGAGGAGTCCATTCGCCGCATTACAAAAGAGGTGCCGGAGATGCTGGTCGGCGCGGGCACGGTGCTGACAAAGGATCAGGTTGACCGCGCGGCGGCAGCGGGCAGTAAATTTATGGTCAGCCCGGGCTTTAACCCCGAAATTACCAAATATGCGCTGGACAAGGGCATTCATTTTATGCCCGGCACAGCCACACCGGGCGAGATGGAGCAGGCCATGAGCATGGGTCTAAGTGCGGTCAAATTTTTTCCGGCAGAGCAAAACGGCGGCGTTGCCAAGCTGAAAGCGGTGGCCGGCCCCTATAAAAATTTGCGCTGGATGCCTACGGGCGGCGTAAATGCCAAAAATTTGATGGACTATTTGTCCTTTGACAAAATTATTGCCTGCGGCGGCACATGGATGGTCAAGGCCGATTTGATTGAAGAAGGCAACTGGGATGAAATCACGCGGCTGACGCGTGAAGCCGTTACCAACATGCTGGGCTTTACCGTGAAGCATATCGGCATCAACGCCGCAAACGAGGACGAGGCGCTGAAAGCCGCCAAAACCTTTGAAGCGCTGTTTGGCATGGCCTGTGCCGTGGGCAATTCGTCCATTTTCAGCGGCGACAAGGAAATTGAAATAATGAAAAAGCCGGGACGCGGCACGCACGGGCACATTGCCATCGGCACAAATACCCTTGACCGCGCCATTGCACATTTAAAATTGCGCGGCGTAGCGTTTGACGAGACGAGCCGCACCGAGAAAAACGGCAGAACAACGCTGATTTATCTCACGGATGAAATTTGCGGCTTCGCCGTGCACCTTGTGCAGAAATAAGACGCAGTCACACGGAGCATTGCGCCGGACAGCAAAACACAGGCTGTCTGCACGCGCCATAAAACAGAGAAATAAGGAGACCCCCCATGAAAGTTGTTACCTTTGGAGAACTGATGCTGCGCTTGCAGCCCTACGATTATCTGCGCTTTGTGCAGGCGGACAGCTTTGAGGCCACCTTTGGCGGCGGCGAGGCAAACGTAGCTGTTTCGCTGGCAAATTACGGCGTGGAGGCCGACTTTGTCACAAAGCTGCCGCAGCACGCAATCGGGCAGATGGCGGTGAACAGCCTGCGCAAATACGGCGTAGGCACAAGTAAAATTGTGCGCGGCGGCGAGCGCGTCGGCATTTACTTTTTAGAAAAGGGCGCGTCACAGCGCGGCAGCGTGTGCATTTATGACCGCGCGCACAGCGCCATTCAAGAGGCCGCGGCATCAGATTTTAACTGGGTGGAAATTTTTAAGGATGTCGATTGGTTCCACTTTACGGGCATCACGCCGGCGCTGGGCGCAAATTGCGTGGAGCTTTGCGTGGAGGCTTGCAAGGCCGCGAAAAAAGCGGGCGTGAAAATTAGCTGTGACCTCAATTATCGCGGCAAGCTGTGGACGCGCGCCGAAGCGCGTGCAGCCATGACAAAAATTTGCGCGTATGTCGATGTGTGCATCTCCAATGAGGAGGACGCAAAGGACGTGTTCGGCATTGAGGCGGAGAACACCGATGTAGCGGGCGGCAAGCTGAACAAAGAGGGCTACAAGAGCGTTGCAAGGCAGCTGGCGGATCAATTCCACTTTGAAAAGGTCGCCATCACGCTGCGCGAGAGCATTTCTGCGTTTGACAATGATTGGAGCGGCATGCTCTTTGATGCAGCCACCGGCGAAACCTGCTTCTCGAAGCTGTATCATTTGCACATTGTTGACCGCGTGGGCGGTGGCGACAGCTTTGGCGGTGGCTTAATTTATGCGCTGCTGAACGGCAAGAGCACACAGGAGGCCATCGAGTTTGCGGCGGCAGCCTCTGCGCTGAAGCACTCCGTTGAGGGCGACTACAACATGGTCACCGTCAGCGAGGTGGAAAAGCTTGCCGGCGGCAACGGCAGCGGTCGCGTGCAGCGATAACCAGGCACATTTTATGCTGTACAAGCGGCAGTTAGCGCTTGCCGTTTTACAATAATGCGGGCAAAACACTCAAAGTTTGCTTATCTCCTACAACACAAAGGGCATCCGGTTTTTCCGGACGCCCTTTGTGTTGTTTGCAAAAAAATCGTGCGAAAACCGCTGCGCTTCCGCTCCGGCAGTTTTCTGACGCATGGATGCTTTTTACAGCTTGTGAAGCTGCGATCGATTCCCCTCGCGGGGGCGATTCTATGTGCCGCCCACAGACGATGCTATCGGGCCTTGGCAAACGTGCGCGCGTAAGCTAAAAGTGCGGCAGGCTCATTGGGCAGCATACCCGCCACAACCTGATGCAAAAGCGCCCGCAGCACTGCCCCGACAGCCGCCCCCTGCGGGATGCCGACGGAGATGATATCATTGCCGTTCACCGCAAGCTGCTGCACGCTCAGGCACAGGTGCTGCGCAAACGCCTCGTCCAAAAAGCGGGAAAAGGCCGCGTTTTTTTGAAGCAGCTCCGGCGAAGGCGGCGGAAGGTGCGTCAGTGCGTCGCAGCGCTGCACCTCCAAAAGCCGCCGTAAATCGGTCTCGCCAAGCAGATTGAGCCAATCGGCTGCTGCTTCTGCCGTCGGCTCAAAGCGTATGCTGCGCCGGCGCACAAGCTGAATCACGCTTTTTAGCGTAGCGCCATCACAGTGCAGTGCAAACAGCACCCTGCCTGCGGACAGGGCACACGCATCACAGCAGGTGCGAAAATGTGTTGTGCCGTCCGTTTCGATGGGAAACGCCAAAGGGGATTCCAAGTCGTGCAGCAGCAGCGCCCAGCGCACGACAGGCTCCGGCGCTGCAATTTTAAGCGCCGCCAGAGTGTGCAGCCACACTTCCTTTTCATAAAGGGCGCTGTGGCGCGCAAAATTGATACACGGGGCAATAACGGGAAGCGCAACAGCCAGTACATCGCTGTAAGCGTACAGCACGGTGTCTGCCTGTGCGCCGCACAGCAGTCGTGTCAGCTCCGTGTAGATGCGCTCCACACTGACATGGCGCAGCAAATCCTTTTGTGCGTGGATGGCCGCAGAGGTTGCGCTGTCAAGCGCAAAGCCCAGCACCGACGCAAAGCGCAGCGCGCGCAAAATGCGCAGCGCGTCCTCTGCAAAGCGCAGCGCGGGCGCGCCCACACAGCGAAGAACACCCGCGGCAAGATCGCGCTGACCGCCAAACGGGTCAACAAGACCGTCCGCTGGGCTGTAGGCCATGGCGTTGATGGTAAAATCGCGGCGCGCAAGGTCATTTTCAAGGCTGCGCGTAAAGGCGACGCTGTCCGGGCGGCGGTGGTCGGTATAAGCACCGTCTGTCCGATAGGTGGTGATCTCGTAAGGCTTGCCGTGCAGCACCGCCGTGACTGTGCCGTGCCGCAGTCCTGTCGGAACAAGGCGCGTATCTGTCAGCGCGGCGGTCACTTCATCGGGCGTGGCTGCCGTGCAGATGTCCCAGTCATGCGGACAAGCGCCGCGCAGCACATCGCGCACACAGCCGCCCACCACCTGCGCCGCAAAGCCCGCAGCCTGTAGGCGGCGCAGCAAAAGCGTCACATCCGGCGGCAGCTTCCATGAATTTTGCATGGCAGCACTCCTTCCCGGTAAAAACGGCGGGGTCCCGACGGCACAGAGCAGCTTTTCGCAATCTGCAAAGCTTTTTACCGGAATTGCTCTAGGGCGTGTTTGAAAACTCGCTGTGTTTGGATTTTTTCACAAAATTTGTTCTGCGCAAGGCAGAAAAGTGTAGGCACACTTTGTGTTTGTCAAGCTTTTCTAACGCAGTGCAGGACGAATTTTGGGTGAAAAGACGAATGCATGGAGTTTTCAAACATGCCCTAAGGTAAAAGCTGCGCAGCCTCCCCCTTGCGGGGCAATTCTATGCGCCGGACAGAGACAATACATAAGAGCAAAGGGCGCGCACCGTGCGCTGTGCCGGGAACACCGGCGTTTCTCCTTTTATGGCGTTTGACGCTACAGCACAAAATGAAACAGCCGCAGCGCGTCCATGTAGTCATCGCACACAAAGTGCAGCGTCTTTTCGTCAAGCTGCGCCACACCGGGATAAAAGCTGCTGCGATAGGCATCGCGATGCTCCTTGTAGCGGATGCGAATGTCAAATTCGCGCGGCATATCCACAAGGCATTCAAGATAGCGCTCGCTGTCAAGCTGCTCTTGCAAGCTTGCCTCAATGCGGCGCACCGCAAGGTCGGGATGCAGGCTGGTGGAGCTGTTGCCGTCTCCCTTGTTCACGGGCACAACCGCAATCGAGGGAATCATGCGGCGCGCTGCCTCGCACACGGCGGCATCACCGGACAAAAAGCACACGGGCACGCCGTGATAGCCCGCCGTGTAGGCGTTGATGGTAAATTCGCTCGCGCGCACGCCGTTGATTTCCAGCCAATCGACGCGCAGGCTCATGGTGTGCGACAGCGGATTGCCCGTGCCGGAGGCCGCCGCATGATAGCCCGTAAAGACGACTGCGTCCCATTCCCCGCGCTGAATGCCGCTCATCATGCTGTAAAGATCGCCCGACCAGCCGCGGTTGATCTGTGCCTCCTGCGGCAGCACAATCGGGTTGATATTGCGCGCGGAGTCGTGTGCGTCCTTGACAAGAATGCGTGCCGCACCGGCAGTGACCGCCCCGCGGCACGCGGCGGCGACCTCCTCGCTCATCTGTGTTTTAAAATAGGCGTAGTCGCCGTCGGGCTTGCCCGGCTCCGTTTCGCTCCATGCGGCAATGCCGCAGGTGCCCTCGATGTCGGCGGAAATAAAAACGTTCATGCAAAAACAACTCCCTGCTGCAAAATAAGCGAATGGCAGTGCGCGCAAGGCATCAGTCCTCGACCTTTACAAGGTCGCCCGCCTCGTCAAACGCAATGGGCGTGGCGGTGTTGCGCGTATAGCGCAGGATGTCACGCACGCGCGCGCGCTCCTCCTTGGTGTACAAAATGTAGGATTCGCCCTCGCGCTTGGCGCGCCCCGTGCGGCCGATGCGATGCGTGTAGTATTCGTTTGAGGCGGGCACATCGTAGTTGAACACCGCGTCCACGTCCTCCACGTCAATGCCGCGCGCGGCAACGTCCGTGGCGCACAGCACGGCAATTTCACCCGCCTTGAAGCTGCCCATAATTTTGTTGCGCTCTGCCTGCGACAAATCGCCGTGCAGACAGTCCGCCACAAAATTCAGCCGCGAAAGCTGATTTGCCAGCATGGCGGTTGTGTATTTTGTGTTGCAGAACACCATCACGCGCTTGTAGCCGCGGTACAGGATAACGCCCGTCAAATCCGCCAGCTTGTTGCGTCCGGTCGTCAAAATCATGTACTGCTCAATCTTGGGCACGCAATTACCGTTAACAATACGCTGTTTTTAGAACAGGTTTATATTGATAAAGACGAAATTAAAGAATTCGCTTGTTCGG
>JAVXUG010000085.1:0-5089 GCA_036642215.1 Ruthenibacterium sp.
GGTACAAGCCCGCCGCGCGTCAAAACGCACGCGCTTTGTTCAAGAGCAGTTTTCCCAGGGCGTGTTTGAAAACTCGCTGTGTTTGGATTTTTTCACAAAATTTGTTCTGCGCAAGGCAGAAAAGTGTAGGCACACTTTGTGTTTGTCAAGCTTTTCTAACGCAGTGCAGGACGAATTTTGGGTGAAAAGACGAATGCATGGAGTTTTCAAACATGCCCTAGAACATGGATGCCTTTTACCGCTTGCAAAACTGCGAATCAATCCCCTTCGCGGGGGGCAATTCTATGTGCCGGCTATCGCCAAGGCACCCGTGCAATGTGAAATCATATTTCTATAGTATACCATATGTGCGCGCCGTGCGCATTATTTCAGCGGCATAAAATTGTAAAAGCAGCGCAAATTTTTTATCGCGCCAGCGCCGCCGCAATGCCCGCCACCGTGTCGGGAAAATCGACACCCGCGCTGCGCGCTTTTGCGCAGTCCATGCTCAGGTTGCGCGGCTGCTTGGCATAGCGCCGCGCCTCCGCCTGCACGGTTTCCTGCGGCAGCCCCATGGCGCGAGCCGCCGCCACGGCGGTGTCATAGGCACACAGCGTATTTTCGCTGCCGAAATTATATACGCCGCCCGCAAAACAGGCCGCCCTTGGCAGCGCGCGCACCACCTGCCACACGTCCGTCACGCCGCGCTGCTCGTGCACGGGGCTGTGCAGCGGCACGCCGCTTTGCGCCGCCGCGCAAAGCGCACACAGCAAATTCGCATTCAGCCGCAGCGGGCTTTTCGGCAAATCGTACATCCACGTCAGCCGCAAAAAAACCGCCTGCGGCAGCAGCGCAAGCGTTTGCTGCTCTGCCAAAAGCTTGTGCCGTCCGTATACGGTTTGGGGCTGCACGGGTGCCGTCTCCGCCAGCGGCCCGCTTTGCAGCGTGCCGTTATAAATCTGGTCAGAGCTCATCGCCACAAGCTTTGCCCCGGTGTCCTTGCACGCCGCCGCCAGATGCAGCGTGCCGCGCACGTTGACCGCATACGACAGCTCCGGCTCGCGCTCGGCAAGCCCTGTGTCCGACACCGCCGCACAGTGAAACACAAGCTGCGGCGCGGCATTTTCTACGGCGCGCCGCACTGCGTCCCCATCCGTCAAGTCCATATCGGAACGCGCAAGCGCAATCACCGCCCCGCCTTTTTGCTCTTTTTCCGCCTGCCGCAGAGCTTGCGCAAGCCGCGCGCCCAAAAACCCCTGCGCGCCGGTAATCAAAACGCGCACCGGCGCGCTTTGTTCTTTGCTCTCCATGTTCACAAGCCCTCTTTTCCGTTGTTCCGCAGCGGCCGCGCCGCCCGCTTTTTGTATCATACCACAGAGTGCGCGCTCTGCCAATGCTGTGCTGTTCCCTTGTCCGCCGCACAAAAAGCTGATCTGTCTGCACAGTTCGCGCGCAGCTTTGCACGAAACACGCCGCATAAATCGTGCATTTATTGCTGTTTTTCTTTTTCGCTATGATCTTTTTTGCGCTTTTATGTTAAATGGACAAATTGTGACTGCTTTGTGACCGGTCTTACCTATAATAGAGCTATAAAACTTACTTCACAGCCAAAAATGAATGAAACGTGCTATTTAACGCATTGAATATGATGGAGGTACTACCGTTATGAAACAAAGCAAATCTCACCCGCGCCTGCCGCACCGCGTGCTCTGCCTTGCACTGAGTATGCTTATGATTTGCTCGCTGCTGCCTGTCTCTGTGTTTGCAGAGGCACCGGCGGCGGTGCCCGCTGCGGGGGTTACCTTCCGCTATGCCGGCGGCGGGGACATTCGCGCAAACGTCCCTGTCACAGCCGACAGCCCCGCGCTTTGCGGCGAGCCGGCTGCGTCCGAGGATTTTCACGCGCTGCTGCGTGCCAATACCAGCGCCGCGTATCTCCTTCAAACGAAGGATGCCTCCGGCGCAAGCGTGCCCGACCTTGACCCCGCACATTACACCTTTGCTTTTGAGGGCTGGTACACACAGCCGCAAAATCAGCCCGAGGCCGCTCTTGTCAGCGCAGGCACGCTTCCCGCGCAAACGGCCGTGTCCTATGACGCAGCCGTGGCCGCCGGTCTGAATGCGCAGGGGCTGATTGTCTATGCGCATTACAGCGTCAAGGCAAAGCTCGCACCCTGCAGCGTAAGCTATCAAATCGGCACGGTGATCTATGCCGCGCAAAGCTATGCGCAGGGCGATGCCATTGTCCTGCCCGACGCGCCCAGCGCTGAAAACGGCGCGCTGACGGCGGCACAAAGCTTTCTTGGCTGGGACGGCTATGCCGAGGGCATGACCGCGTCGGAGCCGAATTTGATTCTCACGGCAAAGCTTGGCTCTGCGCCTGCCGCACCCGCCGCGCTTGCTGCACCCGCTGCCCAAAGCGGCGCAAAAATCACGGTCACTTATTTTCTCAACGGAGGCTCCGGCACGGTGCCCGCACCGGAAACCCTTGCGCTTGGCACCAGCCTTTCGATGCCCGACCAGGGCGCAATGACTCTGCCCGGCAGACAGTTCATCGGCTGGAGCGAGAACGCCCAGAACATTGTCCCCCAAAGCAGCGGCTATCTGTATCAGATGTATGCGCCCGGCGAGAGCTTTACGCCGCAGCGCAGCACGAAGCTGTATGCGATTTGGGCCGAGCATAACACAGATGCCAGCTTCTTTATCCGTCTTGACGGGCATATTCCCGACGAACCGAGCAATTATCCTGCCACCAGCTACACCGGCGGCATTTTTATCAAGGGCGTTTTAACGCTTTCCAAAAACGTGTGTGACACCTCCGGTGCGCGTGTTGCGGCGAATTTAAATTTCCAGCCCACCAAGGAGCAAATTGCCGCGGTCTGCAAGGCCAGCAATGTCACCTACAACCCCGATACGCAGAGCGTTTTGTGGTATGTCATCAAGGCCGCGGACACATGGCATGTGGACGGTGTGCTGAAATATAATGCCGATGTAACGCTCACCTACGAGCGCAACTGTGCCCGTGACGAGCTGACTGGCGAGGTTCCGCTGGGCGGCGTTCACCACGCGGGCGAGACGCTTGCCGTAGAGAGCATTGGCAGCGCAAAGCGCGGCGGCTATGACTTTGTCGGTTGGAACACCGCAAGTGACGGCAGCGGCACAGCCTACAAAGCGGGCGACAAAATTGCGCTGACCGGCAATATGGTGCTGTACGCACAGTGGACACCCAACAGCGACACCCTGTACACCATTGAATATTATCTGCAAAATTCCAACGGCACATGGCCCGCCAGCGTTGCTGTGGACAAAACGCAAAAAATGAGCGGAATCACCGACACCACCGTCTCTCTGCCAAGCCCGCTCAAAAGCTTTGCCGGCTACGTCTATGACGCGGCCAATCCGCAGAATGTTTCCTCTGTCAAGGTGCTTGCCAATGGCAGCGCCGTGCTGAAATGCTATTATCAAAGACAGTATACCGCCAAGTTCTATAACGATGACAAAAAAACCCTTTTAGACGAGAGCCAGTATGTACACGGCGCAACGCTTGTTCCGCCGGCTGTCAACCCCCAAAAGGCCGATGACGGCCAGCACCGTTACACCTTTGACGGCTGGTATACAAAGGACGGCAAAAAGCTTGCTGCTTCTGTCCCTGTCGTCTCCGATCTCACCTATTATGCGCGCTACACTTCCACCGCAATCGACTACCCGGTACACTTCATCGACTACAACGGCAAGGATTTGGGCAGCACCGTGCACACCTTTGACGGCGCTGTAAGCTATGTTGCAAACCCCCAGCGTCCCGCCGATGAAGCAAACACTTATGCGTTCAAAGAGTGGACGCTCACGAGTGGCAACAAGAATTTGACCGGTGAGCTGACCTTCACCGCAGTTTACACTTCCACCGCAATTGACTACACCGTTACGTTTGTGGATTGGGACGGCAAAACGCTTTTGTCAACAACAAAGCTTCACTTCGGCGATGTGCTTTCGCAGCCGGGCACTGTACCGACACGTGCCGAGGATGCAGATTATCGCTACACCTTCAGCGGCTGGGATAAAACACCCACCGCAACCGTGACCGGCAATGCAACCTATACCGCAACCTACGCAAAAGCACAGCTGTACACCGTTAGCTTTCTCAACTGGGACGGCTTTGTGCTCAGCTCCACACGCTATACGGCAGGCGAAAAGGTTTCTGTCCCTGTCGCCCCCATCCGCGCAACCGACAGCCAGAACAGCTACGGCTTTAACGGCTGGGCACCGGCAGTCAATCTGATCGTCAGCGGCAATGCAACTTATCAAGCGCTGTTCGCAGCCACTCCGCTGCCGGTACCCCCGACACCGACACCCACCCCAACGCCAACGCCAACGCCGACCCCCACCCCGGTTCCGCGTCCGCGCCCAACCCCGCGTCCGACCCCGACACCGACCCCTGTGCCCACACCTGCTCCGACCCCCGCCCCACAGCCGGAGGTCATCCCTGAGAACATCGTGCCGCAGGCAGCCCCAGAGGAGGAGCTGATTCTTGATAATGCAGTTCCGCTTGCGGGGGAGCACAACATCGGCGAGTGCTGGGTTCACTGGATTATCCTGCTTGTCACCTTAATTTACGCGGCCTACGGCTTGATTCGCTATATCTTGCGCCGCCGTGAGCTGGATCAGCTTGAGGGCAGGATAGAGGATGATTACAATAGGAAGGGAGCCGATCACGCATGAAAAACATTGATAGAGTCATGTTGCTTTTATTCGTAATTTTAAATGTTGTGCTGTTTTTCTTCCGCGGCTGCAACTGGTGCCTCTGGGCGCTGCTGCTCGCGGCCATTGTCGGCCTTGCGGTCGGCATCAGCCAGCATCGGCAAAATCGGCACTACGACGATTTGACCGAGCAGCTTGAGAACGACGACGCACCCGATATGCAGTAGGTTCGCCGCTTTGCAACACTGCCAAGGCGGCAGTGCAAAGCCCCGTGTGCATCTTTTCTGAAACAGCGCCTTTCCGCCGCAGCGTGGAAAGGCGCTTTCTTTTGCCGCGCACAAGTGCTTTTGTCCGCTTTGCTTGTCCGCTTTGCTTGTCCGCTTTGCTTGTCCGCTTTGCTTGTCCGCTTTGCTTG
>JAVXUG010000085.1:5301-6718 GCA_036642215.1 Ruthenibacterium sp.
GCTTTGCTTGTCCGCTTTGCTTGTCCGCTTTGCTTGTCTGCTTTGCTTGTCCGCTTTGCTTGTCTGCTGCGCGCTGTTTTTTCTCTTTTCCGCAAGCAATTTTTGTGCTATACTATAAAAATATAGCAATGCCTTACCCCTTGCTCTTGCGCATCGGTCTTTGTCCGGCGCAGCTTGACACGCAAAAAGGCACAAGCGCCGGCAGACAGCGTTCAAAATATACCGAACGGAGAATCGTTATGGATTATTACAAAAAGTCACTGGAGCTGCATCGCTTGCACCACGGCAAGCTGTCCGTTGTCAGCACGGTGCCGCTTACCACGCGCGAGGATTTGTCCACTGCCTATACACCGGGCGTTGCACAGCCCTGCCGCGAAATTGCGGCGGACCCCGATGCCGCCTATCTCTATACGACCAAGGGCAATATGGTCGCCGTGGTCACGGACGGCAGTGCTGTGCTGGGGCTTGGCAATATCGGGCCGCTGGCGGCCCTTCCCGTCATGGAGGGCAAGGCCGTGCTGTTCAAGGCGTTTGCGGGCGTGGATGCCGTGCCCGTGTGCCTTGACACGCAGGATACCGACGCACTTGTCGCCATCATCACCGCGCTTGCACCCACCTACGGCGGCATCAATTTGGAGGACATCGCCGCGCCGCGCTGCTTTGAAATTGAGCGCCGCGTGCAGGCTGCCGTGAACATCCCCGTCTTTCACGACGACCAGCACGGCACCGCCATTGTCGTGAGCGCCGCCGCGCTGAACGCCGCCGCGCTGGTGGGCAAAAAGCTTGCCGCTATGCGCATTGTCATCAACGGCGCGGGCAGCGCGGGCACAGCCATTGCGCGTATGCTGCTGACGCTTGGCGCTGACAATATTCTGGTTTGTGATCAAGCGGGCATTTTATGCCGCACCGATACAGCAAAGCTCAACTCTGCCATGGCGCAGCTTGCCGCCGACACAAACTCCGGCTGCGAAGTCGGCACGCTTGCCGACGCGATGCGATGCGCAGATTTATTCATCGGCGTTTCCGCGCCGGGCGTTGTCACCTCGGAGATGGTTGCCTCTATGAACAGCGATGCCATTGTGTTCCCCATGGCAAATCCGGAGCCGGAAATCACACCGGAACAGGCTTTTGCGGGCGGGGCGCGCATCGTGGGCACCGGCCGCAGCGATTACCCGAACCAAATCAATAATGTGCTTGCCTTTCCGGGCATTTTCAAAGGCGCGCTTGCCGCCCGCGCACAGCGCATCACCGAGGAGATGAAGGCCGCCGCCGCCTATGCCATCGCCGCGTGCGTGCCAAAAAGCCGCCTTGCCGATGACTGCATTATTCCGAGTGCCTTTGAGCCGGGCGTGGCAGAGGCCGTGGCAGAGGCTGTGGCAAAGGCGTGGGAAAGCCGATAGCTTTTTGCCCGCTTTGC
>JAVXUG010000086.1:0-6643 GCA_036642215.1 Ruthenibacterium sp.
TGATCAAGGTGCCTGTGGGTCATGAACTTGGCTTTCGGCACGGGTCTGACGGCACGCTGCAAAGCATCGCCTACTGCCAACAGATTTATGTCGCAAGCGACGTGCCCGTCAAGGCGCTTGTCACCTTTACACTCAATGCGGGCGCTGTCAATTTGCGCCCGCACCGCGCGCGGGACGAGCAGGCAATTCTCGGGCAGCTTGGTATGCCGCTGATTTGCGGCGCAAACGGCATGTACGACACGCAGTGGGATCTGCTGATTGACTGGCACGGCTGTGCGTGGCGCTGGCTGTCGGACGGGATAGAAACCACCGGCGACGGAAAATGCATCGCCCGCATGGAGGCGAGCTTTTCGCAAAAAGCCATGTTCATCAATTTGCGGATGCAGTATTACCGCAAGCATTTGGGCTATGCCTATCACAAGCCATGGGCGTTTCGCCCAAGTCAAAGGGTTGTGGCGGGCTGGTGCTCGTGGGAGGCATACCGCCGTGACATCAGCATGGATAAAATAGAGCAGATCGCCGCCTTTCTTGAGAAAAACCTCAAGGCGTATGGCCTTACCTACCTTCAGGTGGATGACGGCTATCAAAAAATGCCGCTGCCCGCAAACCCAAAAGGCACAATGGCAGAGGGCTGGCTGACCTGCGAGGAGACAAAATTTCCGGGCGGCCACGACAGCATCGTGCGTGCCATTGCGCAAAAGGGCTTTGCGCCGGCCGTGTGGACCAATGCAAATATCACAAATCCCGCATTTTTGGAACAGCATCCGGGTGCTGTGATTTTAAACGACGGCAAGCCGCTGCAAGGCGAGTGGATTGACTTTTTGTACAGCTGTACACCGGAGTGCCTTGCAACACAGGTGGAGCCGCTGTTTCACAAATTTAGGGAAATCGGCTATCAATACGTTAAAATTGATGCCATTCGCCACCTGCTGTTTGACGGCCTGCACGAGTGCGTGCGCCTTGGCAAAATGACAAACGAAAACGCCGAAGCGCTGTTTCGCGCCTATATGGAGGCAACGCGCAAGGGGCTTGGCAACGACGTATATTATCTTGCCAGCTGGGGCGAAATGCACGAAATTGTCGGCGTGGCGGATGCCTGCCGCATCTCCATGGACGCAAATCCTACCTGGGCGGGCATTCGCATGCAGCTGTTTGAATCCGCGCGCTGGTTTCACACACAGCGCATTCTGTTTTTAAACGACCCTGACCATGTGTGCGTGCGCACAAAGCTTGCATGGGCAAAAAGCGTTTTGTCGTTGATTTCCCTGTCGGGCGAACTTTATATGCTCAGTGATACCGCCGATGCCTATACGCCGGAAAAGCTTGCGGTTATTCGCAAAACCTTGCCGCCGCTCATGGGGAAAACCGCCGAAACGGGCGAGCTTTCGCTTGAATATCCCGCCTACACATGGACAAAGCTGCACGGCTTTGCCGTACAAAGCCATGAAACGCCGGTCGAGATGGAGGACGTTTCCCTTGCGGATGCCCTTGATATGGCGGGCGATTTTCCCACGATGCACAATCATCATCCGTTTTCATCCCTGTGGGCATTTCATTTGCAGGGTGCGCAGGGGATCTGGTGTGTTGCCGCACGCATTGCCACCATGCCGCTTGCCCCTTGCCGTCTGCCCCTTGAAAAGCTTGGCCTTGACGCAAGTAGAACCTACCTTGCCTTTGATTTCTGGCGGCAGGAATTTCTCGGCACCGTCAAAACCGCACTGGACTGCACGGCACTCGCGCTGGGCGAGTGTCAGATTGTCGCGTTGCACCGCTTGCAAAGCGTGCCGCAGCTCATTGCGTCCAGCCGCCATGTTTCTATGGATGCGGTCAGTGTAACAGCATATTGCGCCGCCGAAAACAGGCTGACGCTGACGCTTGCGGGTGTGCCGGGCACGAAGGAGCAGTATTTTGTGCATTTGCCCGACGGGACAGTGCTGCAAAGCGCACAGGCAGACGGGGCAAGCCTTACCTGCACGCAGGCGCAGCTGCTTATCGTATCGGTTGCATTCCAAAGCGACAGCGCAAAGGTTACACTGTGTTTTGAATCAGCCGATTGAAATGCGCAGAAAGCTCCGCGCAAAGCTTATGACACGAGGAGAAACAGCATGAGAAACATTGAAATCATCACGCAAACAAGCTTCGCCCCGTTTGGCACAGTGCTTGCCTTTGGCGAAAACCCGCCCGACCCGCGCTTTGAAATAAAAGCGACAGAGCCAAACAGCCCATGGCGCATGGCGATGTTTTGTGTTACAATAAAAAAAGCCTTACGGTTAGAATGTCACCCCCATTCGCAAGAGAGCTTTACACCGGTTTCCGGCACCGGAATTTTGCTGTGTGCCGCGGCAAAAACGCCTGACAAAATGCATGCGTTTTTGCTGGATACGGCTGTCTGTCTTGATAAAGGCGTGTGGCATGAGGTGATTGCGCTCAGCGAAAAAGCGCTGTATCAAATCACAGAAAATCTGACCGTAGCATCGGAATTTTATCAGCTTGCAGCGCCCATTTGCGTGGGCGCAGAGGAGGATGGAGCATGAACGCAACCGAGAAAGAGCGCCTGCGCGCACTGGCACAAAAGCAGCTTGCATGGGCAAACAGTCCCGTCAATCTCGCGCGGGTGCAGGACTGGAAACGTCACAATGAAGGGGGGCGCGGACGACCCATTGTGCATGTGGAGCTTGACACCTTTGAGGAGGAAATTCTTTTCCCCGCGCTGCAATGTCAGGATGCAACTGCGCGCCGTCTGGAGCTTGATTTGCTGCGCAATTTTACCAATATAGAGCTTTTTGACGATGACTGGGTGGTTGCGCCTTACTTTGGCGTGCAGTGGGAGACAAGCTTTCACCTGTTTGGCTACGACATTACGCGCAAAACCGCCGTGGACGCGAACGGGCACAGCCTTGGACATCAGTTTAACCATGTGCTTGCCGATTTAGAGGACGAATATGAAAAGCTGCATCAAAGCACTTGGTCGGTTGACCGCGAGGCGACAGAGCGCTATCGCAGCGCCGCAGAGGATGCCTTTGGCGATATTTTGCCGGTGCGCATGGAAATGGTCAGTCCCGAGGCGGTGCCCACGCAAAAAATTGTGCATTTGATGGGCATGGAGAATATGTTTTTCAGCATGACGGATTATCCGGAATTGTTCCTGCAAATGATGCAACGCATTGCACAGGATTATAAAAATTATTTTCTCTTTTTGCAGGACAGCGGGCTTTTGTGCCCGACAACGGGCTTCGAGCTGCTGAGACAGGGCAGTAAATGCTTTACAGACCGTTTGCCGCAAAAGGAGCACCCCGCACTGAGCGAGGTTTGGGGCTTTATGGATTCGCAGGAGACGGTGTCGGTTTCCCCGCAGATGTACAGGGACTTGATTTTTCCGTGCTATCAGCAAATTGCGGCACAGTTTGGGCAACTTTCTTATGGCTGCTGCGAGCCGGTTTCCGCAGTGTGGGAATTTGTAAAATAACTTCCCAATCTGCGCAAGGTTTCTGTCTCGCCGTGGTGCGACCAGCAAAGGATGGGCAGCGAGCTGAAAGGTACAGACATCATTTTTCACCGCAAGCCCAGCCCGAATTTTCTCGGCGTGGACAAGGTGCTGGATGAGGCGGCTGTGCGCGCGCATATCAAGGAAACGCTGGAAGCGGCCGCGGGCTGTGTGGTGGAGTTTACCCAGCGCGATGTCTATACGGTGCATGAAAATCCCGCCAAGGTGCGCCGCTATGTGGAAATTATTCGCGAGCAATGCGAGCGGTATTATAAGCCCTGATGCAGGGCGGCAAAGCACGCCGGTGATGCGCCTTGCAATGTTTCGCGGGCGGCGGCATCGGTGCAGTCTAAAAGCAGAAAGCTCTTGCGCAAAATTGCCCGCCGGAAGTGATCTTCCGGCGGGCATTGTATTTTATAGTGATCGCGGCTTTCTTCATTTTTTGTTGCGGCTCAGCGTTCTTCTTTGTCCGCCGGAAAAAGCTCCTCCGCCAGACAATAGGTGTTTTTGCCCTGCTTTTTGGCGCGGTAAAGCGCCTTGTCCGCATTTTGGTAAAGCTCGGCAAAGCTGTCGCCGTGCGCCGGGAACAGTGCAATGCCAACGGTGCCGGAAAGCCGATACGCCGTGTCGGACGAAAGCTCCAATTGATGAAACATCTCGCAAATTTGCCGCGCTTTTTTTACGGCAATTTGTGCATCCTCCATGTGATTCAGATAGGCGGCAAATTCGTCGCCGCCGATGCGCCCCACAACATCGCCGGTGCGCAGCAGAGCGAGCAGCCCCCCTGCCACCTTGGCAAGTGCCTCATCGCCGCTGGCGTGGCCTAGGGTATCGTTAACATGTTTAAAATCATCCACATCAATCAGCAAAAACGCACCGCCGATGGCTTGCTCCGCGGTAAAGCTTGTTGCGTTTTGAATCAGCAGCTCGGTGGTCACCTTATTATAAAGCCCCGTCAAAAGGTCGCGCTCTGCTTTTTCTTGCAGCGCAAGCTCCTTAATTTTCATCGGATGAATATTCCGAATACAGCCGATGCAGTGCAAATTTCCGGTTTCCGTGTCAGGGTAGCACCGCATAGAGCATTCCGACCAGACAAGCTCATCGCCCATCGTGCGCCGATATTCTACAACGGTGTGCAAAATGCCGGCGTTATAATTTGCCGTAAGCGTTTCTATGCTGGTCTGCGCGCGCACAAGGGCGCGATCCGGCTCATACACATTGTGGCGCAAAAGCTCCTCCAGCACGACATCAAAGTTGTTTGCAGCCTCCGGGCAGCATGCCTGCACGGTGCTCTCCTGTCCCGATAAAAATAGCCGGCTTGTCAAATCCGCCTCATAATAGAGGTTGCCGTCCTGATTGCTCATTTCAAGGAATCTTGCCTCACGCTTTTGTTGCAGCTCAATCGTCTTTTCCCGCGTGATGTCCTGCAAAACTCCGATAGCATGGACGGCGTTGCCCTCGTCATCCAAGATGGAAGTAAAGGTCAGGCGGTTCCACAGGACGCGGTCATCCGCTGTCCGCGCCTTTAACACGCAGCTACAGCTTTTCACATTGGCGAACAGCTGCCGGAACAAGTCCAAATACACCTCCCTTGACTCTGCCAGGACCGTGCCGCTGTCCAAAATGCTCTGGGGCATATTTTCCACCAGCTCCGGCACGCCATAAATCTCCTTCGCCTTGGAGGAATGGTACATCACACGGGTTTTCAAATCATAGTCGATGAGGATGTCCTCGGTGCTCTGCATGGCAATTCGATAGCGCTCCTCGTCAACCCGCAAAGCAAGCTCTGCCTCCTTGGCGCTGCTGATGTCCGTCAAAATCCACACGCCTACCTCTTGCCCCCGCAGCGTGGTGCGCTTTCCGCGCAGCGACACCCAAAGCAGCGTGCCGCTCTCGACATGCAAACGGTGCTCAAGACTGACCTGATTGCCCGTTAAAAGCTGCTCTTGAATTTTACGGTTTAGCAGGACGGCATCCTCTGCCAAGACCCATTGCATGGCGCGGTGCCCGATGATTTGCGCCTCGGTGCGCCCGGTCATTTCGCGGTAGCCCTGATTGCAGCGCAGGACGGGAAAGCCCTCGTCCATGGTGGTAATCAACACGCCGCCGATCAAATTTTCCGACATGGTTTCAAGCTCAATTGTCTTTTCTTCCAGCTGCCGTTTTGCCTCCATGACCTGCGTGATATCCTCAATCAGCTCGATATAACGTCCGCTGTGCGCAAGGCCAAGCTCTAAGGTAGCCGTGCTGACCATGTAGTCCTTTCCCTCTGACGCATAGTAGGTGCGACCGTTTCCCGTGCGCTCCATCTGCGTAATTGCACATGCGGGCGTGTTGCAAATACAGGTGTTCAAACAGTGGCAGGGCTTGCCAAGAACGTCCTGCGTACAGTGAAACAGCTCCTGCGCGGCAGCGTTGAGAAAATTGAGATTGCGGTTTTTATCCGTGATGAACAGCGGCAGCGGAATGCGGTCTAAAATATCACGCAAATGATCCCGCTCACTGCGCAAAACATTGCGCGCCTGATGACTTTGATAGGTGGCGTGCAAAATAAGCGCCGCAAACAGCACATTTGCCGCGATGACCGACAGGCGCACCGAAAAATCGGTTTCCTTTACAAAAATATATACGATGGAGCCAATCGCAAGACAGAGCAAAATGCCGAGAAACAGCTTTCTCATTGTTGGCTTCAATTGAATTTCCTCCTTATATTACAATGAAAACCCGCCATGCGAAAGCCCTACCTTTGACAGGCAAGGCCGGAACGGTGCTGCTTGCCTGCGACAGGCACGAAGAAATCTGCCGGCTTTGTCCTGATTGGTCTGCGATAAAAATGCTTTGCCGGACGATTACGAGAGCATTCCACTGCTTTTTTCATCCGTTCTCGAAACCGCTTGCAGCAAAAAGCGATGACGCAGAAGCTACGCTTATTTTGTTGCATTGCTGCAGCAGGGCAAAAAAACGCCTTGTTTCGACAATTCTGTTTGCATCATTATAATACGCTGTTGTAAAAAAGTCCAACTATTTCATGCAGTGCATCCATAAAACGATGGCAAGCCGCAGGAGCGGCCCTTTACTTTGCGGGAGGCCGTCACGGCAAGTATTCAGCAGCAGGGAAAAATTTCACCGCAAACAGACGGGCGCATTCAAATTGTGCTG
>JAVXUG010000087.1:0-6526 GCA_036642215.1 Ruthenibacterium sp.
CGGGGCAGCCATACAAATCGGGAATGCGCAGCTGTGCGACGTGCCAGCCGCGCTGTAAAAGGGCTAAATCCACCGTCGGGAATGCGCCGAAAAACTCCGCGCGCCACACCCACGGCCTGCCCGCAGCCGCCGTTTTGGGCGCGGCCACAATCACCTCGTAGCCGTCCGGGTTAAAAAACGTCTGCGTGTCAAAGCCCTCCCATGTGCCATGCACGATCCACGGGTGCGGCTTTGCGGCAAGATAAGCGCTAATTTGCCCGTCAAGCGCCGCTGCTTGCTGCGCCCAATCCTCCGGCACAATGCTCTTATTCGGGTTCTCGTGACCAATCCACTCTTTATAATAGGCGTGCAAAAGCTGGTCGCGCGCGTACATCAGGTCAAACAGCGCAGAGTTATCCTGTAAAAGCAGCGTCTCAAGGCTCTCGGTTTGCACGCCAAACAGGTGATGTAAAAGCGTTTTGGCAACCGTGTAATGTCCGTGCCGGCTGGGGTGAATGCCGTCGCCCGAAACATAGGTGCTGTCCTTGCGGCGCATCGCGGCAAGATCCGCCAAAAAAGGCGTGCGCACATCCATTACGGCATCGGCAAGCGCCGAGGCCTCTTGCATCACCCAGTCTGCATAGCGTGCCAAAACGTCATCATAGCGCACATACGGCTTCATAAAGCTATATTCCGTCTCGTCATCGCCGCCCGTGATAACGCCGTCGGCAGAGGCATCAAAGCACAGCGGTGTCATCACAAGACAGCGCGCACCGCTTGCGTGCACGGCGTGAATCAGCGACGTGATCCCGTTTTGATACGCCGCAAAGCGCTGCTGCGAAAACGGATAATAAATGCCGTCGTTGACACCGTAGCCAATCAGCACCCAGTCGGGCTTTGTTTTTTCGAGCGCGGACTGCACACGGCTTTGCACACACGGGCGCAAAAACGGATGCGCCGGCTCGGACAGGCCGCAGCAGGTTTCGCTGGAAACGCCGGCGTTAATCAGCGTGAGGGAAACGTTTTGCGTGATGGCAAGATAGCAGTTCAGGATGGAGACATAATGGCCGAGGTCACTGATGCTGTCGCCTAAAATCAGCAGCGTTCCGTCCATGGGCAAAAGCCCGTCCTTTGTGTTGCACAGCATAGAGATTTTTCCTGCTTTCTGTTTTACAGTAATTTTACTTTTGATTGTCCCACTAAGGCCCTCGTCTTTGCTATAAACCCCCTCGCGGGGCGATTTTTATGCGCCGGCCATAGGCTGATGCGCAGTATAGCATTTGTAAAAATGCTATATACGGAGCTTCTTTCAAATCAGCGCTGCAATGCGCGCGGGGGCTGCTTTTCAAGGCACGGCAAAATAATCTGCGCGGTCAGCCCCTTGTCCCCATTCAGGAAAAAGCAAAGGCCATAGGTGTTTCCGTAATGCAGCTTGATGCGGTCGTCAATATTTTTGATGCCAAAGCCGTCGGAATGGGCGAGAGACGGAATTTCGCCCACCAGATATTGGTTCAGCAAAACAACGTCGGCGCCCACGCCATTGTCCGAAACCTGCAAAAACAGCAAATCGTCCTCGCGGCGGCAGCGCACAATCACTTTTCCGCTTTCCGGCTTGTTGCGCAGACCGTGCGCCACGCAATTTTCCACAAGCGGCTCCAACAGGAATTTCGGCATTTTGTATCCGAGGTACTCCTGCGGAATTTCAAACGTGATGTCAATGGGATACTCACTTTGCCTTGACTGTATTTTGATGTAATTTTCAACATGGGTCAATTCGTCGCGCAGCGTGACCGTTTCGTTTGGATTTTTGATGCTGTAGCGCATAATATCGGCCAGCGAGGAGACAATTTCGGAGATGTCGTCGTTGCCGTTGCACAGCGCAAGCCAGTTGATGGAATCAAGCGTATTATAGATAAAATGCGGGTTAATCTGCGCTTGCAGGGCAAGCAGCTCCGCCTCTTTTTTTTGCACGCCGCTTTCGTAGCCCTCGCGGATGAGCTGCTCGATGCGCTGCATCATCTTGCGAAAGGTCTCGTAAAGCAGCGTAATTTCATCGTGATGTTTTTGCACCGAGCGCAAGGACACCGTAACATCGCCGCTGTGCCGGATTTGACGCATGGTATTTGTCAGATTGACCAGCGGCTTTGTGACGGTGTACGAGATAACGGCAATCAGCACGCTGCCAATGACAATGCCAAGCGCGCTGACGACAACCGCCACCCACAGCAGGCTGTTGATTTCGCTTTGCACATCCGACAGGGGAATCAAGGATACAATATCCCAACCCCAATAGGTGGAATACTTCATAAAAAGATGCTTTTCGCGTCCGATGCGCACGGTTTCCCCCGCGGAAAACGAAGATATTTCGCGCAGCTTTTCGTTGTCGATGATGCTTCCGCCGGAGCTTTGCGTGTTGGTGCTGTACAATATCTGCGGCGGCTCTGCCTCTTGATTGAGAATGAAAACCTCAGCGTGCGGTGTCAAGGCAAGCGCCTCTACCTGATTTTTAAACTGCGTCATGGAAAGCCCCGCCACCAAAATACCGATGGCCTGATTGCGCGCGCTCGGCAGCAGATTAATATTGCGAATCAGCCGCGCCATATACACCGTCTGCGGCTGCTCCGGCAGCACAAAGGTATAAAGCTGACCGTTCTTTTCCATGACCTTTTTCGCCCAAGCTTCGCCCATAATTTCACGCGCGCTGTAAACGCTGTTCAAATTTTGCGCATCATAGCGCAGCTCGTGCCCTTCCATTGCACGGGCCGCCTCGTAATCGTCAAAAAGATACAGATTGGAATAGTAAGTGCTCAGGGTATTTGACAGCGGTGCGTTGGCATAGCGCTCAAACTGGTTTTTCAGCTCTGTGCCGCAGTTGTACAGCTCCAGCGGCGGAAGCGCTGTCTTTTCCAGCATCTCCGCAATAAATTTGTCGGTCGTTAGGTTGATGCCAATCTGATTAAACCCATTCACCAGGTTTTGTACGTTGGTCTGGTTTTGCTGCAAGAATATTTTTTGATTGTCAATCATGCGGTTGCTCATAATCGTTCTGAAAATATAAATTAAACTGGAGGATACCGCAAGCACAATCACACAGGTGACAACAATAAAGGCAAGGCAGATACGCCGGTTGATTCCCCGATATTTTTTTTGTTTCATGGTGTACCCCTTATACATGCAGGCATTGGTATTCGGACGGGGTGATGCCCTTTGCTTTTTTAAACACCTTAGCAAAATATAAAGGGTCATGATAGCCCGTCTGTACCGCCACCTCCGCCACCTTGATAAAAGGCTTTTTCAGCAGCTCGCACGCTTTTTTCATTCTAAACTCTGTGATATAAGTGGACAGATTTGTGTTTTCGCAGGTTTTAAAAATGCTGCCGAGGTATGAGGACGAAACAAAAAATGTTTCCGATAAAAACGCCACGGACAAATCCGCGTTTGCGTAATTTTGCGCGATATAGTCTTTGACCTGTCGGATAATCACGTCGTCCTTGCCGTTCATTCTATCGCGCATTTCTTTTATGGCATCAAGGTACAGCGTTTCCACATAGCGTTCCATGCGCGCGGCGCTTTGCATTTGCACAAGCTGCTGCAGGGCGGTTTCCTTGGCGCAGCGGACATATTTTTCTGCGGTGCTCTCGTTTTCATAGCAGCTGAAAAGCAGGTTAATCAGCGCGATGTAAACAACCTTTTTTTCGGAGTTGTCAATGCCCATATTGTGCAGCTTGCTCTCAAATAAATCTTGCAGAAACGCATCGTCCAGCGCCGTAACGGCCTTTACAATGCTGCGCTCAATATCGCCGCCAAAAACGGTCAGCGATTCCGTGCGGTCTGTTTTTTGCGCAATCAATTCTTTAATGATGGTTTTCAGCTCATCCATTTTGCTTTTATTGATGGGCTTTAACAGGTAGTGTGTGACACCGTATTTCATGGCGGTGCGCGCATATTCAAAATTTTCGTAGGCGCTGAGCAGGATAATCGGGCTGCCTGTCACAGCCTTAAACATTTTTTCGCAAAAGGTAAGGCCATCCATCAGTGGCATGCTGATGTCGGAGATAATAATGTCGGGACTGTGCTGTATGGCTAAGTCGTAGGCATCTTTTCCGTTGTGCGCCTCAAGCACCTCGTCAAAGCCAAATTCCGTCCACGGAATCAGCTTTTTTAAACCCTTGCACACAAGCAAATCATCGTCGACAATCAGCGCTTTCATCCGGAGTCTCCTTTTTTACGGGCAACAAGCTTTTCTCTATCATACACCGAAAAACCACGCAATAGCAACCGGAAAATCCGGTTGCTACTGTGTGTGTTATAGAATTATTGCTTCCACGCGTCGAACTGCGTTTGCAGCTCTGTCATGTACGCGTCCAGCCCGTTTGCCTTCAGCTTTTCGTTGAATTTCGGGATGTATTCCTCGGGGTCAACAACACCATAGGTAATCGGATCAAAAAATTCCTTGATTACGTTGTTTAAGCTTGCAATTTCGTTTTTCACATTTTCTTGGTTAAAGGTGAAGCCAAGTCCTGCGGTGGGCGCAAGCGTTGCGTTAAAATCAAGATACATTTGCTCTGTGTTTGCCGGGAAGGATGTCGTCCATTTCTGATTAAAAATGGTGCCGAGCGGCCAGCCGGAGCCGTAGTCGTATACGGGGTTGTCTGCGGGGGCAAGCATTTTGGCCTGATCACCCTCCAGGGTGTAGTGCACGCCCTCGATGCCGTGGCGCAGCAAAGTGCCCAGTTTTTCGTCTGTCTCAAGCAGATTGATAAACTCCATGGCGCGCTCAGGGTTTTTGCTGCTTTGCGAAATGCAGTGGATTGCGCCGCCGCTGGTGTCGGCTGTTTCCAAAATAGGACGATACAGCGGCACATAGCCAAGCTTGCAGCCGTACTGTGCTTCCAGAGAGGACTCGCAGCCGGGGGCGTACCAAATCAAGAACGAGAACAGCTTTTTCTCTTTCATGTCTGTGTTGGCGGTGCCTGCGCTGCCATAGTTTACGGGGTCCTTGGGGGTATAGCCGCTTGTATACCACTCGCGCGCCATTTTAGAAAATTCCATAAATTCGGGCGTTTCAAACTGATTGATAATTTTGCCCTCCGGCGCGTCCTTGAAGGTTTCCATCTCCGGCACGTTCAAAACGCCGGGCAGCATCCAGTCGCCGCTTAAATGCTCCAGCGGCAGCGCTGAATTGTAAAGGCTGCCAGACACGCCAAGCAGGTCAGGGCGTTTTTCTTTGACGGCTTTCAAAATGGGGCCAAAATCCTTCAGCGTTTTTACGCCCGACATATCAATGCCCATTTCGTCCGCCATGTCCTTGTTATACATGATACCAAACTGATGTCCGGCTTCCTTGTAGCCGGGAACGCCATAGATATTGCCGTCGATGGTAAGGCCGTTCCAGTAGCTTTCGGGAATAAATTTTTTCGTCTCCGGCGCATAGGTGTCCAGCAAATCGTTCATGGGCAAAAATGCTTTTTTGGCTACATATTCGTTGTAATTGACCATCCACGAGGTGGAGAAGCAAACGTCAAATTCCTGACCGGACGAAATGATAACCGGCATTTTCTGCTGGTAATCATCAAGGGACATAAAGTTCGCCGTCACGGTGGCGTTAATTTTTTCTTTCAGATATTTGTTCACTTCGGCAAGCACCTTGTCTTGGTCGGGCATTACCTTGTCAACAAACTGGTACCATACAAGATTGACCTCTTTGCTGTGGTCAATGCCCGCGGCAGTGGAAGCCGCGGTGCATGCCGCCGCGCTTTGTGCGGGTGCGGAGGGAGCCTTGCCCCCGCACGCAGAAAACGCAAAGGCCAGCATCACAGTGCTTAGTACAAGAGCAACGATTCTTTTTCCGTTTTTCATTTTGTTTCCTCCTTTAAATCATGCTGCGTTAAAAAATACGGTACAAGTTACAATTATTCCTTCACACCTCCTATGGTTAACCCCTTTACAAAGTATTTTTGGAAGAATGGATAAGCTATCAGCAATGGCGTAACGACAAGCGCCGTAAGCGCCATTTGTGCACTGTCTGTCGGGGTGTTCATAGCAAGCTGCATGCCCTCCACCGAGGTTAAATATTTTGCGGACTGCTTGACAAATTCAAGGTTATTTTGCACCTTCATCAGTGTGTACTGCACAGGCGCCAGCTTTTGGTCGGTGATGTACAGCATCGCCAGCATCCAGTCGTTCCAGTAGCCGATGACGGTAAACAGACCCACGGTTGCAAAGGCCGGCTTTGAAAGCGGAACCACGATGTTGAAAAATGTGCGAAATTCGCCCGCGCCGTCAATCTTTGCGGCATCCAAAATAGCGGGCGAAATTGTGGTGGCGTAAAAAGTCCGCATAACCATAATGTAAAAGCCGTTCACAAGCATGGGCAAAATCAGCGCCCAGATGGTGTCGTTTAAGTGCAGCACGTTGACGTTGATGATGTACGACGGCACCATGCCGCCGTTGAACAGCATGGTAAAGAATACAAAAAATGCGAAAGGACGTCGGTATTTAAAATCAGAGCGCGAGATAACATACGCGAACATCGACACAACCAGCA
>JAVXUG010000088.1:0-6123 GCA_036642215.1 Ruthenibacterium sp.
AAAACCATGACGCAGCATCAGCTTGCCAAATGGTGCGACGCGGACATTATCGTCTACGTCGGCTGCGGCGAGCGCGGCAACGAAATGACCGACGTGCTGGAGGAATTCAGCAAGCTGGAGGACCCGAAAAACGGCCGCTTAATGATGGAGCGCACGGTGCTGATTGCCAACACCAGCAATATGCCGGTGGCGGCGCGCGAAGCGTCCGTGTACACGGGCGTGACGCTTGCGGAATATTACCGCGACATGGGCTACGATGTTGCCATGATGGCGGATTCTACCTCGCGCTGGGCGGAGGCGCTGCGTGAAATCAGCGGCCGTCTTGAAGAAATGCCCGCCGAGGAAGGCTTTCCGGCCTATCTGCCCAGCCGCCTTGCCGCTTTTTACGAGCGTGCGGGCTGCGTGCAGGCGCTGAACGGCACGGACGGCAGCGTGTCGCTGATTGGCGCGGTATCCCCGCAGGGCAGCGATTTTTCAGAGCCTGTCACCCAGAACACAAAGCGTTTTGTGCGCTGCTTTTTGGCGCTGGACAAGGGGCTTGCCTATGCGCGCCATTATCCGTCCATCAACTGGACCATCAGCTACAGCGAATATTACGAGGATCTCGACCCTTATTACGACAAAAATCTGGGGCCGGACTTTTGCAAGCTGCGCGGGCGAATGCTCAGCTTGCTGAGCGAGGAAAACAAGCTGATGGAAATTGTGAAGCTGATTGGCAACGATGTACTGCCCGACAGCCAAAAGGTCACGCTGGAGACAGCGCGCGTGATCCGCGTCGGCTTTTTGCAGCAAAATGCCTTTGTCGAAAACGACACCTATGTGCCGCTTAAAAAGCAGATGTGGATGATGCATGCAATTTTGCATTTGTACGATAAATCGCAGGAGCTTGTGGCGGCGGGCGTGCCCGTGAGCGCCATGAGCGAAAAGGGCTTGTTTGACAAGCTGATTAAAGTAAAGTACGAAATCCCGAACGATAAGCCTGAAATGTTTGGCGATTACGAGGCCGAGATGGATGCGATTTGCGCGGTGCTTTTGGAACAGTACACGGCGCGGCAGAATCTTTTGACCGCAAAGCCGCAGGCGAGCACGCCGACAACACCGGCACCCAAAGCATAGAAAGGAAGTGACTGCCTGTGGCTATGGAATATCTGGGACTTTCCGATATCAACGGCCCGCTCGTTGCCATTGACGGCATCGAAAACGCCAGCTTTGAGGAGATGGTCGAAATCCGCACAGCCGAGGGCATGCGCACAGGACGCGTGGTCGCGCTGAGCGGTCAGCGCGCGGTGGTGCAGGTTTTTGCCGGCACCAGCGGCCTCTCGCTGAACAGAACAAGCGCGCGCTTTATGGGCAAGCCCATGGAGCTGCCCCTTGCGCCCGAAATTGTCGGCCGCATTTTTAACGGCGCGGGCGCGCCAATTGACGGGCTTGGCTCTGTCTATCCCGAAAAATGCGCCGACATCAACGGCAGTGCCATCAACCCTGTCAGCCGCAGCTATCCGCGCAACTATATCCGCACGGGCGTGTCGGCGATTGACACGCTGATTACGCTGATTCGCGGGCAAAAGCTGCCCATTTTCAGCGGAAGCGGCATGAGCCACAACAAGCTTGCCGCGCAGATTGTGCGTCAGGCGAAAATCAGCGAGGAGGAGGGCGCAAGCTTTGCCGTTGTCTTTTGCGCCATGGGCGTGACAAAGGATGTGGCGGAATATTTTCGCCGCAGCTTTGAGGAGAGCGGCGCGCTCTCCCGCGTGACCATGTTCCTCAATTTGTCGAGCGACCCCATTGTCGAGCGCATTTTAACGCCGCGCTGCGCGCTGACCGCCGCAGAATATCTTGCGTTTGAGCAGGATATGCACATTCTTGTCATCATGACCGACATGACAAGCTACGCCGAGGCGCTGCGCGAGTTTTCGTCCAGCAAGGGCGAAATCCCCGGACGCAAGGGCTATCCGGGCTACCTGTACTCCGACCTTGCCAGCCTGTACGAGCGCGCGGGCGTTCTCAAGGGGCGCAAGGGCAGTGTGACGCAAATTCCCATTTTGACAATGCCGAACGACGACATCACGCACCCCATCCCCGATTTGACCGGCTACATCACCGAGGGGCAGATTGTGCTGGATCGCTATCTTGATCAGCAGGGCATTTATCCGCCCATCAGCGTGCTGCCAAGCCTGTCACGTCTGATGAAGGACGGCATCGGCGAGGGATTTACGCGCAAGGATCATGCCGATGTGTCAAACCAGCTTTTCGCAAGCTACGCCAAGGTCAACGATGCGCGCGGGCTTGCCAGCGTCATCGGCGAGGAGGAGCTGTCGGGCACAGACAAGCTGTACCTTGATTTTGGCAGCCATTTCGAGCGCGAATTTATCGGGCAAGGCGCTCAATTAGAGCGCACGATTGAGCAGAGCCTTGATTTAGGCTGGCGGCTGCTGTCGATTCTCCCGCGCGAGGAATTAGAGCGCATCGACGCAAAGGTGCTTGACGAGCACTACGGAAAGCACTAGGGCAATGCAATAAAATAAGAGCCTTTTCCATAAGAAATTGAAAAGCAAAAGGAGGTCAAGGTCGTGGCAGAACAGATATTCCCCACCAAGGGCAATTTGATTGCCTGCAAAAAAAACCTGTCGCTGGCAAAGCTGGGCTTTGATTTGCTTGACCGAAAGCGCAACGTGCTCATGCGCGAAATGATGAAAATGATTGACCAGGCCTCCACCCTGCAAAAGGAAATTGGCAGCACGTTTACAAAGGCGTATGCCGCGCTGCAAAACGCGAACATCACGCTCGGCATCACGCGCTCGCTGGACGAATTTGTGCCTGTGGAGGACGGCTTTACCATGTCGAGCCACAGCATCATGGGCGTGGATTTGCCCACGACCGACCTGATCATCACGCCGCTTCGCCCATATTACGGCTTTGGCGATACCAATTCGCAGCTTGACTATGCCTATGTGTGCTTTGACCGCGTCAAGCAGATGTGCGCGCATTTGGCAGGCATTGAAAACAGCGTGTACCGTCTGGCGGTCGCCATCAAAAAGACGCAGCGCCGCGCCAACATGCTGGAAAACGTTGTCCTGCCGCGGCTGGACGGCAATATTCGCTACATCTCCGCAACGCTGGAGGAGCACGAGCGCGAGGAATTTACGCGGCTCAAGGTCATCAAGCGCCAAAAGGCAGAGTAGACGGCGCGGCTTTGCAGCCGATCGCAAATGAAAAAAAGCGGCAGTCACAGGCTTTGTGGCTGCCGCTTTGTGCTATGCGCAATCGCGCGGTTGATGGCATTTGTCAAAATGCGCATAGAATCGCCGCGCGCAAGGGTTTATCGCAATGTGATTTCACATTGCATTTGTGCATCGTTTATAGCCGGCGCGCCGGCGCATAGAATCGCCGCGCGCGAAGGGATTGATCGCAGCTTTTCAAGCGTTCAAGATAAGCGATCATCAGTTAAGCTGCTGTAAAAATTGCAGAAAAGGCAAAGGGCGGGACGATGCGGCATCTCTCTTTGCGCTTGCCACGCGGATAGAATAAAATACGGGCATTCTCGCTTTCAAAAACGAGAATGCCCGTAAAATATTCTACAGCAATTCAGTCTATCCTGTCAGGAAAGAAACCGCGACAGAATAAAATCCCGAAGTGCAGCGCCTCTTATTGCAGGCGCGCTTTGAAGTCAGCCAGCTGCTTGCGCAGCTCGGCGGGCACGCGCTCGCCAATTTCGTCGTACAGCGCTTCCACGCCCGCAACGTCCTCAAGCCACAGCTTGCTGTCAATTTCAAGCAGACCCTTCACGGTGTCAACGGTGATGCCGTCAAGACCGGTGATGTCGATGTCCTGTGCGTTCGGCACATAGCCAATGGCTGTTTTGTTGGCATCAACCTTGCCGTTGCAGCGGTCGAGAATCCACATCAGCACGCGCATATTGTCGCCGAAGCCCGGCCAAATGAAGTGGCCTTCGTCGTCGGTGCGGAACCAGTTGACGTTGAAGATTTTCGGCGCTTTGTCGCCAAGCTTCTCGCCCATTTCAATCCAGTGACCGAAATAGTCGCCCATGTTGTAGCCGCAGAACGGACGCATTGCCATCGGGTCGCGGCGCACAACGCCCACGGCACCGGTCGCGGCAGCGGTCGTCTCAGAGGCCATGGCGGAACCGACGTAAACGCCGTGGTTCCAGTCAAAGCTTTGGTAGGCAAGCGGAGCTGTTTTGGCGCGGCGGCCGCCGAACACCATTGCGGTGACAGGCACGCCGTTCGGGTTGTTAAACTCCTTGGACAGGCACGGGCAGTTGACGGCCGGTGCGGTAAAGCGGCTGTTCGGATGCGCCAGCTTGTTGCCCTCGGCGACATACTCTTTGCCGTTGACCTTGTTGCCGGTCCACTCCACAGCGTTGACAGGCGGGTTTTTGTCAAGACCTTCCCACCACACAGTGTTGTTGTCCAAATTGTGGGCAACGTTTGTGAAGATGGTGTTTTTCTGTGCGCTCATCAGCGCGTTGTAGTTGGATTTTGCATTTGTGCCGGGCGCAACACCGAAGAAGCCCGCCTCCGGGTTGATGGCGTACAGGCGACCATCGTCACCAATGTGCAGCCACGCAATGTCGTCGCCGACGGTCCAGACCTTGTAGCCTTTTTCCTTTAAATAGTCCGGCGGAATCAGCATGGCAAGGTTCGTTTTGCCGCAGGCGGACGGGAACGCAGCCGTGATATACTGCACGTTGCCGGTCGGGTCCTCAATGCCCAAAATCAGCATATGCTCGGCCAGCCAGCCCTCTTTAAAGCCCTGATACGAGGCGATGCGCAGCGCAAAGCATTTTTTGCCCAGCAGCACGTTGCCGCCGTAAGCGGAGTTGATGGACCAGATGGCGTTTTCCTCCGGGAACTGCACAATGTAGCGGTTCTCGGGGTCAACGGCGGCCTTGGAGTGCATGCCGCGCACAAAGTCGTTGCTCTCGCTGCCAAGCTGGTCAAGCGCACCCTGACCCATGCGGGTCATGATGTCCATGTTCAGCACAACGTAGATAGAATCGGTCACTTCTACGCCGACCTTAGAGTATTTGCTGCCGAGCGGGCCCATGCAGTACGGAATGACATACATGGTGCGACCCTGCATGACACCGTCATAAAGGGGCAGCAGCTTTGCTTTCATTTCGCTTGTTTCCATCCAGTTGTTGATGGGGGCGGCGTCGGCCTTTTTCTTGGTGCAGATGAAAGTGCGATCCTCTACGCGGGCCACGTCGTTTTTCTTGGTGCGATGCAAAAGGCAGCCGGGCAGTTCTTTCTGATTCAGCTCCTCCATTTCGCCTGTGGACAAAGCCTCGTCGCGCAGCGCTTTCAGCTGTGCTTCACTGCCGTCGATCCAAACGATCTTCTCCGGCTTTGTCAGTGCGTTTACTTCTTCAATCCATGCGAGTACATTTTTGTTGTCCGTCATGTTTTGACACCTTTCCCTTCCTGAGTTACAATAGGTTTACAAAAACCGATTTGGATTTATTATACCGCTTTGTTAAAAATAGCACAAGCCATTTCGTGTGAAAAACGCATGAAAAGACAAAACTTTTACACGTCGTTCATTTTTATTCCTCTGCGTGGTGCTGATTTCTGTTTTGGCAGATGCGCGCGCCGCACAAAATGTGCTATACTACGATCAGATGAAACAAAAAAGCAAGGAGACAGTGTGATGACTTTTCTCGTTTTATTTTATGCAATGGCGGCGCTTTGGCTGTGGTATGGCGTGTCGCTGATGTTGCGCGACCGGGCGCTTGCGGTGCGCGGGGTGCATTGGACGGCGCACATTAAGGGCAACGAGACGACAGACGGCGGGCGCACCTTCCGCCCCGTTTTCGGCTACACCTACGAGGGGCGCTATTATGAGACGACGTGCCGTTTTGCCGAAAAGACAAAGTATGATGTGGGTGCGCCCCTTGACATTGTGTTTTTGCCGGGCAAGCCCGATAAGCCGGAGCGCGCCGGCACGTCGATGCGCCAGACAAGCATGTTCAGCGTAATCATCGGCGTATTGTCGCTGGCGGCGGCGGTGTATCTTACCTTTTGGCGCTGAGCGGTGCTTGTCCGCAGTTGCTTTTACAGCAGTTTTGCAAGACCTTGATGCTTTTTACAGCTTGCGAAACTG
>JAVXUG010000089.1:0-5859 GCA_036642215.1 Ruthenibacterium sp.
GTCCTGCGGAATAAAGTCCGATGCGCGCGCGCAGCGGCGGCTTGATTTTTGCGGATATTGTCATATTGCATTCCTCCCAATTTTGTTCTATGATGATTGTAACAGTCTTGATGAGAGAAACGCAATGCGAAAAATTGCAGCTTTTTATTGAAAAATTGCTATGACAGCCTGTCGGCAGAGAGGGAAGCGCAAATGCTCACTTATTATATGGATGTGGAGCCGCATTCGCGTTGGCTGCGCGCTACGCCCACGCAGGCCATCCGCGCGCTGCCTTTTTACTGCACGGAGGCCGGCCTGTTTTACGCGCGCAAAAACTTTTCCACACAGCGCAGCAGTAAGGAGAGCTACCTGCTGTTTTATACGCTCAGCGGCACAGGGCAGCTCTGCCAAGGGGATGCGCGGTTCGAGCTTTCGGAGGATTCGTTTTTTATTTTGGACTGCCGCACGGCACACAGCTATTGCACCGCACCGCACGAGCAGCACTGGAGCTTTTATTGGGCACATGCGGACGGCGCGGGCGTGCGCGCTTTTTTTGCAATGCAGCAGACGGCGCAGGAGCCGCTGCACCCGCCCGCGGCACAGGCGCAGAGCATCAAAGAAAGCTTAAAACAGCTTTTGCGCCATGCGCGGCAAAACTGCACCACGGACAGCCTTGAGGTTTCGCTTGCGCTGCACGGCATTCTGCATACGGCAGAGCTGTCTCGCCTGACGGCCAGCACCGCGCAGGGCAAGTCGCGCAAGGAGGATATTTTTAACGCCGCCGCCTATCTGCGGGAGCACTCTGCGCAGGCACTGTCCATCGACACGGTTTTGCAGCAGATTCCCGTTTCTAAATATTATTTTATCCGGCTGTTTCGGCAGTATATGGGCACTACGCCGTATGATTATCTGCTGCACTACCGCATCACATGCGCAAAAGAGCTGCTTTGCACCACGCAGCTTGGCGTGGGCGAAATTGCAAGGCGGGTCGGCTTTGGCAACGAGAGTAATTTCAGCACGCAGTTTGCACGCCTGTGCGAACAAACGCCGCTGCAATACAGGCGGGCGTTTGCACAGGACACTGCGCGCGCGGACACAGGCGGCGCATAGGGCGAGAGGCCTGTCACAAGGCAAAATGCGGACACGCCGCAGCTCAAAACCCTTTGTGCCGAAAAATAAAATATGAGTATAAAAGATTGCCTGTTGCGGTTTCGTTCATGATTCCCATTCCCATCATGAATGAAACCGCAACAGGCAAAGAAAACGGTACGTCGTGCTTTTATTTTGTTAAATTGCTATAAGGCAGCTCGCGCGCGGGAATGCGTATCTCTGTCTCGGTGCCCTTGCCCGGCTCGCTTTTATAGTGCAAGCCGTAGCCCGGCCCATAAAACAGCTGCAAACGGCAGTGCGTGTTGTAGATGCCAATGTTGTTTTGCCCCGCGCCGGTGTCCTCGCCGCGCAGAATTTTGTCGGACACAGTTTCTGTCATGCCCATGCCGTCATCAATGACATAAAAAACGATATCGTCATTTTCGCGCCATGCGGTCAGCGTAATGCTTCCCTCTTTTTCCGGCTTTTCCAAGATGCCGTGCAAAATGCTGTTCTCCACAATGGGCTGGAAAATCAGCTTCGGAATCTGATGATAGAGCAGCTCGTCCGGCACGTCCACAAGGAAGTGAATGCGGTTTTCAAAGCGCATATTTTGCAGCTGTACATACAGCGATACGTGCTCCAATTCCTTGTCCACAGTGCCAAGCGTATCTTTTTTGCTGAGCGTAAGCTTATAAAAGCGCGACAGGGCATGAATGGCCTGCGTCACCTTTTGGCTTTCGCCCGCAAGCGACAGCCAGTTGATCATATCAAGGCTGTTGTATAGAAAATGCGGGTTAATTTGTGCCTGCAGCGCTTTAAATTCCGAGAGCTGCAAGGCCTTGGAGGTCTGTGCCTGCGTATCCAGCAGACTGTTGATTTCGTTTGCCATAGAGTTGTAGGTGTCCGTCAGCACGCCGATTTCATCGTGCGCCGCGACAGCCTGCGGCAAGGGAACCGGCGTTCCGGTTTCCACGGTTTTCATCTGCTGCACAACGGCGGTGATGCGCTTTGTAATGGAGTGCGAAAGCGCCAGTGCCAGCGCCAGTGCCAACAAGGAGAACACAAGGTAAAAGCCGGCGTATTCCGCCACCAGCAGGGTACCCTTGCGGATTAAATTGTCGGCGGGCAGAATGGACACAATGCGCCAGTCGGTGTCGGCCACGTCGTAATAGCCGATGTAAATATCCTCGCCAAGATATGTGCCCATGACGTAGCGGTTTAAAGAGCCGACGGTATCTTCAAGATAGCGGTTTGACATAGAATATGCGCCGGAGAGCGCCGTGCTGGAGGTGGACACCAGCGCGTCGCGCTGGTTGATGATATAGGCGGCGCTGTTGGCAACGCTTAAATTTTGCTGCAAAATACCGTCGATGCTTTTTTGCGAAAAATAGACAGCGACACAAATATTCGGCTCGCCGCCGTTTGCATAGGGCAGACAGGCAATATAGGCAAGCTCGCCGCTGTGTGCAATTTCGTTTGGCGACAGATAGAGCGACGGACACCAAAAGCCCTTTGACAGGGCAGAATTGCCGGAGCTTATGATGCCGTACCAGTATGTGGACTGCACGCCGGACAGCGGCTGTATCAGCGCGTCCGCGGTGGCGTTTTTGAAATAATCCGAAAAAATATCCGCAACATATACCCGCACATCGGTGACGACCTGACCGTCCGCAAGGCTTTGCACGCTTTCGGTAAAGGTGCGAAGCTGCCGCTCCTGCGGGGTGTTCCCCACGCGGAACAGCCCCGCTTTTTTGATGGAATCCTGCATGGAGTTGGCGGTGGAAACCACCCGCGCAAGCGTCGCCTCCACAGTGCTGGCGGTTTGCTCTGTCAGCGCCTGCTCGCTGCTAATGGTGTCGGTGACAAGCGCGTCGTACAGGCTGCCGTATAAAAATACCGTCAGCACAAAAATAGGAATGACAATCAGCGTCATGTGAGAAATCAGCAGCTTTGTGTATAGGTGCATATCCAGCGTATAATGCTGCACAAGTGAGCGTATCAGCTTTTTCATGGCAGCATTTTCTCCCTGTATTCCGACGGTGACAGCCCCACAAAGCGCTTAAAGCTTTTGCCAAAATAATTTCCGTCCGCGTAGCCCACCTGCGCGGAAATATCCGCAATGGTGTGACGCGGGTCCATCAAAAGCTGCTTTGCCTTTTCAAGCCGGAACTCGGTGATAAACTGGTTGATGGTCTGCCCCGTCTCCGCCTTGAACAAAGTGCAGGCATAGGCAGCCGAAAGAAATACATGGTCGCTGACATCCTTGACGGAGAGCGTGTCCGCGGAAAATTCGCGGCGGATATAGTTTTTCATCATAAAGACAATCTGATTTTCCGGCGCATGCGAACAGATTGCGTCAAATAGCTGCCGCGTCTTTTCAAGCAGCAGCCGGTGCAGCGCGCACAGGCTGTCGCAGGTGGTCACGGCCTCCCATGCGGTGTAAAGCGGGCTGTCCATCGGCAGGCTGAGCTGCTGCTCCAGCGCGGCGTTTTCCAGCGCGGTAAACAGACGGTAATAGACATCCTTGACCTGCGCCGAGGCGAGGGTGCAGCAGTTTTTCAAATTCAAATACAACTGACAGGCGGCCGCCTTTACGCCGTCCGCATCCTTTTCGTGCAAAGCAGCTTCAAATGCGGCGGGACAGCGCTCCAAAAAGGAACAATCCACCTCCTCGGCAGGCTCCCCCGCGTGCACGATGGAATTTTCCTCTCTGAAAAAACTGCTTTGAATGAGCAAAACAGCCTCTTGATACGAAAGATAAACCCGACAAAGACCGGTGACGATTGTTCCCACGGAAATATAAAAGGGGGCGCACACACAGAGCAGCGCGAATAAATGCTGCGCAAAATCCAGCGCAATCTCCTCGGTCAGCGCATCGCTGTAAAGATGAAAGATAAGGTATTGATTGTATTTGAACGCATAGAAAAGTGATAGGTTCTTTTCTGCGGCAAAGCCTTGCAGATCGTCTAAAATGCGCTGACTCTGCGCATATTCAAGCTCTGTAAACGAGACGGAAACCTTGCCGAGAACCGTGCAGAACCGCGTTGCGGGGCCAAAGGTAAGCCCTAAGGAGCTGCACAGCTGCAGGGTGATGGGATCGTTTTCGATGCCCGGGCGCGTGACCGCCACAGCAAGGCGGCCGTTCTCCTCGCGCACGCGCAAATTTTGCGCGTCCTTGTTGCGCTCGTTCAGGCGGCGCAGGCAGATTGCCTCCTGCAAAGCACCCTCCACCTCGGCACAGTCCACCGGCTTTTCCACATAGCTGACCGCCTTTAGCTTGATGGCGGCTTTCAAATAGTCCTTGTCGGAGTAGCCGCTCATGAAAATGATGTGACTCTCCGGCAAAAGCTGCACAAACTGCTCGGCAAAGGCAATGCCGTCCATGCGCGGCATGCGCACATCCGTCAGCACAAATTCCGGCTTTTCCTTTTTTGCAATTTCGAGCGCGTGCAAGCCGTCGTCGGCTTGCAGCACGGTGTCGATATGCAGTGCCGTCCAATTTATCTGTGCGAGCAAGCCCTCGCGAATCAATCGTTCATCGTCTACGATTAGCACTTTCATGTTGTTCTCCACGGTTACAGTGTGAATCAAAAAATCATAATAACAGTATGGCAAAAACAACATCAAATGTCAAATACTTGCAAAAAAACAGCGAATACAGTATGCTGAAAAAAGAAAATGGCAAGGAGCGTGTGAAATGCAAAAAATCAGAATTGGCATGATGACAGCACTGCTGCTTTTAGGCTGCGCGTGCGGTGCGCGCTCTGCGCCCGTTGATGCACCCGCAAGCGAGCCGCACGTCAACACCTATGCGTTTGTCACCAAGGCGGAGGGGAACCCCTACAACGACTGCACGGCTGAGGGCTACCGCGAGGTGATTGAGGCGGCGGGGGAAATCTGCCTTATTGTAAACCCGCGCGAGGCGACGGCTGAGGCGCAAATTTCGCTGATACGCGAAATGGTGGGCAAAGAGGTGGATTCCATCACGGTGGCTGCCAACGATGCGGATGCGCTGCAAGAGAGCTTGCAGGAGGCGATGGATGCCGGCATTGTCGTGACCAGCATGGATTCCTCCACAAACCCTGCCAGCCGAAAGACCTTTGTCAATCAGACCACCACAGAGGATGTGGCGCAGGTGCTTGTGGATGCGGTGTATGAGCTAAGCGGCGGCGCGGGACAGTGGGCGATTCTGTCCGCGACAAGTCAGGCTGCCAACCAAAACGCATGGATTGACGCGATGAAAAAGGTGCTGCAAAACGAAAAATACAAAAAGCTGCGGCTGGTGGATATTGTGTACGGCAACGACGAAAGCGAGGCCAGCGCCGCCGCAACACAGCGCCTTTTAGATCAGTACCCCAATTTAAAGGTGATTTGCAGCCCGACGGCGGTGGGGCTGCCCGCCGCGGCCGCCGCCGTGCAGCGCGCCAAAAGCAGCGTAAAGGTGACGGGGCTTGGGCTGCCAAGTGAAATGGCCGCTTATATCTCGGATGACGAGACAGCCGTTTGTCCCTATGCATATCTCTGGAACCCGCTTGATTTGGGTCGTCTGTCGGCGTATGTGTCGCAGGCGCTGCTGCGCGGAGATATCACGGGTGCGGCCGGCGAGCAGTTTACGGCGGGCAGCATGGGGCAATACACCATCCGGCAGGCGGCCGACGGCGGAACCGAGGTCATTCTGGCACTGCCCTTATGCATCAACAGCACCAATATCAATGCGCTGAAACAGCTGTTCTGACCGGCGGCGTTTTGGGCTGCACTGCAAACTGCATTGTGCACGATAGCTTTTAC
>JAVXUG010000090.1:0-5817 GCA_036642215.1 Ruthenibacterium sp.
TCTGTCGTAGAGACAATCAATGATTTGTAACGAGAGAATTTTGGCAATCGGCAAAACAATATAAATGCCCCATTCTTATCATCCGTAACCGTATTCTGAAGCCGCTTTTTTAAGCGGCTTCATTTTTATGTAAATTTTGTGAAGCTTTGCAAATTTGGTGAGTACTTTTTGGATTTTATGTATTTAAGAAATAGAACGCACCAATTTTAACAGCCGTCACCGCGCAGGCATGGCTTGCCTATGGGTTGCCGGAGATGATGGTAACAAAAGCTGAATTTTTATAAGCCCTGTAGGATATGCGCGCGGGCAGCCACTTGTGTTCCCGCCTTTGCAGGGTCACTGCTGCAACGCGTGAAGCGACCGAACAAAAGGGACAGCCTTATTTTTTGCTGAGACTGGCAAAAAGAAACGGAGGAACAACGCATGAAAGCTTCCATCGCAATCAAGGAACAAGATTCGCTCGATTATCAAAAAATGGCGGAAATTGATGGTTTGACAGGCATTTATAACCGTAGAGCCATCGAATACCGCGTCAACGAACAGCTCGATTCCGAACAGGGCGGTACACTGTTTGTGCTGGATATGGATTACTTTAAAAAAATCAATGACCGGTATGGACATACGGTTGGCGATCGGGTTTTGAAAATAGTTGCCACGATTCTGGCGCAGATGTTTTCCTGCATCAGGCTTCCGGGAAGGCTGGTGGGGCGTATTGGCGGTGACGAGTTTGTGGTATTCCTGCCTGATGTTCTCGACAAAACCGCCATTTCCGCCCGTGTCCTTCAGATTGAACACCGTTTTCAAAAGCTGCAGCTCCCCGGCTCCCTGTGCCTTAAAGTATCTATGACAGTAGTAGGAAACGCGGCACAGAAAGGTGAAAAATTTGTGGAATTGTTCGACAGAGCGGATCAAGTGCTCATCCAAAAGAAAGCGCAGAAGCAGAAGAATCCGTTTAACGGACAAGTACCTTGCGGCGTGCAGAAGGATGTAAAACGAATTGCAGAGGAGCTGCGCGAGCCGGCACCCAAGAAAGGTGCCTATTGTATGGATTACGAGACTTTTAAAAGTGTTTTTCGCTATGAAGAAAGAAAAATGCTGCGCCGGAAGGAGCCGGTCAATATGATTCTGTTCACCTTAACAGATAAGCTAGGAGATTTCCCAAAGCTGGAACACAGGGATCAGCAGATGAGCTTGCTCAGCGATGTCATTGAACAGGCGCTGAGAATGGGGGACCTAGTAACCCAGTATTCGAGCTGTCAGTATCTGGTGATGGTGGCGCAAACCTCGCAGGCGGATGCCGAAAAAATTGCACAGCGCATCCGCACCAGATTTCATGCGCAGCGCGAGAGCACAGAGGAAGATTTGATTTTATACCACAGCTATCCCTTGCGGCCGGTCGGAACGATATAATGGATGCGCGCGAAGGTTCGCGGTGCCCGGGTTCGCACAGACGCTTTTGAGCGCGCCGTCACCCTTGCAAATCCGCCCCCCCATACAGACGAAACTTTGCCGGTGGATGCCGAGAATTTCGCGGATTGCCGCGCCCCTTTCATCGGTCAAGCGGCTCGTTCCCCCATAGATTCGGACACAAGGAACCCACGCGCAAAATGTCGTTTTCGACTTTCTGCGCGTGGGTTCCTTGATTTGGCAGGCAGCGCCGCTTCGCTTTGCTTTAAGCGGACATTTGGCATACCTATGTCAAAAATACAATGGGCTGCACTCTTGAAAGTATACGGAAAATAGAATATAATATTTTGTAATGATGGCCGGTGTGAAACGGAGAATAAAAAAATGAACTATATTTCAGCGGCAGAGGCTGCGGAAAAATGGGGCGTATCGGAACGGCGCGTCCACCAATACTGCGAAAAAAAGCGCATTCCCGGGCTGCTCCGTTTTGGATGGGTGTGGATGATTCCCAAAACAGCAGAGAAGCCCACCGATCCGCGCTGCTCGAAAAAGGAGGGTGCCAATCATGGTGACAGATGAAGCGCTGTACCGCCGCTTTTTAGCGGGGGAAGAAAATGCTCTAAGGGAGCTTATCGAACGTCATGGAAACAGCCTGACCTTTTACATCAGCGGCTATACGCATGATATTAACGAGGCAGAGGATTTGATGCTGGAGGCCTTTGCGCGCATTGTGGCGAAAAGTCCGCGCTTTGAGGTGCGGGGCTTTAAGGCGTATCTCTATAAAACAGGGCGCAATTTGGCGCTGCGCTTTCTCGCAAAAAAGCGCGAGCGATACGCTTTTTTCTTTGAGGATTTGGAAGGCGAACTGGGGGACGCGCAGCTGCTGGAGGATGTTGTGCAGATGAAGGAGCGCGACCGCATGCTGCACTTGTCCATGCAGCAGATCCAGCCCGATTATCGCGAGGTATTGTATCTGCTCTATTTCGAGGGCATGAGCTATCAGCAGGCGGCTGCGGTGATGCACAAAAGCGAAAAGCAAATTGCCAATCTGGCCTATCGCGGCAAACAGGCACTGCGTCCGATTTTGGAGAGGGAGGGAATGACCAATGCGCAATATTGACGAACAAATGAGCATTGTAAAGATGCGCGCAAACGCATTGGCGCAAGCGAAAAAGCGGCGCAGCCGCCGCATTTTAAGCTTGTCCTCTGCTGCTGTCTGCCTTTTATTACTGACGGGAACGGCGCTTGCCATGCCGAATGTGATGGCGCGGCTGTCCGTCGCTGCGGATATGGATCTTTCCGGCTTTGCCAGCATTTTCTCAAGCGGAACCGCCATGGGGTATCTGGTGATTGCTCTGCTGGGCTTTCTGCTGGGAAGCTGCCTCACAATTTTGTGCGTTTATCTGCACAAGAGAAGCGTGGAGGACAAAAACAATGATCGAGATCATTGACAATGCGATACAGCTTTTTGTCACGACCGGCTGTGCACTTTGGGCGGGAACGCTTGCCGCCAGACGCAAAAGTCAATCTTATTTTATCCTCGCGTGCTTTTATGGCACGTTTGCCTTGGGTCTGCTGTTTTGGCTCTCCTATCTTGTCATTATGACCGATACGCCCAAGATTTTTTATGTGTCCGACTTATCCTGGTTTGCAAGCTTTCTTTTTTTGCTGCTGTTTAATATTACGCTTGCCACACCGGAGGAACGGGGGAATCAGTCCGCCGCTGCATGGCTTGTGGCAGCAGTGCCGGCTGCGGTTACCGTTTGCTTTTTATTTTGGGGCGATGTATTCGGAACGCTTCTCTGGTGTCCGCTGCTGACCGTCTGCACGTATTATTCCGCGCGGGGACTACTCTGTGCACGGAAAAAAACCGGCGAGGGACGGCGCAGACAGTGGATTCATCTTGCCGTTTTATTTGTCATTTTTACAGAGTTTGCCCTTTGGACACTTTCGTACTTTTTTAAATCCGCCACCATAGAAAGTCCTTATTTCTGGTGCGATTTTGTGCTTTCGGGCGCACTCTTTCTGCTGATGCCCGCCATGCAAAGGGTGGTGGACGCGTGACCTATATTGAAAATATTCTCATCTGTCTGACTGCGCCGCTTTTGGTGGGCGCACTGTTTGCCGGCACGCGATATCGCCGCTCGCTTTTGCTGATTTCGGTGGGCTATGCCGTTTGTCTTTTGGCGGCATATATCAACAGCTTTTTTGCCGGGCTTTATGGTGCGGATATGGCTACTGCGGCGGTGGAGATTGCCCCCGTGGTGGAGGAAGTGATCAAGCTGCTGCCGCTTTTGTTTTATTTGCTGATTTTTGAGCCGGAGCAAAAGGATGTGCGCATGGCCATTATCACCATTGGCGCAAGCTTTGCCACCTTTGAAAACGTCTGCTATCTCACCGAAAACGGTGCGTCCCAGCTCAGCTATATCCTCATTCGGGGCTTTGGCACGGGTTCTATGCACATCATCTGCGGTGTCATTGTGGGATACGGTCTGCTCTATGTCTGGAAGCGTCCGTGGCTAAAGCTTGCGGGGACGCTGGGGCTGCTTTGTGCCGCAATTACCTATCACGCCATCTACAATCTGCTGGTGGGCGCGGGCGGTACCCTGCAAACAATCGGGTACTGCTTTCCGATTGCAACGGTGGCCATTGCGCTTGTCGCGGGAAAAATCTTACGAAAAAGGTACATCTAACAGAAAAACGGATCGAGAGCTGCCTGTTTGGGCAGCTCTTGCTTTTTTATAAAAATATTTTGTAAATTAGTGAGTACTTTTTGGGTTTCATGTATTTAAAGGAGTGTAGAGAAAATTTGCAGGAGGTGTTTTCATGACGGACAGAACAGATCGCCGGATGAGCGAAGTGCTGCGGCGTGCAAAAAAAAGACGGCGCGCGCAGGAAACTCATTTGCTTGCGGGACTTTCCTGTGCTTGCGTTGCTCTGCTGAGCAGCCTTGTTGGCGCAGTCGGAAGTGTGGCAGGCGCGATGCCACAAAGCGACATCGTCACCGGTGCATACGGTGCGGTACTGCTTCACAGCGGCGCGAGTGTCTATGTGCTGGTGGGGCTGCTGGCGTTTATAGCGGGGGTCATGATCACAGCTCTGTGTATGAAAATGCGGCAAAAAAACAGTCGTGACGCAGCCGACAAAAATCATGAGGAGAATACGAAATAAAACGGCATACACAAAAATAAAACAGGACACACGAAATTTTTGCGCGGTTTGATCGCGCTTGTAAAAGGGGTGAGGCGTTGATAATACTTTAGTCATTTGGGCGCTTTGCGGGACACTCGACAGTCGTACCATGGAATGCCGAGCCGGATCGCAGATAAAAAATATTAGGAGGACTAGGATATGAAAAATTGTGTTACAGTAAATTTGCGCACGCGTGTTATCGCCACAATTCTGGCGGTGGTGCTGTGCATTGCATTCACGGCTTGCGGCAAGATTATCATGCCAAACCTTAACGGACTTACGTTAGAGAAGGCGCAGGCAATCAAAGGGTATGACCTGCTGAGAGTTACCGTGATTGAGCAAAGCAACGATTCCTATGAAAGCGGTATTATTTTCAAGCAGTCGCCCGCAGCGGGTGAGGAGCTGACAAAGGGCACCGCCGTCACGCTTTATGTGAGCAGCGGCAGCGGTGCAGACACTCCCGATACGGCAGATAATACCGACAATACAGACGCAGAAAGCGCCATTGAAAAAAATCCTAAAATACTGATCCCGGACGTGACCGGCATGGACAGCGATACCGCGCAGGCCACGCTGAATCTGATGGGGTTTACGGTTACGACCGAAATTGAGGAAAACAATGAGGTGGCCTCCGGTGAAGTCATCCGCACAAAGCCCGCGACCGGTGCGGTGGTCATGCAGGGCGCGGCGGTCAAGATTTTTCTTGCCATGCCAAGCAAAACCGAAAAGCTTGTCACGGTGCCGGATGTCAGCAAGCAGACCCTAGAGGCGGCAAAGCAGAACCTTTCCTATCTTGGCCTTATCGTGAACAGGGTCACTTATACCGAAAGCTCGACTACGCCGCATCTTGTGCTTTCGCAGGATGTTGCGGCAGGCACTGCCGTCAAAGTAGGCACGACCATCAACCTTGTGGTCAGCAAAAGCATTTCCGCTATTTATCCAAGCCAGATTATACTGAAAACAACCGCTAAAACGATTGCAATCGGTGAAAAGTTTGGCCTTGGCACAATTTTCATCCCGGACAATGCCACGGTAAAAAATATTACATGGACAAGCAATAACGATAACGTGGCTGTGGTTTCGTCAGATGGAATCGTGACAGGAATAAGCGCGGGCACTGCCGTGATCCTTGCGACGGATGCCGCAAAGCATACTTCGACCTGCGCCGTAACGGTTTTGGCACCGCCGCCGCCCGCCCCGGCTCCGGCACCTGCCCCG
>JAVXUG010000091.1:0-5326 GCA_036642215.1 Ruthenibacterium sp.
TTCCACAAGGGGAAATGCCGGATTTGCCTGTTTTTTCCGCCGGATTTTGTCTGTCAGGCCGCGTGCAAAATGCAGGTGCCGGGCTGTGTTCCTGCGCGATAATAGCCTGTGCGCGTGCGGGGACAGCCCGCTGTGGCAAGACCGCCGCTCTCGGTACAATAGTCCGCCATCATCACAGTGGCATCGGTCGGAAACTGAGCCTCGGGCATATCGCGCTGCGTCTGCTGCATCACGGCGCGCCACGCGGTGGTGGGCGCATGCGTTCCCATGGACGTGTTCAGCGCTGCGCCGGAATCATAGCCGTACCACGTCGCCGTCACATAATACGGCGTAAGCCCTACAAACCAGTAATCGCGGTTGTCGGACGTGGTGCCCGTCTTGCCGATGCTCTCCATATTGCCCTGCACGGAATAGCCCGCACCGGTGCCCTCGCCCTGCATGACACCCTTGAGCAGACGGTTCATGACATAGGCAGTATCGCTGTCGATCACCTGCTGTGTCGTAATTTCCGGCTGTAAAACGCTGCGCCCCGTGCCCGTCTGCACGTCGGTAAAGCTGTGCAGCGTGGTATGGGTTCCGCCGTTGCCGAACATCATATACGCGCCCGCCAGCTCATACGGCGTGACACCGTAGGTGGACGAGCCGAGCACCATTGGCCCTGCCGCGCGGTCAGCACTTGTGAACGAGGTGATGTCGAGCTTTGTGCGCGTAAAATTATAAATGCTCCGAATGCCCGCGCGCTCGCCCACGCGCACGGCTATGGTATTGATGCTTTGTGCCAGCGCGTCGGCCACAAGCATGGTATCGTTTGAATAGGTCTTTGTAAAGTTTGCAGGCCATTCGCGCTTTTCGCCTGTCGCCTCATCCTCAATTTTGCGCACAGGCGCATCCATCAGCGGCGTGCTCCATGTGATGCGGTTTTTGTCAAGCGCCAGCGCATACGCGCCAATGGGCTTCATGGTGCTGCCCACCTGCCGCACCGCATCGGTGCCGCGATTGAAGCCGCGGCTGATCTCTTTTTCGCCAAGGCCGCCGACAACCGCCTTCAAGCCGCCGTCGTAGCCGACGCTGACCATCGCGGCCTGCGGTGTTTCCTTGCCCTTTGTCGTCACAATTTTTCCGTTTTCGTCCTTGACGGGATTGCCGTCGCCGTCGCGCACCGGAACTGTTGCGTCAATGGCGGGCTGCGGAAAATATTTCGCACTGTTTTTCATGTTCTGCTCCATCACACCTTGCAAATTGGCATCCACCGTGGTATAAATGCGCAGCCCGCCGTTGTACAAAAGATTGGTTGTCTCGGCGCGTGAAAGACCGTATTCCGCCGAAAGGCCGTCGGATACATCCTCAATCAGCTGATCGGTAAAATAGCTTGTGATGGGAGGCTCCGGCATGGAAAAGTCGCCCGCGGCAAGGCCGACGGGCTGTGCGCAGGCCGTGTTGTACTGCTCCTGCGTGATATATTTTTGCTGCCACATCTCGTAGAGAATGTAATTGCGGCGCGTAAGGTGCTTTTCCTCGTTGCGCACGGGGTCATAGCGATAGGGATTTTTTGTGATGGACGCAATGCTTGCACACTGCTCAAGCGACAGCGCATCGACGGTTTTTCCGAACAGCTTCAGGCTTTCCGCCTGCACGCCTGCCGTGTTGCCCGTAAAGCTGATGACGTTCAGATACGCCTCTAAAATAGCGTCCTTTTCGTAATCTGCGTCCATTTTATACGCGCGGTATATTTCGCGTATCTTGCGCAGATACCCCTCAAAGCCGCCGGCATCGTTGTCGTAGGTCAAATTTTTAATCAGCTGCTGGTCGATGGTGGATGCGCCCTGCTTGATGCCGTTTTCACCGCCGAAATAGGTGCCGGTCAGCGCGTGCTTGACCTCGTTCAGCACGGCATAGGCCGTGCGCGTCAGGCTGACACCGTGATGCTGATAAAAATTCTGATCCTCGATGGCGACAAAGGCGTGCTGCAAATCGGCCGGAATATTCTCAAGATCGACCCACTGCTTTTGCTGGGTCGCCGTAAGGCGCGCATATTCCTGCCATGTGCCCTCGCCGCTCTGCGCATATAAAACAGTGGCCTCGCGATGCGGCAGCTGCGCAAGATCAAGCCACAGAAAATCGTTGCGCGTAGCGATAGGAAGATAAACCGCCACCGCGCCGCTGCACAAAAGCAAAAGGCATGCGCATAAGCCGATGAGCTTTTTAAGAATGCGGTGCTTTTTCTTTTTTTGAGGCGGTTTTGTTTTTTTTGATCCGCGATGCGGTGCAGCCTGTGCGTCCGCACGCAAATTCCTGTTTGCTTTTGGGTTTGTGCTGCGCCCGTGCGGCGCATTTGCCGCGTGCTGCGGCGTGTGCGCCATAACGGGTACCCCGGCAGACGGCTGCTGTGCCCGCGCACGGTTATCCGGCTGAACGGCAGCGCCGCCCCTGCGCTTTTCCTGTGACGAACCCTGCGGCACCGTGCGATCTGCCGGCGCGCGGTACGGCTGCTGCTGCGCGCGGTATGGCTGCTGCGGTGTGCGCGGGCTTGCAGCGGCGCGCTGTGCCTGCGCACTTGATGCGGCATCCTGCGCCGCAGGCATATCCGGAATCTCCGGCAGAAAGACAGCGCCGCTTGCCGGCGGCATCCTTGTATTCCGCTGCGCATCGTGAAAGGGCAGCGACGCGTCATCCAGATACAACGGTGCATCGGCAAAATCCACGCCTGCTCCCAGCGCAGCGTCCGAGCTGTCCGCCGCCTCGGGCTGATAGCCGCGAAAGCGAATGGGCAGCTCGGCAGCTCCGTCGGTTGCCCCGCTGTCAAAGCGCGTCTCCAGCACACTGTCCGCATCGCGGGTTTGCGGCTGCGATGCGTCAAAATAGCTTTTAGGCAACCGGATTTTGCGGTGCTCCTCCTGCATGGCGAGTCTCCTTTCTGTCAGAATGATCCCTTGCGCGGGTTTTCCTTACTCTTTTATTTTGTTCTGCGGCTTTTTGGAAGCGTCCTTCTGGGAAGCGCGTTTTTTTAACGGCGAGAGGCTTCCATCGGGATTTTGCACCTGTGCGCCGTCCAACTGCGCAAGCAAGGACGCGCGCATCGCCTCCACGTATTTTTTACGCAACGAGGCCTGCTGTGCTTTTTCTTCGTCGGTCAGTCCACCCGGCAGACGGCTTTTTGCCGCAAGCAGATTGATCTGTTCCAATTCCTGTGTCGTCATGGCTTTTCTTTGTTTCCTTTTCAAAAATGTTTTCTGCTGTAGCAGAAAATTTATCGCTGTATCGTTCTATTTTCCCAATACTTTGTCTGCGTCACTTCGTTGTTTTGCATAGAATTATGCCTGCTTTTTGTTTGTTCCGTCAAATTGCAGATAGTATATTATAGCACAATTTACAATGAAATGCAAAGCGGCAGCCTCTTGCGAAAGCTACCGCCTTGTTGTATGATAAACTCGCAGGATGCGAGAGAATTTGTGGTCACCGGGCCATGCGGAAGCCTTCCGACCATGACCCGGCTACTGGCGGAGCACCGGCTCCAAAGCGCGTGTGGGGCAAAGATTTCTTCGCTCCCGCGCCACCCATCCGTTCTGTGGAAACAGACGGGTCTGTATCAAAGAGTTTGGAATTTGCACAGGCTTCACCGGACAATGCAGCGTGCTTTCGCGTCAGCGCATTGAGGCTCTGTGCGACTGCGCGCCGCCTTTCAGCCCCTTGCAGAAAAAATGCTGCGTCTGTAAACTCCAGCTTCTTGCGATTCACTCTTTGTGGCATAAACGGTCGGACGTTTTGTCTAACCGATATTTCATAGTATACAGGACACATGTGAACAAAGTTTGTCAATACTTTGAAGCATTTTGTAACATTTGTGTCATTTTTAAAAAGGCGGTGTTTTTGATGAATTATCAGCTTGCCATGGAGCGCATTTTTGCCGAAAACAGCGATACTGCGCCCACTCTTTTGCTGCATAGCTGCTGTGCCCCGTGCAGCAGCAGCGTGCTGGAAACGCTGTGCGCACATTTTTCGGTGACGGTAGATTATTACAACCCCAATATTGACCCGCCGGAGGAGTACGCGCGCCGCGCGGCAGAGCAGCACCGCTTTGTACAAAGCGTATACGGCAGCACCGTGACCGTGCGCGAGAGCACCTATGACCCGCAGGAATTTTACGCCGCCGTGCGGGGGCTGGAAGCCATTGCCGAGGGCGGTGCGCGCTGCTTTGCCTGCTATCGTCTGCGCATGGAGCATACCGCAAAGCTGGCGGCGGAGGGGGGCTTTGCCTTTTTCACCACCACGCTTTCGGTCAGCCCGCACAAGAACGCCGCAAAGCTGAACGAGCTTGGTCTTTTGCTGGAGCAGAAATACGGCGTGCGCTTTCTGCCGTCGGATTTCAAGAAAAAGGGCGGCTTTCAGCGCAGCACGGCGCTCTGCGCGCAGTACGGTCTATACCGGCAAAACTACTGCGGATGCATATTTTCGCGGCGCGAGCGCGGACTGTAAGCAAATTGCAGTCTGCCGCGCACCGGGCGGTATTCTGCGGCACACCGCACGTGTTTTGCCGCACAGCCCTGCGCCGTTTGCAATCTGCCTTTTCTTTTTTTCACTTTTGTGGTACACTTATCGCGGTTTCATGAAATCGCATACAGCAAGGTCAATCTCCCGGACTGTACTTTTATTTTGTTCCATTGCTGTAAAATATTATGCTATCAATACAATATTAAATACAAAATATAAAAAACGAAACTGTTGAGGAGCATCCACATGAATTACAGCGAACTCACCCTGCCCGATGAACTGCGCAAGGCCGTAGAGCGCATGGGCTTTACCGAGATGACCGAGGTGCAGGAAAAAGCCATCCCTCTGATGCTGGCGGGCAAGGATGTCACCGCAAAGGCACCCACCGGCACGGGCAAAACCTGCGCGTTTGGCATTCCGCTCATCATGAATGTCAAGCAGGACGCGCGCTATCCGCAGGCCGTCATCATGGCGCCCACGCGCGAGCTGGCGCAGCAGATTGCGGGCGATTTGCGCGAGCTTGCGCATTATTATCAGAGCCTTAAAATTGTCACCGTATACGGCGGTGCCAACATGGAAAAGCAGATTGAGCAGCTAAAAAGCGGCGCGCAGATTGTGGTGGCAACGCCCGGCCGCCTGCAGGACCACATGAACCGCCACACCGTGGACGTGTCGCATGTGACCACCGTTGTGCTGGACGAGGCGGACGAAATGCTGAACATGGGCTTTTACAAGGACGTGCGCAAAATTCTTGACAGCATCAAGTCAAAGCAGCATCTTGCCATGTTCAGCGCCACCATCAGCCGCGAAGTGATGGACATCGGCTGGCTGTATCAGC
>JAVXUG010000092.1:0-5213 GCA_036642215.1 Ruthenibacterium sp.
CGGTGAAACGCGGCGTTGCTTTGCGCTTCTGTGGGACAGCAGCGCAGGCAATGTTTTTTGTCACTTTTATCTCTATCGCGGTATGATGTCTGCAAACGCACAGCCTTTTGAACAAAAAGGTGCAGGATAATCTGGCACAAGTGTAGAAAACTTTGGCTTTTGATGGCAAAAGTTGCATTTGTGATCGCATTTGCTTTAGAATAGAAGTCCAACAGAAACGTTAAAGGAGAATCCATTTATGAACAAAAAAGTTTCCACGCAGCGCGCTCCCGGCGCAATCGGCCCTTATTCACAGGCAATTGTTGCAGGGGATTTCATCTATGTTTCGGGACAGCTTCCCATAGACCCCGCCACCGGCGAATTTGCCGGCGCTGACATCAAAAGTCAGACACGCCAATCGCTCACCAATGTAAAGGCCATTCTGGACGAAGCGGGCTATACCATGACGGACGTTGTGAAAAGCACGGTTCTGCTTCAGGAAATTGCAGATTTCGGCCCGATGAATGAGGTGTACGCCGAATTTTTCACGGGCGACTGCCCCGCGCGCGCGGCCTTTGCCGTCAAGGCTTTGCCGAAAGCGGCGCTTGTGGAAATTGAAGTCGTTGCGCACAAGTAAAGCGCTTTTCAAAAGTCGCCCCCGTGCGTGAAAAACAAAAACGAGTGCATTTGAAAGGGTGCCCTTCGGCGTTTCATCTAAAGGATATTACAGCAAACTGTAACACCCTACAAAATGACCCTTGTAACATAAAATAAGGACGTAAACATTCAATAATTTACGTCCTTATTTTTTTGTTCCCCATTCATTATACTGAAGTTAACAGAAAGGGGCGACTGAAATGCAGTACTATCTTGCCATCGATATCGGCGCATCCAGCGGACGGCACATCCTTGGTCATGTGGAAAACGGCAAAATGGTTCTTGAGGAAATGTACCGCTTCGACAATAATCTGATCACCAAAAACGGACATCTCTGTTGGGACACGCAGCAGCTGTTCACCGCCATTGTCAACGGCATGAAGGCGTGCAAGGAGGCCGGAAAAATCCCTGCCACCATGGGCATTGACACCTGGGCGGTCGATTTCGTGCTTCTCGACAAGGCAGACTGCGTGCTGGGGGACACGGTTGCCTACCGCGACAAGCGCACCGACGGCATGGATGCCGTTGCCGAGCGCCTTGTGCCGGCTGCGGAGCTGTATGCAAAAACCGGCATTCAAAAGCAACCGTTCAACACGTTGTATCAACTGCTGGCGCTGCAAAAAGAAGCGCCGCTTTTGCTGGAATCCGCTGAAAATCTGCTGATGATCCCGGACTATTTCAACTTCCTTTTGACCGGCGTGAAAAAGCAGGAATACACAAATGCCACCACAACAAACCTTGTGAACGCGCGCACAAACACATGGGATGCCGCGCTGCTGACCGCATATGGCCTGCCGCAAAAAATATTTGGCGCGCTGTGTCTGCCGGGAACTGCCGTGGGTGCGCTGACACCGGAAATACAGCGGCAAGCAGGGTTCAACTGCACAGTCATTTTGCCTGCCACCCACGACACCGGCAGTGCTTTTATGGCTGTGCCCGCGCGCGATGACAGCGCCATCTATATCAGCAGCGGCACATGGAGCCTGATCGGCGTGGAAAACAGTGCCCCTGTCACCACGGAGGAAAGCCGGCGGGCGAATTTTTCCAATGAGGGCGGCTATGCATACCGGTATCGTTACTTAAAAAACATCATGGGGCTTTGGATGATACAGAGCATTCGCCGCAACCTCGACAAAAAATACTCGTTTGCCGAGCTGGAGCAGCTTGCGCGTGAGGCCGGAGATTTTGCGTCCCTTGTGGATGTGAACGACGCGCGGTTTCTTGCGCCCGAAAACATGATAGACGCAGTCAAAGCAGGCTGCGCGGCGGCGGGACAGCCTGTGCCGCAAAGCCTTGGCGAGACAATGCAGTGCGTCTACCAAAGTCTTGCCAAAAGCTACGCCGCAGCCATCAACGAGCTGCAAAGCATCACAAAAAAGCAATATACAAGCATCAATATTGTGGGTGGCGGCAGCAAGGACGGCTATTTAAACGAGCTGACTGTCAAGACGACCGGTCTGCCGGTCTATGCCGGTCCGACAGAGGGCACGGCGCTTGGCAACCTGATGGCGCAAATGCTGGCGGCGGGCGAGTACCCCGAGCTTCAGACAGCGCGCAACGCAATCAAGCAATCATTTAAAATAAAGGAGATTACACTATGACCATCTACGATGAGGCACGCAAACGCTACGCAGCGTTTGGCATTGATGTGGACGCAGCGCTGAAGGCTCTGGCGGCAAAGCCGATTTCTATTCATTGCTGGCAGGGCGATGACGTATGCGGCTTTGACCGCCCGAACGGCGGAGCATCCAACGGCATTCAGACAACCGGCAATTATCCGGGCAAGGCGCGCAGCTTTGAGGAGCTGAAAGCAGATTATTTAAAGGCAACAAGCCTGATTCCGGGCAAAAAGCGCATCAATCTGCACGCGAGCTATGCGGTATTTACGCCGGAAAATCCGTGGGTGGAGCGCGATTCCATCGAGTACAAGCATTTTGAGCCGTGGGTTGCGTTTGCAAAGGAAAACGGCTTTGGCATTGATTTTAACCCCACCTGCTTTTCGCACGATATGGTAAAGGACGGGCTTACGCTTGCCAGCCCCGATGACGCGGTGCGCCTTTTCTGGGTCAAGCACTGCATTGCCTGCCGCCGCATCGCACAGAAAATCGGCGAGGCGCTTGGTGACAATGTGCTGAACAATGTGTGGATTCCCGACGGCTTTAAGGACATTCCCGCCGACCGGCTCACCCCGCGGCTTCGCTTAAAGGACAGCTTAGATGCAATTTTTGCGCAGCCGTGCCCCAACGTGATAGACTGCGTGGAGAGCAAGGTTTTTGCCATTGGCGTAGAGAGCTATACCGTGGGCAGCAACGAGTTTTACATGAGCTATGCCGCGCGGCATCCGGGCGTATATAACCTGCTGGATAACGGGCATTATCACCCCACCGAGGTTGTCAGCGATAAAATTCCGGCCTTGCTTCCGTTCTTTGATAAAATTCCGCTGCACATCACGCGTCCCGTGCGCTGGGACAGCGACCACGTTGTGCTGTTTGACGACGAGCTGAAAGAAATTTGCAAGGAGATTGTGCGCAATGACGCGCTGGACAAGGTGCTGATTGGGCTTGACTTTTTTGATGCCTCCATCAACCGCATTGCCGCATGGGTCATTGGCACGCGCAACGCGCAAAAGGGGCTGCTGTTTGCCCTTTTGCAGCCCGATGCCGCGCTGAAGGAAATGCAGGACAGCGGCAATTTCACCGAGAAAATGATGCTGTCGGAGGAAGTAAAAACGCTGCCCTTCGGCGCTGTTTGGGAGCACTACTGCGAGACGCAGGCTGTGCCGGCAGACGAGAGCTGGTTCTTAACCGTGCAAAAATACGAGGCCGAGGTTTTGGCAAAGCGCGGGTAATGCGCGCCGGTTTTGCAAGCAGCAGCTTGAGAAACAGCGCACTGCGCCGACCGCGTTGCGGCTCATTGGTTAAAAAGATGCCGCTGCGCAATCAAAACATTTCATGCTTTAATTACGCAGCGGAAAAAACGGAAAACAAACAAAAAGCGGCCGCAGCAAAACGAAAGTTTTCGCTGCAGCCGCTTTTTTGCGGAGTCAGACCCATTCCAGCTATTGAACAAAATAAGAGTACTGCGCATAGATATTGCCCCGCAAGGGGATCTATCGCAGTTTCACAGACTGTAAAAAGCATCCATGCATCGAAAAACTGCGATAGAGCATTGCGCATACCCGTAAGCTATGCTGCGACCCAAGCAGGAAATATTTAGGCATTGCACGTTCTTGTTTCTGTGCGCCGCAGCCTTTTAGAGCTCGTCACAGGATCACTTCGAGGGTGCGCACTGCGCGGGTGTCCGCTTTTCCTTTTGTTTTCAGCACAAGCGTTCCCTCGCCGGTGCGCGCTGATGCGCACAGGGAGCCATCATCCAAAAATGCTGCGCGCACATGCTCAGACAGCGCAGTCAGCACAATGTCAACAACAGCACCCGCTTTGCAACGCTTCTTTCCCCACCGCACCTGTGTGAAAGCAGGAAAACGCCAAGTGGCGACAGGCGGCACAGAAGATGAATATGAACCGATATTTTACAAAAAGCAATCCGCACACCTCGCTGTGCAAAAGCTTGAAGGAGAAGCGATGAAAGCAGTTTATGTCAAAGCGCCCTATCAGTTTGAACTCTGGGAAATCCCGGTGCCCGCGCCGCAAAGCACACAGATTCTTGTGGAGGTAATGGCGTGCGCTGTGTGCGGCTCCGACCTTCACACCGCCGCGACAGACGCAAAGTCGTTTCAGTCCTTCGGCCATGAGATTGCGGGAATTGCGAGGCAATGCGGCAGCGGGGGAAAAAACAAAAAGGGTGACAACGTCGTTTTAGAAAGCGGCTCTTTTTGCCATACCTGCGACAACTGCCGGAATGGGCGGGTCGATTTGTGCACCTGCGCGCACAGCTTTATGGATCAGCCTGACTGTGGCGGTTTTGCGGAATATATAACCGTGGAGGAGCAGTGCGCCGTTCCGTTTACGAATCTTTCTTTTTCGGTGGCGGCACTGGCGGAGCCGCTTGGCGTAGCGCTGGATTTGTTTTATACCGCAATGGGATCGGATATACTCTTATTTCCTTAATTTGCTGTAGAAAGGTCGTTTGCAAAGCAAGCGACCTTTTTTTGAGCACTCATTGGAGCAATCGCAGCGGCAACTTGGTAACGATCTCGGTAGACTTTTGATTGCGTAAATTTTCCGTCAGCGGCAGTAGAGACTCAAACAAAAAGCAGCTAGGCCTTTGCTCTCCCGGAAAAATCCGTTCGCCAAAATTCAAGCGTGGCAATATGTCAAAAAACCCACCCGACACCTGTCAGAACACCGCATAGGAAATATCCAAAAGCTGTGCTACCTTCGTGAACAGAGCAGCATTGTGACCGACGCTGAGCGCACAGTGATGGGTGGGTGCCTGCGCAAACCATGTGTCCATGTACTGTGCGGGCTTCTGCGAAAACCGCACATGCGTGGAGGTATTGCCGTTCATGAGAATGGGCGCGTCAATTGCCTCTCCCTCGCTGATATTCAGCTTCAGCCGACCGTCGCCGGTCTGCGTCACGCCCAGCGTGGTGACAGGCCCCGGCTGTACCTTTGCCT
>JAVXUG010000093.1:0-2419 GCA_036642215.1 Ruthenibacterium sp.
TGGCGTCCCCTGCGGGGATAGGCTCGCTTTGCTCGCCAACTGCCAAATGCGTGGTCGGAGTAGAGAGACTTGAACTCTCGGCCTCTGCGTCCCGAACGCAGCGCGCTACCAACTGCGCTATACCCCGAAAGAAAACGGCAGCATGTAGCTGCCGTATTTTGGTTGCGGAAGAAGGATTTGAACCCTCACAATACGAGTCAGAGTCGCAGGTGCTACCATTACACAATTCCGCATTGCAGCCCGATGTCACCACCGAATGCTATATTATTATATAAACAAACGTGTCGCTTGTCAACACCTTTTTTGCTTTTCCACGCAAAAAAGCGATCAAACGCGCCGCACGGCGGTTTTATAGCAGTTTTCCTAGACATTGATACTTTTTACAGCTTGCGAAACTGCTATCTATCCCCTCGCAGGGCGATTCTATGTGCAGGCCTATGATCATTGGGTGCTTGACCCTGTCAAGCAATGCCGTTGTATTTTTCACTTGCATTTTTTACGGGTATCAAGTACAATGAAAATCAAATCCATTAGAATGTAATAGTAGGACGGTGCAATGACAAATGGCAGAATTTAAATACGAAATCACAGAGCGCATCGCAGTGCTCTCTCAAAATCCCAATGGCTGGGAGCGCCAGCTGAACCTTGTAAGCTGGAATGACCGCGAGCCGAAATACGATATTCGTGACTGGGCGCCGGATAACACAAAAATGGGAAAAGGCATCAGTCTTACCCACGACGAGGTGGCTATTTTAAAGGGCATCTTGAACGATCTTGAAATTTAGCGCATGGGATATAACGATGATTTTATTCGCATTTTTTCAGAAAATGTGACGCGTACCGGCACGCAGCAGCTGCTGGATTGGCTTGGCACAACCGATTTTTACACGGCACCCGCGTCCACGCGCTTTCACGGCGCATGCGAGTGCGGCCTTGTCATGCACAGCTTAAACGTATACAACGTTTTGATGCAGCGCTATTTTGAGGACACGGACAACCGCGAAAGCTTTACGATATGTGCTTTATTGCATGATTTATGCAAGGCAAATTATTATAAATCGGGGTTTCGCAACGTAAAAAACGATGTCACCGGACAATGGGAAAAAGTGCCGACCTTTCACGTACAGGATCAATTTCCGTTTGGGCACGGTGAAAAAAGCGTCTATCTGATTGAGCGCTTTTTGCGTTTAAAGCCGGCGGAAGCCGTTGCGATTCGATGGCATATGGGCGGTTTTGACGACAGTGTGCGCGGCGGGAGCTTTACCATCAGCGATGCTTATAACGAGTATCCGCTGGCTGTAAAGCTACATTTAGCCGACCTTGAGGCCACTTATCTTGTGGAAAAAGGAACGAGCAGCGTCAATCGGCGCTGACCCTTACAGCCTCTGCGCGCTATGACAGCAATAAAAACAGGCTCCGTCGTGAGATACACGACGGAGCCTGTTTTTATTGCTTGCTTATAACCAAACCGATTGAAACGCCGCAGAATAGCTCCCGTTCACGCCGACGCGTTTAAAATCCGGAGGACACGCCGCTGTGCAATCCTTTTGATTGAGTTCTGCTGTCAATTCTGCCCGTTTCTCTGCATTCGGACTTATTTTTTCGTGACATCCTTTTTCGCAGGTGTCTTTTTTGCCGCAGCCTTTGCCTTAGGTGCAGCAGCAGTCGCTTTTTTCTCTGCCTTCGGCTGGTCTGCCTTTTCGGCTTTTGTTGCTGCCTTTTCCGGCACCGCCGCTTTCGCAGCAGCCTTGATCGCTTTTTCTGCCTTTTTCGGTGCGGCAACAGTTTCCTTTTCAGCTTTTACAGCTTTTTTCGGCGCGGCAACCTTTTTCGGCGCAGCCGCAGTCACAGCGGTAAACGCCCACTGCTGATTCTCACCGTCCACGTCTTCCCAAATCTGCACATGCGCACCGTTCTCGGTCACCATGCCAACAACATCAACGACCTTGCCCGACAGCTTGGAACGGATTTTTGTGCCCTTTTTGCCCGTCTCCAACAGCCAGTGCTGATTGTCTGCGCCTAAATAATCCCACTGATGCAGCCATGCGCCGTCATTTACGCCCGCGTCAATGATATCCAGCGCCTTGCCGGTCAGCTTATTGACCAAGCGAAATGTATCGGGCACAATTTCTTCTGCCAACCACATTTGACTGTCGGCACCCTCATTTTTCCACAGCTGTACGGCAGCGCCGTTGTTATGGTCAAAGTCGGCAACCTCCAACACGCGACCATCCGGTGCTGCAATGATGTAATACGTCCCGGAAACAATGTTTTTCATAGCGTTCTCCCCCATGCTGCAAAATATTGATTGCTTGCCGTAATTATAGCACAGCACACATAAAAGTCAAGAAAAGCGGTCGTACGGCGGCTTTTTACAACAAATTTTTGTACGTTACGCCCTTTTTTTACGTCTTATGCA
>JAVXUG010000093.1:2519-4892 GCA_036642215.1 Ruthenibacterium sp.
CAGCCCTCAAAGTGCTGCGGCTGCTTTTAAATTAAATCTGCCATGAGAAAGCAGGCTGAAACGTCCTGCCGAAAAAGCGCGCTACGCCGCAGCAGAAGCCGCCGAGGAGGAAGACGAACCCGTCTCAGCACCCGCGTCTGTTGCGGCGCTGCTTTGTTCCGGAATCCCCGTAGGCGCATCCTGCGCAACATATTCTTCCAAAGTCAAGCCGCTGGCTTTTATGCGCTGCGCTTGGTCTACGCCGACATAGCGGTAATGCCAAGGCTCGTACTCAAAACCGGTAATTGCTTCGGAGCCCTTCGGATAGCGCAGAATAAAGCCGTAATTCGCGGCATTCTCAAGCAGCCATTTTGCCTCGTTGGTGGCGGCATAGCCCTCGTCATAGGTGGTATAGCTTTTGGACATAATGTCCATGCCAAGACCGAGATTATGCTCTGACGCACCCGGAGGCGCGCTGATTAGCCCGGCCGCCGCCTCTGCATCCGCCTGCGATTTCCCTGCGGCCAGCATCTTCTTCACCTGTGCCTCATAGTTCGTCTTTTGGCGCTCGTAGGTGCGATAGCCGCTAACCACCTTCAGCTTAAGACCTGTGGCGTTGCCGTCACTGACCATTTTATTCAAGGCGTCAACGATGCGGGCATCCACCGGAATCCCGTCCTTGCAGTTCGCGGTTTCAATCTTAAACTCTGCGGGCAGCGGAGTTGCTTTGTTCGCTACGCGCATATACCATTCGTCACGCGGAATGGGATCAACCGCAGGCGCTTCCGGCACACTGGGTGCAACAGAAACACTGGACACCGGAATCGGTGCCACAGAGACAGAGCTGATTTCCGGCTGCTTGCCAAGCTTACCGCTGAGCAGCAAATATGCCAGCACGCCGACAATGGCTGCGACAAGAAGCACTAAGACAATGATAAGCGGCAGCTTTCCATTTCCTCCGCCGTTCTTTTTCTTTTTTCCGTGCGGCGTGCCGTCACGCATATCATCAGAATAATTATGACCCTTTTTCTTCGGCGCATCGTCCGCATCGTCCCCATCGTCGCCCAGCCATTCATCGGACTGGAACGGATTAAAGGCCGGTGCATCCCCCATCTGATCGCCGTCATCCGTCATTGCAAGCCCAGCAAAATTTCCGCCAAACGTGTCATCCGGCGCATACTCTCCCTCCGGTGTGTACTCGCCGTCCGGTGCATAATTTTCTTCAGCTTCAAAGGCCGCTTCTTCGTCGGGCTGCACGTCATACCCCTGCTGTGCGCCAAAGTCCTGCGGTTGCGCAGCGTCCAGTGCAGCATAAGTGTCATCGTTGCCAAACATCGCCTGTAGATTATTTGCATAATCCTCCGGTGTCTGTGCAGCAGACTGCGGCTCCGGTGTTTCTTCGGCGTAAGGTGCAAATTTGTCCTGAACCGGCTCGTTATCATAGTCGAACAGGGCAGGCTGTCCCTGCTGTACATCAGCCGCTCCCTCAACGGGTGCATTGTCATAATCAAACAGTGCGGGCGCGGCGGGCTGATCCTCATAGGCGGACGCAAACGCGTCCTCCACAGGCGCTGTGCCCTCTGCCGGCGCATCCCATATCTGCTCCGAGCTGTCCTCGGTCACAGGCAAATTGAACTCATCTGCAGACAGGCCGCCCTGCGCGGGCGTACCATAAAAATAGTCCCCGCCCTGTGCAGGCGCAGAATAGCCAAAGCCCGTCTGCTCCGGTGTCGGATCCTCATAGCCGTACCGCGAGGCTTCCGCCTCGGCAGCGGCACGCTCCGCTTCTGCCAGCTCTGCTGCTTCTGCGAGGGCGGCCTCAGCGGCAGCCCGCTGCGCAGCCTCGCGTGCAGCTGCTTCCGCCGCTGCGGCATCCGCAGCGGTAATCACCACCGGCACCTGTGTTGCCGCCACGGACGAAATGGGCGATGCGGGCTTGACAAGCCCCGCGCGCAGCTCATCCAGCGCAGAAGGAATCGGCTGGGTGAAAACAGGCGTATATTTACGTTTTTCAACGTACTCGCCCTGCGTGCTTTGGAACATCTGCGGCTGTGTCTCAACAGAAGAAGCCGCCGCTGTTTGTTCCGGCACAGCAATGTCAAACGGTGCCTCATTTACAGGCAAGCCGTCTTGTGCGTCCATTGCGAACCCGTCCCCCACAAAGGCATTGTCAAACTGCGGCTGTGCTGTGGCTGCATCCGGCTGCACGCCGTAAAACTCGTTTGCATTCTGTACGGGAGTGCTTTCCTGTGCCCCCGTATCTCCCACAAAGGCCGCGCCGCTGAACGCTGCATCCGTATAAATCGGAGCATCCTCCGGCTGCGCTGCAAAGAAGTCGTCAAAGCCCTGTGCGGGCGCGCCGGCGGCATCCTCCGGCTGCGCTGCAAAGAAGTC
>JAVXUG010000094.1:0-4462 GCA_036642215.1 Ruthenibacterium sp.
CAATGGACTTCCTTTCGCGAGGGCAGCGCTTGATCGCTTTGCTTGCGGCTTTGCAGCAGCTGCGTAAAGCGCAGACCTCTCTGCTGTTAGAGTATGACAGAGATACCGTATTATCATACCACATTCTGGTAAAATAGTGCAATGCGATTTCACATTGCAACGGGTGTGTTTTAAAATTTGCTGCAGCAAAGCTGCTTTATCCCGTAACAATTTTTACACAAAACCTACAACCGTTTTTTAACGCTTATGCCGAACTTCCGTAAAAATCCTCCGCGTCCATTGACAATTGTTTATCAAATGAGGTAAACTAAAATAAAGAAAAACCGAACGGTGTTCTGTTTTCTTTGTTTCAAAGAGTATATCTCGTAAAAAGGAGGCATTGTATGAAAACCGACGCCATGATAGAGCAGTTGACGCAGCAGTACGGCAACTGGGTGCAGCAAAAAGAAACAGGCAAGTGCCGCGCGCAGGATATGAGTAAAAAGCTGTGGCCGTATGACACAATGTTCAGCCCGATTCAAATAAACCGACTGACGGTAAAAAACCGCGTGGTGATGGCCCCGATGGGCAACATTGATATGTGTGAGGAGACGGGCCGCCCCAATGATAAAATGCTGCAATATTTTTTTGCCCGCGCAAAGGGCGGCGTGGGACTGATCACAACAGGGCTTGTGCCCATCAGCTTTGGCATTGATCACTCCATCACAGAGCTTGGCAATCTTTCGTACTTTCCGCGCATTGACCGCAGCCGCACAGTGTTTTCCGGCTGGCGCGATCTTGCGCAGGGTGTGCACGCTTACGGCAGCCGCATTTTTATTCAGCTTACGCCCGGCCTTGGACGCGTGGGGAATCCGCAATGCCTTGTGACGCAGTTTAAGCTTCCGGTGTCCGCGTCGTTCAACCCCAATTTCTACATCTCTGGCATCCCCTGTTGGCGTTTAAGTGACGGAAAGCTGAAAAAAATAGTCAAAAATGCCGGTCAGTCCTCCGCAGACGCAATGGCGGCGGGACTGGATGGTGTGTATCTGCACGGGCACGAGGGTTATCTGCTGGAGCAGATGACAAACCCCGCATTCAATCACCGCAAGCTTGGCCGTTATGCCGACTGGCAGAAATTCGGCCTTGACATGGTGCGTGAAATTCGCAAACGCTGCGGCGCGCACTATCCCATTATGTACCGCATTGATTTATCCCTTGCGCTAAACGAGACCTATCACGACAAAATGGACAGCGTCGGCAGTCTGAAAGGGTTCAAAAACGGACGCTGCATCGCCGATACGCTCGATTACATGGAAAATCTTGTGAAGGCGGGCGTAGACGTGTTTGACGTTGACCTCGGCTGCTATGATAACTGGTGGCTGCCGCACCCGCCCGCAAGCATGCCCGCCGGCTGCTTTTTAGACGTGGCACGCGCGGTCAAGCAGCATTTTGCACAAAATAATGTCATTTCTAACGCGGGCGTGCCTGTACCTGTTGTCGGCGTGGGCAAGCTTGGCTATCCCGACCTTGCCGAGCAGGCGCTGCGCGACGGTGACTGTGACATGGTCATGCTGGGTCGTCCGCTGTTGGCTGACCCCGACTGGTGCAACAAGGCTTATGCCGGCAAGGTTGAGGACATCTGCCCGTGCATCGGCTGTCAAGAGGGCTGCCTGAACGAATTTGTGGACGGTGGTCACCCGCAGTGTGCCGTAAACCCGCGTACTGCCTTTGAGCACGCATATCCCGAGGTTCCCGCCCCTGCCCAAACGCCGCGCCGCATTGCGGTTGTGGGTGCCGGCCCGGCGGGAGTTGTGTTGGCGGTCACCGCTGCAAAGCGCGGGCACAAGGTGACTTTGTTTGAAAAATCGAATGAAATCGGTGGAAAAATCATCGCAGGCAGCGTGCCGAAGATTAAATTTGACATTGCAAACTACCGCATCTGGCTTGTGCATCAAGTGGAGGAAGCCGTCAAGGAGGGCAACTTAATTTACAAGCCGAACACCGCCGTAAGCCCCGAAGCACTGAAGGCGGAAAAATACGATGCCGCCGTGTTTGCCATCGGCACAAAGTCTGCCCAGCTTCCCGCTCCGGGTGCGGAGAGCGCAAATCTTCTTGAGGCCACGGATTTACTGCTGCACCCCGAAAAGCTTGGTGACGCAAAACGCGTTGTTGTCGTGGGCGGCGGCGTGGTGGGCTGCGAAACGGCCTACTGGCTGAAATATGAGCACGGCGTGGACGTATCGGTGCTGGAGATGGCACCCTATCTGATGGACGGTGCATGCACGGCAAACCGCGGTCATCTCATTCATTACTTAGAAGCTGCGGGCGTTGATTTGTGCAACTGCACGCGTGTGACCGGCTTTGCAGACGGCAAGGTACAGACGCAGCGCAACGTGAGCAAAACAAAGCCCGATGCGCACGAGACATGGGCGCCCATTCTTCCCAAAAACATTGAAAATCCGCTGGCAAAGCCGATTGGTGCCGAGACTGCCACGCAGAGCTTCCCCGCCGACCTTGTGGTGCTTGCCACCGGCGGAAAAGCCGATGATTCTTTGTTCTTAGAGGCGCAGCGCACCCATGTCGCGCCGCTGCTGTACAATATCGGCGACAGCTTTGCGGGCGGCAGAGTGCTTGAGGCCACGCGTGCAGCTTATGCGCTGGCTGTAAAGCTGTAACAGAAAGCACAAGGGAGAGGGCACTGCAAGTGCTGCGGTGTCCTCCCTCAAAAAAAGGAGGGAACACTAGTATGGCAATGCAATTGACCGCCGAACAGCAGTCTATGCTGGACGGCAAACAGGGCGAGGTAATGGCGAAGGTGATGAAAACGCTTGTCATGTACGGCGAGACGTTCGGCGCACAGCGCATGTTGCCCGTCACAAGCGAAAAAGGGCATCTTGTCACAAGCTTTGGGCTGTCGATGATGAAGCCTGTCTATGAGCTGATGGATCAGCTCATCGGCGCAGGGGCGCTGTCAAAGCAGAAATTCAGTGTAGACCCGCGCCCGCTTGACCCGGCTGTGCCCGCAAATCCGCTGCAAAAGCTGCTGTTTCATATCATGTATTCAAAACAGACCGATTATGAAGTGCAGCTGACAAAGCTGGGGCTGCTGTCGGATGACGCGTTCACCTGCACCTGCTATCTTGACGCAGTCGGCAACAAGCCTGCCGAGGGCGAGGTGCTGAGCTGGGCAGAATCCAGTGCCGTGGTATACGCAAACAGCGTGCTTGGCGCGCGCTGTAACCGAAACTCCGGTATTTTGGAGTTGTTTGGTTCCATTGCGGGCTGTGTGCCGGAATTTGGCTTTTTGACCGACGAGGGCCGCAAGGCAACGTGGATTGTAGAAGTCAAAACAAAGCAAAAACCAGAGGCACAGGTGCTCGGCAGCGCCATTGGCATGAAGGTCATGGAGGATGTTCCCTACATCAAGGGACTCGACACATGGCTTGGCACAGAGTTAAACGATGATACATGCGCCTACTTTAAGGATATGGGCGCAGCCACAGCGTCAAACGGCGCGGTCGGTCTGTATCATGTGGAAAAGCTGACACCTGAAGCAAAGCGTCTCGGTGACAAGCTGATTTGTGAAAACGCGCAGACTTACGTCATTGACGATGCAGAGCTTGCACGTGTGCAGGCCGGTTATCCCTGCATCTGGAAGGATGAAAACGCAGCGCCGAAGCTGTGCTTCATCGGCTGTCCGCATCTGTCCCCTGCCCAGCTGCACCGCTGGACGCAGGATATCTGCGACGGACTTGCGGCGGCGGGGCGCAGCACCGTGGCCACCCCGACGGTGCTCACGGCAGCGCCCGCCATTGTAAAGCAATTCAACAAGACACCCGACGCGCAAAAGCTGAAGGCAACGGGTGCAGTATTGTCCAGCATCTGTCCGCTGATGTATATGAACAACCCCTTGTGCGGAAAAACACCTGTTGTCACCTGTTCCAACAAGCTGCGCACCTATTCCTCAGCGCGCTATTACACCGAGGCGCAGGTGCTGGCTTATGTCACAAAAGGAGGGCTTGCAAAATGAAACAATTTAAAGGACGGCCCGTGGTTCCCGGCACAGCAAGCGCTGAAGCAATTGTGACCCATGCCGGCTTTAACACACTGGCAAGCTTTCAAAAGGCATTGATGTTTGGTGACAAAGCCGCAAAATGCTCCGACCAGAATAATGCGGAGCTGCACGGCAAGCCCTTGGCGGGCAAAGCGCTGTGTCTGCCGCAGACCATCGGCTCCACAACCGGCGGCATGGTGCTGTACACAGCAGCCGCCATGGGACGGCAGCCTGCGTGTCTGCTGTTTTCAAAGCCCATCGACAGCCTTGCTGCGGCGGGTGCAATTTTGGCGGGCGTATGGACAGAGCATCCCATGCCCACCATTGATGGTCTGGGCGACGACTTTTTACAAGCCGTGCGAGACGGTGACAAAATTACCGTCGAAGCGGATGGCACTGTCACGATAGAATAACAGTTGTTTCATTTTA
>JAVXUG010000095.1:0-4268 GCA_036642215.1 Ruthenibacterium sp.
AAATGGAGTGTTCTTATATGGATGTTGAAATCCTATAAGAACACTCCGACTGGTGCGGGTAACAGGAATTGAACCTGCATGTCCTTGCGAACATATGAACCTGAATCATACGCGTCTGCCAGTTCCGCCATACCCGCATCTATCATACACGCAGAAAAACTGCGAATATATCTGCTTTTTTTCGACGATGCTTTTTATTGCACACCATCTGCAGAACATGATAAATTCTATCATAAGAACGCCCGTATGTCAAGCCTTTTTCGGAAGAATATCCGACATTTTTATTCCGCCGCACAGCGGCAGCAGCACAATATAGCATGCGGCAAAAATGCACCCGCCCGCCAGCGCATATGGCAGCAGGCTCATCTGCTGCATAAGCGGTGCCGCCGCTATATGCCACACTGCGGCAGCCCCCAGCGCGGCCAATGCCGGCCCGATAATCCACCGCCGCCATGCAAGCTTAATCTGTACCACTTGCAGCAAACGGCGCAGATTTAACAAGCTTGTAAGAAGATTACTGACCAGCATCACTAGTAAAAAGCCCTGCATTCCCATACGCGGAAGCAGCAGCCAGATCAGCACAATCCGCACAACGGTATCTATCATTGTGTATCGGAAGGTCGCCACCTGCTCATTCATGCCCTTTAAAATACCGTCCACCATGCTTTCCAAATACATAAACGGCGCAAGCGGACCCAGCACATGAAGATAAAATCCGATCTCGTCGCTTTGGTATAAAAGCTGACCGATCTCCTGCGCAAAGACAGTATACAGTCCTCCTGCAAGAATAGAAACGCTCAACGTCATCAGCAGAATACGACTGACAAGACGTTGCAGAACGGTCATTTGACGTTTCACATAAGCCGATGTAATGTCCGGCAAAAGCAAGGTTGCCAAGGTGCTGATAAAAGAAAACGGAAAAAACAGTACGGGCATCGCCATACCTTTCAGCGCACCAAACTGTTCCACCGCTGTGTCGCGTGCCCCGAGAAACATGGTAAGGCACACAGGAACAAGGACATTCTCTATCGTGCGCAGTGCGCCCGTGACATACTGTCCCGCAGCAATGGGTGCCAGCAGCCGTCCGACCTGCACCATGCCGCACCCGCCTTTTTTACGCGTCAGGTGATGAATGTCGCCTAGATAGCGCCACTGCATATACGCCCAGCTCAGCATCTCGCTGACGGCGCTGCCAAAGACAACCGCTGCCACGGCTGTAGCCGTATCCCTGCCGCGCAGCATTGACAGCAGACCCATTACCACAGCAATGCGCACGGCCTGTTCAAACATCTGTGCCCATGCATTCGGGCCGACGCGCTTTACCGCGAGAAAATAGCCACGCAGCACCGCCGACACCGCCATAAAAGGCAGACTGGGTGATAAAACGCGCAGCGGAAACGCCGCCGTCGAATCCTTGAGCCATGCCTGTGCAACCCACGGCGCGCTTATGTACAGCAGCGCCATGGCTGTCACGCCTAAAAGCAAGCCCACGCCAAGCACACGTGCAAGGCTGCCGCGCACCGTTGCCGCATCCTGCACCATACGCTCTGCGGTGATACGCGCCGCTACCATGGACAGCCCCGCTGTAGCCAGCGTGACCGCAAGTGTATAGACGGTGTAAATCAGTTGATACAGCCCCATGCCTGCCGCACCGATTTGTGCGGCAATATAGACGCGAAACAACATGCCCGCCGCACGCAGGATCAGCCCTGTCGCGGTCAAGACCGCTGCATTTTTCGCATAGACTTGATGGGTATTTTCCTGCACCTTCCCGCCTCCTCCGCGCATCCTCTTTTGGGCGGGATGCGCGGAGCAGGCTTTGAAAAGCCGCCATGCTGCGCAACCCGTGCTGATGCATCTTATGTTCTGTACCCGAAAAGTATGCGGTGCAAACCTTGCGTTATTGATATAAAATGCAGTATAATAGGTGTATTGTAAAAAGCGGGGAGGCATTGTCACGATGAATTTCGAGGGAATTGTTGAGCTTGTTCTGTCCCCTATCATTCCGGTGATAGAACTGATGGGTATTTTTGTCGTTGCGTGGAGCGCGCTGCATGCCTTTGTGCAGTATGTGCAAAACACATTTTTTCACAAGGAGTATAATTTTCAATTTAACCTTGCGAATGGCCTTGCGACGGGACTTGAGTTTAAAATGGCCGCTGAAATTTTAAAGACCGTACTGGTGCGTGAAATGAGCGAGCTGCTTATTTTAGGCGCTATTATCATTCTGCGTGCACTGCTCAGCTTCTTGATTCATTTCGAGCTGAAAAGCACAAAATCCAGCGATGGCGGCAGCGCTGCGAGCAATAAGGAGACGAATTTTTGACACAATACCTCCCCGCAAAAAAAAATATACTTCTAGTGCTGTTGGCAGGCGGCTGCCTTTTTGTGCTGCTGTTTGCCGGCTTGCTTCGGTACAGTCTGCGCACGGCGCGCACCATTGACCCTGAGGATTATTCCGAGGCAGCGTCTCTAAGTGCCATGCCGGAAAATTTTGTTTATACCTGTGCGATACAGCAGCAAAATGGTTCTCTTTCATTTTCCGGCTATGCGCTGTTTCAGGGCGAACGCTTTTTACAGGTGGACACAAGCGTCGTGCTCTATTGCGCAAAGACCGGCATCTATTTAAAGCTGCCAACCGCCATGTCACCCGAATATGATGCCACGGCATCTGTGGATGACGGCATCAATTACTCGTTTGGCGGCTATTATGCTTTTGTTTTGCAGAATCAGCTTGCTTGCTCTCTATCGGAGTATGAAATTTGCTTTGCCTATCGCTCATCCGAGCATGATATGCTCGTACACACGGGACAAAGTGCGGAGGCGACCCTATGAACAAGCCGTTACGCCGCATACCGCACACAGAAAACACGGCAGCCCTGCATCGTGTGCTGTGCCATCCGCTTTTGCCGTTTGTCGTTTTGTTTGCGGTACTGCTTGGTGCCCATCTGACTTTTATCATGATTGGCGGCGACGAGGAATATTTTGGTTCCATCATACGGGATTCAAACCTGTGGGATTTTTCTGTTTTACACTATCGCACCTGGTCGGGGCGGCAGCTTTTAGAGTTGTTTGAGTGCATTTTTGGTTATTGGCCAAAGCTTGTCTGGCGCATTGTTAACCCGTTTGTCGCCGTAGGACTGGCTTTGTGCCTGTCCTACGCTGTGGGCGCGCTGGATAACGCGGGCGCAAACTGGGTGCTGTGCAGCTTGCTCATCCTCTATCCGTGGGAAGACCTAAAGGATGCCGGATGGATTTCCACCACGCTTGTTTATCTGTGGCCCGCGGCCTTCGGCATGGCAGCTCTTTTGCCCGCTGTACAGCTTTTGCGCGGCAAGACACCACCCTGGTGGCTTTGGGCGGTCAGCGTGCCGCTGCTGCTGTACGCTGCCAATATGGAGCAGACGCTTTTATTTCTTATCTGCACGCTCACATCCTGCATTGTGTGGTTTTTAATAAAACGCGTGCGCGTACACCCGATGCTGCCTGTGCAGCTTTGCCTGTGTCTGCTTGGCGCGCTGTACGCTGCCACCTGTCCCGGAAACGCAGCGCGCGCTGTCAATGAAAGCGTTTCCTATTTTAAAAATTATCCGATGCTGCCGCTGGTATCAAAGCTGGAGCTTGGTGCATCGTTGACGCTGGAAAGCGTGTTTTACAAGCGCGAATATGTGTTCTTTTTCTTTACCCTGCTGCTGTGCATCGCTGTTTGGTATCAAAGTCGCAACTGGATTTACCGTCTGCTTGGCGCATGGCCGCTTGCCGTATGTGCTGTGTGCGGCACATTTCAAAAGGTGTTTCTGCCGTTGTTTCCGCAATTATCATTTTTCACAGATTCCTATACCGGACAAGGGATTATCAATCTGTCAAACTGCAATATTCTTGATGCGTATCTTCCGCTTCTGCTGCTGTACGGCACCTTTATTGTATGCCTTGCGGACTTGTATCTCGCGTTTGGCCACACGCCGCGCGCACTTGGCAGCATCCTTGCGTTTTTCTTTGCTTTCGGCACACGTGTAGCAATCGGCTTCTCCCCCACTGTCGGTATTTCCGGCGGGCGAACGGGACTGTTTTTCAGTCTGTGCGCGTTGACCTTGGCTGCTGCGCTGTACATGCAATTGCCGCAGCGCGCCAAAATAAAATGGATTTTTCGGCCTTTGCTGCTGGGCTTTGTGCTGCTGCAAACCTACTCTCTGTACGAAATGTAATTTTTCCGGTTTTTTGCATCCACCCTGCTCGATCACAAAAAAAGCGAATCCGACGCTCTCTGT
>JAVXUG010000096.1:0-4255 GCA_036642215.1 Ruthenibacterium sp.
CGGCTTTGCGGCGGCTGTATCGCTGTTTTTCGATGCATGGATGCTTTTTATAGCTTGTGAAGCTGCGAATCAATCCCCTCGCGGGGGCGATTCTGTCTGCCGGCCATCGACGATGCACACGTGCAATGTGAAATCCCATTGCTGCATTGTGCGTGCCTGTGTCATTCCGGCTCCGTAAAATTTTGCGCGTTTTCTGCCGCTGCATCGCACACCGTATCATACTCATCCAAAAACGAGTGCGATCTGCCGTTCTTTGTGTAGCCGGGCAGCATATTCAAGTTTACGCTGTGCAGGCTGCGGAACAAATTGTAGTCTGCCTGTGGATTCTGCGTGCGCAGCTGCGTAATGAGCGCTTTTGTCGCCGCGCGCGCGCCCGTGTTTTCGTGCGCGGGGTCGCGCTCTGTAAATCGGCAGGCACAGCGCAGAAACTGCAAATCGTTATAGCGCTGCCACGCCTTGATGTCCGTCTCACGCACAAGATACAGCGGACGAATCAGCTCCATGCCGACGTAATTTGTGCTGTGCAGCTTTGGCAGCATGGTCTTGATCTCCGCACCCCACAGCATACTCATCAGCGCCGTCTCTATCACGTCATCAAAATGGTGTCCCAGCGCAATTTTATTGCAGCCGAGCGCCTGTGCATTTTTGTACAGATAGCCGCGCCGCATGCGCGCGCACAGATAGCAGGGCGCGTGCGTCTGCTCCGCGACGGTGTCAAAAATGTCCGTTTCAAAAATGTGCAGCGCAAGGCCAAGCAGCGCGGCGTTTTGCTCAATGGCTGCGCGGTTTTCAGGGCGGTAGCCGGGGTCCATGCACAGAAATTGCAGCGTGAACGGCACATCGGAATGCTTTTGCAGCTGCTGCATACATTTGGCAAGCAAAAAGCTATCCTTGCCGCCGCTGATGCACACCGCAATGGCATCGCCGGGCTTGATGAGCGCATAATCCTTGCAGGCACCGATAAAGCGGTGCCAGATGGTCTTTTTATATTTTTTGATGATGCTGCGCTCGACGGAAACGGCGCGCGAAAGCTCCCGTTCGCTCATTTTTCACCCGCCGCACTTTTGATGCTTTTTACATCGTTCTCCGCGGCGCAGCGCGGGGGAAGCTCCAGCGTTTCCAGCACCGTGCCCTCGATGGATTTTGTGATAAAAACGCCATCCTCATACACGGCATAGCTGTGCTGCCCATCCCCCTTGGGCAGCGCGACACTGCCCGGATTCAGAAAGATATATGCGCCGCGATCGGCCAATACGCGCTCGTGCGTGTGACCGTGAATGAGTACATCGCCGCGGTTAAAATTCGGCAGATGATCCTCATGAAACAAGTGTCCATGCGTTAAAAAGAACATCCGGCCGCCGTCAAACAGCGCGGCGTAATCCGCCAGAATGGGAAACTCCAGAACCATCTGGTCAACCTCCGCATCACAGTTGCCGCGCACTGCCAGAATCTCGTTTTTATGCGCATTCAAAAGCGCAGTGACTGCTTTTGTGTCATAGTCGCGCGGCAAATCGTTGCGCGGGCCATGATAGAGCAAATCGCCCAGCAGCACCAGCTTATCGGGGCGTTCCTTTTCGTAGCGGTCGCACAGTGCCTTTGCGTAGTAGGCCGAGCCGTGAATATCGCTTGCAAACATCAGCTTCATAGGGGTTTCCTCCGGCGGACACCCACAGGCACCCGCGATTGATTTTGTTTTATTTCCTATTATATCGCAACCGTCGCCGCGCCGCAAGCATTGCCGCTTGCAAGCAGGGGCACAGCAGCGTAAAATAAAGGCAGTGCTTTGTGCGCACCGTGCGAACCGCCGCATCGGCGTGCGCGAACGAAAAAGGAGGCAGCAATGGCAAGCGAATTTACACAGCGCATCTATGAGGTGGTGCGGCAGATTCCAAAGGGGTATGTCGCCAGCTATGGACAGGTTGCCATGCTTGCGGGCAATCCGCGCGGCGCGCGCGGCGTTGGCTTTGCGCTGCATCGCAACCCGCAGCCCGGCATCATTCCATGTCACCGCGTAGTCTTTAAAAACGGCAGCGTGTGCACAGGCTTTGCGTTTGGCGGGCCGGAGGTGCAGGCACAGCTGCTGCGCGATGAGGGTGTGCGATTTTTGCCCGACGGACGCGTTGACATGGAGACCTGTCGCTGGCTGTAGCAACCGGCTCCGGCACGACACAAAAAAGAGGAAAACCTTCCCCGTTAGGAGATTGTTTTCCTCTTTTTTATCTGCGCGCACCGGCGCGTTCCATCCCTGTGGGACATGCCGCAGTGCGGTCTGCGCGGCTGTGCTGTTCTCAATCTTTTCATTGGAAGCAGTGTCAGTCGCCATCCTCTGCGTCATCCGCCTCCGGTGTCTGTGCGGGTTCGGCAGCAGGCATCCTGTCTCCGGCAGCCTTTGCTTGCCTAGCTAGCTCCTTTGCGGCATCCTCTTTCCGCTCGGCAGCTTCCTCCGCTGCGTCCTCTGCCTTTTCAGCGGCCTCCTCTGCCTCCTCGGCAGCCTTCTCTTTTGCGTCTGCCGCCTTTTCAGCGGCCTCCTCTGCCTTCTCGGCTGCTTTCTTTTTTGCGTCAGCCGCCTTTTCAGCGGCCTCCTCTGCCTTGTCCTCGGCATCTTCAAGGGCATCGGCTTGCTCGTCCAAGGCATCCTCCTCGGCATCGGCGAGATCTTCCTTTGCATCCTCTAGTGCATCAAGGCGTTCCGTCTCTTTCATGATGTCCTTCACGGGCTTTTTCAGCCATGCGGCAACATCAAAAGGCTCTGTGCCCGTATATTCCTCCTGCAGCTCCCGCACAAGACGCAGCTTACCGGGGGTAACCCCCAGCGCCTTGGCTTCCTCCAGCATTTTCTGGTCTGCCACAAGCGTTTCCACCTTGACATCTTTTTTGCTTTCCTTGCACTGTGTCTTAACAATTTCGTCAAGCGTTTCCGCCAGCTTCTCGGCCCTGTCTTGATTCTTGCCGGAGGTGGCAATGACAATGCCGCCCTGCTCGCCTGCGCTGAAATAGCCCTCTTTGTCAATTTCCGCGAAGGTCAGACGGATGGCATCATCAATGGTCTTATTGTTAAAATCCTTTAGGTTGATCTGTTGCAGAAGCTGTGCGCCGTCCTCATTCACAGCGGTGACGGAAAGCACACGGCTAAACATATTTAAGGTGTATTCAACAGAGGGGTTTACGTCCATGCTGACGTAGGCATCGGGGGAGAGATACGCATAAGAGCCTACTCCAAGGCCAAAGCTGATGAGAATAGCCGCTGCAATTCCCGCGATATGCATCATCTTTTTTGTGCCTGCTGTGGTTACTGGGTTCATGTTTATCACCTGTCCTATCACATAGTTTCGGTTGGGAACCTTGACTACGCAACCATCGTCCGCAAGCGCCGCCGCGCGTGTTCCTTTTGTTTCCACAACAACCGCTTTCATCGGCTTAGCTCCTTTCGAATAGGCTGCAAGTAATCGGCGAGATGAGGGTACTCTCCGGAAAGCAACTCCACCACCGCTATAATATACTTTCGGTGGCGTTCCAGTATTTTTCGGGGTAGGCGCGTATTTTTTTCAATTGTTTTCAGCGGCAGCTGCCGCGAATGCCGCAGCTCCCCCATTAAAACCGAACTGTTCAGCATAAAAACAGCCGCCTGTGCGCACGCTGCTTTTGTTTTTTTTGCTTTTGGCGAGCATTCCGTCAAATCAAAAAAAGTAAAACCATAGGCCGCAAAAACATCGTTTGCCGCCTGTATTTCATCGGCGGCAGCCGTGTCGCACTCGCAGACAAGCTGCTTTCTCACCTGAATTGCAACCTCGGTGATCTCCTCGTCGTCCTCCGCTTCGCCGCTGAACACCGACGGCGCAACCGAAATTTCGCTGCGGTGTCTTTGGTTCGCGTCAAAATAGTCGCACAGTCGGCGATGCATCACAAGCTTTGCAAAGGTGAGGAAAGTCCCCTTCGACTGACAGTAGCTTTTGAGCGCCTCCAAAAAAGCACCTAGCGCAACCGACCACTCGTCGTCAGTATCCGTGATATAGCGCTTGCAGCAATCCGAAGCGCATTTGAGTATCAATGGTTTGTATTCCCGAATAATTTCCTCTTGCGCATAAGGGTCGTCCAGCGCCCCAACAACGCGCTCGTCCAAACTGAGCACCCGGCTTCACCGCTTTCAAGGAAGATGTGGCCCGCCGTTCCATCGACATTGGCCTGTCTGTTAAAAGTATAAAGGAAAACCGTAATTTTGGCAAGCGTCCCCTAGGCAGCTTTACAGCGAGCGCTG
>JAVXUG010000097.1:0-3996 GCA_036642215.1 Ruthenibacterium sp.
GAACCCGGGATACCGCCGTGAAAGGGCGATGTCTTAACCTCTTGACCATCGGGCCGAAAAGCAGGAGCCTTATGAAAACCTGTAAGCGCCTCACATCCGCCGCGATTGCAGCGAATACGTTTGCAGCTTTTCACAAGGCCCTGCATGGTAGCGGTAAGTGGATTCGAACCGCTGACACTTCGGGTATGAACCGAATGCTCTAGCCAACTGAGCTATACCGCCATAGAAACACCTCAGCAGAGGTGCTTATCTATTATATTATGACACAAGCTGCTTTGTCAATACATTTTTCAAAAAAGCCTGCAAAAAAGCTGCAAACAGTCATAAAATACAGCAATGTGATTTCACATTGCACCCATGCATCGGCTATGGCCGGCACATAGAATCGCCCTGCGAGGGGATTTATAGCAGTTTCACAAGCTGTAGAAAGCATCAATGTCTAGGAAAACTGCTATATTACGCAATGCCTGCGCAAGGCTCCCTTCCTGCGCCTTTGTGCGCCTGTGCACTTTCGCGGCCTGTTTTTTTCGCCGCAGCGCCCCTTTTTTTAAGGCGAGGCTGACCTTTTATGCGGCGTGCACGCAGAAATGCACAGCTGCACGCAACCGCGCGCAGCTTACAAGGCGCGCGCAAGGCTTTTCTGCTCTGCGCGCGCTGTTTGCCTTCTGCTTTCCTATTCCGGCCGCATCTCCGTTTTGCCGCCCATATACGGCTGTAATGTTTTCGGAATCCGCACGCTGCCGTCCGCCTGCAAATTGTTCTCTAAAAACGCAATCAGCATACGCGGCGGCGCAACCACGGTGTTGTTCAGCGTGTGCGCCAGATACTTTGTACCGTCCTCGCCGCTCACGCGGATTTTAAGGCGCCGTGCCTGCGCGTCGCCAAGATTTGAGCAGCTTCCCACCTCAAAATATTTCTTCTGTCGCGGGCTCCACGCCTCCACGTCCACGCTCTTGACCTTTAAATCCGCCAAATCGCCGGAGCAGCACTCCAGTGTGCGCACGGGAATGTCCATGCTGCGGAACAAGTCGACGGTGTTTTTCCACAGCTTGTCAAACCACATCGCACTGTCCTGCGGCTTGCAGACGACAATCATCTCCTGCTTTTCAAACTGATGAATGCGATACACGCCGCGCTCCTCGACACCGTGCGCGCCTTTTTCCTTGCGGAAGCAGGGCGAATAGCTTGTCAGCGTCTGCGGCAGCTCCTTTTCCTCCAGAATCTGATCAATGAATTTGCCGATCATCGAGTGCTCGCTGGTGCCGATAAGGTACAAGTCCTCGCCCTCGATTTTATACATCATGGCGTCCATCTCGGCAAAGCTCATCACGCCGGTCACAACGCTAGCGCGAATCATGAACGGCGGCACGCAGTAGGTAAAGCCGCGGTCAATCATAAAGTCGCGCGCGTAGCTGATGACGGCGCTGTGCAGCCGCGCAATGTCGCCCATCAGATAATAAAAGCCGTTGCCCGCCACACGGCGCGCGCTGTCAAGATCCAGCCCATGCAGGCTCTCCATGATTTCGGTGTGATACGGAATTTCAAAATCGGGCACCACCGGCTCACCAAACCGCTGCACCTCGACATTTTCGCTGTCATCCTTGCCGATGGGTACGCTGTCGTCAATGATGTTCGGCAGCGTCATCATAATTTTTTTAATCTGTTCCTCCTGCGTTGCCTCCAGCGCCTCCAGCGCCTTGAGGCGCTCCGCCTGCCTGTTGACGGTCTGCTTCATCTCCTCGGCCTCAGCCTTTTTGCCCTGTCCCATCAGCGCACCGATGCTTTTGGACAGACGATTGCGCTCCGCGCGCAGGGTGTCCGCTTCACCGACCGCCGCGCGATGCTCCGCGTCCAGCCGAATGACCTCGTCCACTAGGGGCAGCTTTGCGTCTTGAAATTTCTTTTTGATATTCGCTTTTACAAGCTCGGGGTTTTCGCGCACAAGTTTGATCTCTAACATGATTTGTTGCCTTCCTCTTTGTTTGTTTCGTGTGTTGGCTGACCGACGCTATTGCTGATAGCCGCCCAATAAATTTGCAAAGGCCCGCAGCTGCTCGTCGGAATAAAAGCCAAGATTCAGCGTGCCTCGGCCGTCTTTATATTGCACATGTACCTCGGTGCCAAGCACTTCTTTTAGGCTCAGCTCCACCTCGCTCGGCAGCGGCGGGCGCGCATCTGTGCGCTGCTTTTGCTTTGGCTGTTTTGCCATTTTCCTGCACAAAGCCTCCGCCGCGCGCACGTTCATGCCCTCCGCCACAATTTTTTCCGCGGCCTCCTGCTGCAATTTTTCCGTCTCCAGCGAGAGAATTGCCTTCGCGTGTCCCGCCGTCAGCTTGCCCGCGCGCAAGGATGCCAGTGCGCTTTTGGGCAGATTTAAAAGGCGCAGGCTGTTTGCTACGGCGCTGCGGCTTTTGGAAAGCTGCTTTGCAGTCGTCTCCTGCGTGTAGTGGCAGCGCTCCATCAACTGCTTGTAGCCAAGCGCCTCCTCCACAGGGTCTAAATCCTCGCGCTGCAGGTTTTCAATCAGCGCAATTTCCATCGCCTGCTCGTCGGTAATTTCCTTGATGACAACGGGAACCTCCGCAAGCCCAGCCAGACGCGAGGCGCGCCAGCGGCGCTCGCCCGCCACAATTTTATAGCCACCCGTCGGACACGGACGCACCACAATCGGCTGCAAAACGCCGTGCTCGGTGATGCTTGCGGCAAGCTCCGACAGCGCCGTCTCGTCAAAAGCCTTGCGCGGCTGATCCTTATCGGGTTCTATCTCTGTGACGCGCAGCGTACTGATGCCCTCGTCGGGCGTTCCCGCAGCGCCGCTTGTGTCTTGAAACAGGGAGTCAAGTCCCCTGCCAAGCCCGCCTTTTTTTGCCATGCTTATGCCTTCCCTTCTCGATTGTCCTCGCGGTTGTTGCGGATAAACTCTGCCGCCAGATACGCGTAGGCCTCTGTGCCCTTCGATGAGGGATCATAATAATTGATGGGCGCGCCAAAGCTTGGTGCCTCGGACAGGCGCACATTGCGCGGAATTGTTGTTTTATAGACCTTGTTGCCGAAGTATTTTTTTACTTCCTCCACAACCTGCAAGGTCAAATTCAGGCGGCCGTCATACATGGTCAGCAGAACGCCCTCCACCTCGATGTACGGATTGTACATTTTTTTCACGTTTCGAATGGTGCTCATCAGCTCGGACAGACCCTCCAGCGCAAAAAACTCGCACTGGATGGGGACGAGCACCGTATCGCACGCACACAGACCGTTCAGCGTCAACAGGTCCAGTGAGGGCGGGCAGTCAATAAAAATAAAATCGTAATTGTTTAAAATCGGGGTCAGCGCTTCTCGCAGACGCGCCTCGCGCCGCTCCAGCGTGACAAGCTCGATGCCCGCACCGGAGAGCTGGATGTTAGAGGCGATTAAGTCCACGCGGAATTTTGTGTGGAGAATCGCCTTTTCCGCCGCCGCCTCGCCCAGCAGCAGCGGATACACGCTTGTCTCCACCTTGCTTTTCTGTATGCCAAAGTTGCTGGTTGTGTTGCCCTGCGGGTCAAGGTCTACCACAAGCACTTTTTTGCCCTGCGCAGCCACACCGGCTGACAGGTTGACCGCTGTTGTCGTTTTGCCAACACCGCCCTTTTGATTGGCAACTGCAATTACTTTCCCCAATTTTTCTCCCCCTATTTGCTGCTTGCACAGTCTTTTTTCATCGGCGCAGTTCAAAATATGCTGATTTTCTGCTTTCTCGCAGGCTGATATTGTTAAGTATAGCATATGGCATTCTGTTTTAAAAGGGCTTTTCCGCTTTTCGCCACATCTTGCAGGGCGTACCCGCGTTTACCACAAGATGTAGCGCCGTTATTGCTGTGTTATGCTCTGCAATGTTCCACGTGGAACATTTTTGCCTTTGTTTCTTCTTTTGCTGTCCGGCTGCGGTCTTTTTTGTATCTTTGGTTTATGTCGCTGCGCTTTATCTGCATTACCCTGTCTGATTGTGTTGCCCCA
>JAVXUG010000098.1:0-3951 GCA_036642215.1 Ruthenibacterium sp.
CCGGCGGCGCGGCGCAAAACGCCGGGGCGCTGTCGGCAGCAGCGCCGGAGCAGCCGCCCGCGCGTGTGCAAACCGCCGCGCGCGAGGCAGAGCTGATCATCGACATGCACGGCATTGTCAAGCGCTTTTACATCGGCAAGCCAAACGAGCTTGAAATTTTGCACGGCATTGATTTGCAGGTGCGCCGCGGCGAATTTATCGCCATTGTGGGCGCGTCCGGCAGCGGAAAAAGCACGCTGATGAATATCATCGGCGCGCTGGATCGCCCCACCGAGGGCACATATTATCTCGACGGCGTGGACGTGGAAAAGCAGGGCGATAGAACGCTGTCCAAAATTCGCTGTGCCAAAATCGGCTTTGTGTTCCAGACCTTTAACCTTGTGCCGCGCACCAATGCAATCAAAAATATAGAACTGCCCATGATGTACGCGGGAATGTCCGGTTTAAGCCGAACAAAGCGGGCGCGGCAGCTGCTGGATATGGTGGAAATGTCCGACCGTGCGCACCATCAGCCCAATGAGCTGTCCGGCGGGCAAAAGCAGCGCGTCGCCATTGCGCGCAGCATGGCAAACGACCCCGCCATTCTTTTGGCAGACGAGCCGACGGGCGCGCTTGACAGCAAGACAGGCCATCTTGTGATGGATTTATTTCACCGGCTGCACGAGGAACAGGGCAAAACCATCGTGCTGATTACGCACTCGGCAGAGCTTGCGCAGGAGTGCGAGCGCATCGTGACCATCAGCGATGGCCGCGTTGTGGGGATGCGCGCCGGCAAGGGGCGCGCCGCAGCAAGGGGGGAACAAAATGCTGTTGTTTGAAAACATTTCCCTCGCCGTCAGCGGGCTGCTCGCCAACAAAATGCGCGCGCTGCTGACGATGCTCGGCATCATCATCGGCATTGGCTCCGTCATCGCCATCATGACCGTGGGCAACAGCATGACCAATGCGTTCACCGACAGTATGCAGAGCATGGGCGCGAATAATATCACGGTCAGCCTGACGCAAAAGGACGACACCGACGACACCGAGGGCGGCATGACGCGCATGTTTCGCCCGAAAGCGTTCAGCGCGGACGATTTGATCAGCACAGAGATGATTGACCGGTACCGCGCGGCCTTTCCCGAGGATATCTACGCCATCGGGCTGACAGAGAGCGCGGGCGACTATAAAATCACCGTGAACAACGTGGACGCGCCCGTGGACGTGACAGGGGTCAACACGGAATATCAAAAGGTGCAGGACATCAAAATAACAAACGGGCGCTTTTTTAACGAGACGGACGAGGCGGGCGCAAAGGCCGTTGCCGTGGTCAGCGACGTGTTTTGCGAGGCGCTGTTCCCCACACAGGACCCCATCGGCAAGTCGTTTCAGCTTACGCGCAGGGGAAAAGTATACACGCTGTATATTGTGGGCGTATATCCCTACGAGAGCAACGGCTTTATCCCGCAGACAAGCGGAACGCCCGCGACCACGCTGTATCTGCCCGTTTCCACCGCAAAGGAAATCAACGGCGCGCGCAGCGCGGGCTATTCGTCGCTGACCGTGGTGGGCGGTGTCAATACGGATTCCGCTGCGTTTTTGGCGCAGACAGAGCAGTTTTTTGCCCACTATTACCTCCGCAACAATTCCTTTACCGCCGTTGCCTCCAGCATGGAGAGCTTGATGGAGAGTATGAGAAGTATGATGGACACCATGAGCCTTGCCATTTCCGTTATTGCGGGCATTTCGCTGCTGGTTGGCGGCATCGGCGTGATGAATATTATGCTGGTGTCCATTACAGAGCGCACGCGTGAAATTGGCACGCGCAAGGCGCTGGGCGCGACAAACAGCAGCATCCGCCTGCAATTTATTGTGGAGTCCGTCATCATCTGCCTCATCGGCGGGCTGATCGGCATTTTGGTGGGCATTTTGCTGGGCGGTTTTGGCGCAAAGCTGCTGGGCTATGCGGCGGCACCCAGCGCATCGGTCATGGCAATTGCCGTGGGCTTTTCCATGGCAATCGGCGTATTTTTCGGCTATTATCCCGCGAACAAGGCGGCAAAAATGGACCCCATCGAGGCGTTGCGCTACGAGTAAACCCGGTGCAAGGCGGCGATCCCCTTGCAAAAAGGGACAGGCAGCCATACAAAAAACAGCGCAGCCCTGCCGCCCCCGCAAACGGGGACGCGCAGGGCTGCGCTGTTTTGCGCGGCGGCATTGCAGTCAGCGCACAGTGGGACGCTTGCCATAATAGGCATCGCGGAGAAGCTGCCGAGCCTCATCCGGTGTGGGAACGCGGGGAGAAAGCTGAGTCGCGATGGCCTGTAGGCCAAGGCGGGCAAAGTCATCAATTTTGTCCATGTATGCGTCCTCGGGAATCTCTAAGGCAGAGAAGCTGTGGACAATGTTCATCTGCTCGCAAAAGTCCCAGAGATAGTCCACGAGACTCTGGCACAGTGCGCGGTCATCCGCGCCGGGCAGACCCAACCGGCGTGCCAGCGTGACATAGGACGGGTGGGGGCTGGAGAAAGCGGTGGTATAGGGCAGCATCAGACCGCAGACCATGCCGTGGGGCAGCCCAAAGCAGGGGCCCGCTTGATCCATGCCGTGGGCGAGGCCGGCGCAGGAGTTGGTAATTACCATGCCGGCAAGGCTGGCAGCCACATGGCAAGCTTCCCGCGCCCGGGCGTGGATGGGGGCGGGTGCGTGGTCGGATATCGAATTTTGTAAATTTTCCAGCAGATCCAGCGCGGCACCAAGAGCAATGGAAATAACCAGCGGGGTGGCTGCAACGCAGACTGCGGCCTCAAGGGCGTGGGTTAGCGCATCCATTCCGGTGTGGGCGGCGATGGCAGCGGGCAGGGAATCCGTAAGATCGGCATCCAAAATAGCATAGGCAGGGATAAGGGTGTTTGCAAGCATCAGGTGCTTTGCCTTGGTTGCGTGGTCGATAAATACCGCTGCCGATGTCGTCTCACTGCCGGTGCCGCTGGTGGTGGGAATGGCGACCATAACCGCCAGCCGACCCAGTGGCGGCAGCTGATAGGGGCGCAGCGATTCCTCAATGGTCATTTCCGGATACTCATAGAACAAGTGCATGGCTTTGGCGGTGTCCATGACCGAGCCGCCACCGATTGCAAGGATGAGATCGGGGGCAAAAGCGCTCAGGTCGGCAGCGCCCTTTTTGATATCGCTAAAAAACGGCTCGTTGCGGATATCTGCCACAAAGCGGCACTCGCCGCCGCCGGATTGAATGAGGGAATCCACCTGATCGCGCAAAATTGGGGTGAGCACTCGGCCGTCATAGATGACGGCAGCTCGTTTTTTCCCTAGCTCCTTCAGATAACTGAGAGCGCCTCGTCCGACGATAAATTGACTGCTTACCAGTGGAGAAAAGTGCTTTTCCATACCTTTAACCTCGCTTTTCGTTTTGTGAGAACATGTCTCGGCTTCATGGGCGATGATGATTTTAAATATATAGAATATAGAATGATGTTATATTTAAATCCAAGGTGATAGGTGGCGTAAGGCCGAGCGGAGCTTAAAGCATCTGTTGAAAATAATATATCATATTAAATATATAATGTCAATAATAACAGTAAATACTATGAATAATATACATGATATAGTAAAAAATAAATTAAAAAAATAAAAAGCCGCAGCGCGCGGCTACAGCCTATTATTTTTAGCATAAGTTTTATAAATACGAATGATAGAATCTATAGCAGTTTTCCTAGACATTGATGCTTTCTACAGCTTGTGAAACTGCTATAAATCCCCTCGCAGGGCGATTCTATGTGCCGGCCATAGGCCGATGCACAATAGCAATGTGAAATCACATTGCTATATAGAGCACTTTCGCAAGCTGTAAAAAGCAGTGATGTCTAAAAAACGGCGATCAAACAAAAAAACGACACCGCCGTTGTAGACGACGATGCCGTTTTTTAAAAAGCGTTTCGCTTTGCACGATCA
>JAVXUG010000099.1:0-3579 GCA_036642215.1 Ruthenibacterium sp.
TCTTACGCTTGAGAATGTAATGACCGTAGCAAAAGGGAAACTCACAATTATTGCACACGTTGCATGTAACAACACAAAGGACAGCTGCACTCTCGCCGCACATGCTGAAAATCTTGGTGTAGACGCAATTGCAGCGATTCCTCCAATTTATTTTCACCTCCCTGAACATGCTATTGCAAAGTATTGGAATGATATTTCAGCTGCCGCGCCTCATACGGATTTTGTAATCTACAATATTCCTCAGTTGGCAGGCACCGCACTCACCTTGCCACTTTTTCGTGAAATGTTAAAAAATCCGCTTGTTATCGGCGTAAAAAATTCTTCTATGCCGGTGCAAGACATTCAACAGCTTAAGAACGAGGCAGGCAGGAACCGCGTTATCTTTAACGGACCGGATGAACAACTTGTCGGTGGACTTGCGATGGGCGCAGATGGTGCGATTGGAGGCACTTATGCAGTAATGCCGGAGCTTTATCTAAAAATCATGGAGCTGATGCAAAAAGGAGAGGGATCGAAAGCTCGTGAAATACAGTATGAAGCAGATCGTATTATTGATGCAATGTGTTCTTGTCACGGCAATCTATATGCCGTAATGAAGAAAATCATCAATCGTCAGTATGGTGTTGATATCGGTAGTGTGCGTCTTCCACTGGCCGCGCTTGTGCCACAGGATCTGTCGCAGGTAGAGAAGTGTGATACGATGATACGCGAGGCGATCATAAAATTTGCGCACTATTGAGGATAACAAATATTGTATACCGCTTAGGCAAGTCTCGGTCAGCGTAGCCAAGAATATCACTGTGCTGTAATTCTGTTTTTTAAAATCACAAGAGGGGGGCTTTTACGGCAGTGCCTCGCAAAAAAGCCGAGAGAAAAGAGAAACATGCTGCGCAGAAAGAAACCAGAAAATATGATTTCATTCACCTTGGCCGATCAGCACCGTCACAATTGGCATAAGAACTCGTTAGCAGCAACGGTAAATCAGGTTTAGTTGGGTACCAAACAGTTTCTTCGATATACGATAGCGCAGCCACTCTCTGAGAAGCGCGTTGATCACATTTGAGAACATGAGAATCTAGCCGTTGAGGTAGTACCCATGGATTTTCCCTTTTTAAAGCCGCCCCTATGTTAAATCTCGCGCAAAACCTTATTGCAACAGTAAGGTTTTGCGCTTATACTATATCCGGAGGGGGAATGTGGCATGGAACATCTGACCATAGGACAAATGGCAAAGCTAAATCATATTTCCGAGCAAACTTTGCGGCTTTATGACAAGCTCGACTTGCTCTGCCCTGCCGTGCGGCAGGGTGAAACCCGATACCGCTACTATGATATTACGCAGAGCGCACGCCTTGACATGATTCAATATATGAAAAGCCTCGGCATGAGCCTTGCCGATATCAAAGTGCAGCTTGATACCAAAAATCTGCTGCTGGTGAAAAGTATTCTTGCGCAAAAAAGCGAGCAGATAGACGCGCAGATGAGCGAGCTGAAACAGCAAAAACGCGCCATAGAGCGAACCATTGAAAGCTTTGCCCGATATGAAAGCGCTCCGCCCGACGGCAGCATGATGATGGAATACATTGCGCCAAGGCTGATGTACTGCTACGATGCAAAAATCAATTTTTACGAATACGGCATAGCAGCCTATGAAAAAATGCTGCGCCAGTTAAAAATGAGCCTTGTCGCAAACAGTCTGCCGCAATTGTATTTTTGTAACGCCGGCAGTATTTTGCGGCGCGAAAACCTGCTTAACCGCAAACTGTATTCCACCGAGGTGTTTGTGTTTGTGGATCAGGAATACGGGAAGGACTCGCTCACCTGTCCCATACCGGGCGGCATGTATCTGTGTATCTACTGCGATAAGTTTGAGAAGGAGCCTGCCTATATGGCACGCCTTTTGGACGAGATTGCCGCAAAGGACTATCAAATCTGCGGGGATTATATCTGCGAGGTGCTGACGGATTTTCCTGTTTTCGGCTCTTTAACGCGCGAGATGTTTTTGCGCTTGCAGATACCCGTTAAATTTACATCCTACTGAGATCAATTGCTCCGACAGGCTTTTGCATAAACCGCAGGTGCGCGCCGTGCGCTTTTCTCATTTGTCTCCCAACGCGCGTTCGGAACGAATAAAACCGCACAAGAGGATTGTGTTAAATTTATAACAAATGCCGATTGACCTTATACCGCACATAAGCTTTATACTGAGGGCAAGAAAGCAAACTGCATCTCCTTTGCAGCCGTTGCAAAAGGTACCGCCGTCTCTATCGTTTTCTAGACGATCCCTGTCAGGCGGTATTGCGTTTGCCAATTGTAAGGAAAAGAGGTATCGTATTATGTTTAACGAGAAAATCCGGGTAGTACAGTATGGCTGTGGCAAAATGGCAAAATATACGCTGCGCTATCTGTACGAAAAAGGCGCTGAAATTGTGGGCGCCATTGATGTAAACCCAGAGGTCGTGGGCATGGACGTTGGCGACTATGCCGGTCTTGGCGTAAAGCTGGGCGTAAAAATACGCTCCGATGCGGATGCCGTTCTGGACGAATGCGATGCCAATATCGCCGTCGTAACCTTATTCAGCTTTATGGCGGACGTATCTGCGCATTTTGAAAAATGCGTTTCACGCGGCATCAACGTTGTGACCACCTGCGAGGAAGCGATTTATCCGTGGACGACGGCAAGCGCCATCACCAACAAGCTGGATACGCTCGCAAAACAAACGGGCTGCACCATTTGCGGCGCGGGGATGCAGGATATCTATTGGATTAACATGATAGGCTGCGTTGCAGGCGGCGTTCATCGCATTGATAAAATTGAAGGCGCTGTCAGCTACAATGTGGAGGACTATGGTCTGGCGCTTGCAAACGCGCACGGCGCAGGGCTGACGGCCGAAGAATTTGAGGCGCAGATTGCACATCCCGAAACCTTAGAGCCTTCCTATGTTTGGAACGCCAACGAGGCGCTGGCTTCTAAAATGGGTTGGACCATTAAATCTCAAACGCAAAAGTGCGTGCCGTATTTTTATGACACCGACCTCTACAGCGAAACGCTCGGTCGCACGATTCCCAAGGGCGACTGCATCGGCATGAGCGCTGTTGTCACCACGGAAACCTTCCAAGGCCCCGTGATTGAAACACAGTGCATCGGCAAGGTCTATGGACCTGATGACGGTGACATGTGCGACTGGAAAATTATCGGCGAGCCGGACACAACCTTCTATGTCACAAAGCCCGCCACCGTGGAGCATACCTGCGCCACCATTGTAAACCGTATTCCCAGTGTGCTGAACGCCCCCGCCGGATATATCACGGTGGAAAAGCTGGAGCCGGTAGAATATCTGTCATACCCCATGCAGATGTATTTGCATGAGGAATAATGCCCGCAGCCGCTCAGAGCGGCAAAGGCGCACTGCCGCAGCCATCAAGGAATGCTGCGCACAAAGCCTGCCGGCAGCATAAAGCAATGTGATTTCACATTGACAGCAGTTTCGCAAGCTGTAAAAAGCGTCAATGTCTAGAAAAGCTGCTATAAAGCTTGCACAAAATTACAGGGGCTGATGGTTTCATCAGCCCCTGTAA
>JAVXUG010000100.1:0-3201 GCA_036642215.1 Ruthenibacterium sp.
TGATTTCACATTGCACCCATGCATCGGCTATGGCCGGCACATAGAATCGCCCTGCTATAAAACGCGCCTCCGAAGCAGCCGCAGGGCCGCCTTGGAGGCGCGTTTGGTTTTATGCTCCACAGGGAGATGCGGCAGTGAAAAGCGTTATGCTTTTACGCCCTTTGCGCCGATATACTGTGCGCTGCCAAAGCCGAGAATCAAATAGAAAACCGGGGCAAGCAGCACAAGGCCAACGCCAAAGCCGATGCTCTCTTTTCCAAAGGCTTTTGCCAGAGCGAGTGCCATAATCACGTCAATGACAATTGCCACAGCGATAAAGGCAAGGAACAGCAGCATGCAGATGACTGCGCCCACGCCGCCCAAAGCAACACCGACCGCCAGCGTGACGATGGCAAGGACAGAGGCGGCAAGCACAATCCAAAACTGCTTCGCACAGCCAAACGCAATTTGGAATAGAACATAAACATTCACGATGGGGATCAGGGACAGCCAGCCCGCACGACCCGCCTTGGTAAACAGCTTCCACATACCAATGATGCAAAACACGCCGAATACGATGACGAAAATCCCGTAGACAAGTCCCAGAGTACCCTCAAAAATAGTGGTAAAATCGAGATTCATAGATAGACCCCTTTCTCTGCGCGGAACATCTTGTTCCGCATTGATTTCATTATAAAGCAAAGGAGAACACAAGAACAATGAGAGTGACAAAAAAGGATAAAATCTGCGCGATATCGGAGGATTACAGCCGGCAATGAAAGAGCTGCGTGCTGCAAGCGATCGCTCGCAGCATGCTCAAAAGGACATTCTCGCATGGGTGCTGCAAGCGATCGCTCGCAGCGCGCTTAAAAGGACATTTTCGCGCGGGTGCTGTTCGCTATCGCTCGCAGCGCGCTCAAAGGAATATCCTCGCGCGGGTGCTGTTCGCTATCACTCGCAGCATGCTCAAAAGGACATTCTCGCATGGGTGCTGCTCGCTATCGCTCGCAGCATGCTCAAAAGATGATTCTCGCATGGGTGCTGTTCGCTATCGCTCGCAGCAACCCAGCTTTTTCATAAATCTTCCGTAGGCGGCGAAGCCCTCCGGCGTTTGCGGAAAGACTCCCGTGTGCGCAAGGCAGGTTTCAAACTTTGCGCCAATCTCTTTTTTTACCGTCCCGGCGGCGACGGACTCGGTCAGCGCCGTGCCGTATTTTTCCACAAGAAAATCAATCCATGCAGCGTGCTCCGGCGCGGCGGCTTTCACGGCTTCGGCGGCTTTTTTTCCACACAGCACGCCGGTGATGCCTGCGCTCTGCGCCGCTAAACGCGCGGGCAAAATCGCAAGCCCCATCACCTCAATCAGACCGATGTTTTCCTTTTTAATGTGGTGAATCTCGCGGTGCGGGTGAAAAATCCCCTCAGGATACTGCGGCGTGGTGCGGTTGTTGCGCAGCACAAGATCAAATACGTACTGCTCGTTGTCCGCGTCATAGCGCAGAATGGGCGTGATGGTGTTGTGCGGCACGCTCTGCCCGTCCTGCACCGTATCGGCAAGAATGTCGGCTGCCTTGTCCGAATAACCGCGCCAGTTGTTTAAAACCTCCTCCGCAAAGCAGAGAAGCTGCGCCTTGTCTGTGCCCCGCACGCGGATGGTGCTGACAGGCCAGCGAATATTTTCGATGACAAGTCCGGGGTAGGCATCGTGCCGGTAGGTGGTCAGCGCCTTGGCACGCTGCATGGGGAACGTGTAGCGGCCGCCTTGAAAATGCATATGGCTTAAAATGCTGCCGCCCACAATGGGTAAATCTGCGTTGCAGCCGCAGGTGTAGTGCGGAAACTGACTGACAAAATCGAACAGCTGCGCAAAGGCGCGCGGTGTCACGGACATCGGCTCATGCCGCTCGCTGAACACAATGCAGTGCTCGTTATAGTAGACATAAGGGCTGTATTGCAGGTACCAGCGCTCGCCGCAGAGGTCCAGCGGCACGACGCGATGATTTTGCCGCGCGGGGAAATTGACGCGCCCCGCATAGCCGATATTCTCGATGCACAGCATACATTTGGGGTAGCCGGCGGCGGGCTGCAAGCGCTCCAGTGCAATGGTTTTCGGATCCTTTTCGGGCTTTGTCAAATTGATGGTGATCTCCAGCGTGCCATAAGAGCACGGATAGCTCCATGCGATGTTTTTGGCAATCTGCGCGGTGCGGATATAGTTTGATGCAATGCACAAATCGTAAAAATAATCCGTGGCTGCGCGCACGCCGTCCGTCTGCCACAGCGCTTTGAATTTTGCGGCGACCTCGCTCTCGCGCGGCATCAGCGCACCCATGATGCGCGCCTCAAAGTTAACGCGCAGCGCGGGAATCTCTGCGTCGTACAGGCCGGCCTCGCCCGCGGCATCCAGCAGCGGCTCCAAAATGGCAGTGGGCGTTTTCAGCGGTTCGTCCTGCTGCGGTACTGCGTTGACCGCAGCAGGCTGCGCCAGATGAAATAAATCCAGCAGCGTATTGCGTGCCACATAGGCATCCAGCGGGCCAATCAACGAATGTTGCATACCGAACTGCACAAGGCGTTCGATTTCGCGTGCGGTATCTCGCATAAAAACCTCCCTGCGCTTATTGCGCCAACGTGTCCGCAGCCTGTTTTTCACGGCTGCGATTCTCTTTTCATTATAAGCGTCACTGTGCCGCCTTACAATGTACTAATGTTGCATACACCTGCCGTTTCTGTCTCGCACCTCAGAATTTATGGATAGGGTATTGATTTTTTGAAAAATGTCTGTTATAATAATCAAGCTGTAATCAACATGACAGTGTATGGACAGTTAGCTCAGCTGGTAGAGCACCTGCTTGACGTGCAGGGGGTCAGGGGTTCGAGTCCCTTACTGTCCACCACGCATTTGGCGAGCAAAGCGCGCCTATCCCCGCAGGGGACGCCAAAACAAAAACAGCCTTCCTTAACGGAGGGCTGTTTTTTGATTTACCCCGCAGGGGCGCGGAGGAAGGAGTTGTCGTTTTTGCCGTGAAGTGCGGCAAAAATGGCACTGGATGACAACGAGGACACAAAGCCGTTCGGCGCGCACGCCGAACAACCCTTAGACCCTTCTGCGCTGCCAACAAGCAAACGTTTTTTTGACCACACTTTTGACCACACTTGTTCCCGCGTTGTTTACAGGCTGTCGAAAAAGTCTTTGATTTCCTGTGGGGACTCCCCCCGCTC
>JAVXUG010000101.1:0-3134 GCA_036642215.1 Ruthenibacterium sp.
GCAATTGGCTTCGCGCCATTTTTCAAAGCTTCCTGCCTTTTCCCATGCGGCAATCGTCTGCGGCTCAAGCAAAAAGGAGAGGTGCATCTCTGCAGGCTTACCGGGTGGCGACACCAAAACATACTCGCCGTCCTCGGAACCAAGCCCATCCCGCGCAACACTTCTGCCCTGCGCTGCATAATACTCCTTTGCCGCTTGATAAAAAGCCTCTCTTTGGGCAATGGTGGCAAATACTTCGCTGTTCTCGCAGGAATACGCGTCAACGGCAGTATATCCCGGCACAAATTTACCGTTTTCAGACGGTTTTTCATCTAAAAAGCAAACGTCCTGCAACACGGCCTCGATATTGTCGGCAGATTCGTATGCTGAATAGGAAAAACGGCTGAACACATAGTGCCAACCATGATAGGTTACTGTATAACAGTCGGGCAGGTCTTTGTAAAAAAAGAAGTATGATGTTCCATATGCATCTGTTTTTTCTGTCAAAAAAGGGATGCTCTGTAAAAATGCTACCGCGTGCTTGCGCGACTGAAAAACGCCGACGAGGTTCGTTCGCTCGTCCTGCACAAATTCCAGAATACACATCATTGCTGTATTCCCCCTTTTCTTTCGCTTTTGTTTGAAATATCCTCAATCCGCTCCCGCTGTAAAACACGGCGGAATTGCGTTTCGTACAACTCCGCATAGATGCCGCCCTGCGCGAGTAGAGCGGCATGCGTGCCGCTTTCGGCAATTCTGCCGTCGTCCAACACCAGAATTTTGTCGGCGGCAAGCACGGTGGACAGCCTGTGCGCAATGACAAGCGATGTGCGCCCCTGCATCAAGGTGTCGAGCGCGGTTTGAATCGCATTTTCGCTGATGGAGTCAAGCGCGCTTGTCGCCTCGTCCAAAATAAGAATTTTTGGGTCTTTTAAAATAGCACGCGCGATCGACAGCCGCTGTTTTTCACCGCCCGAAAGCTTTAGACCGCGATTGCCCACAAGCGTGTCATATCCGTTTGGCTGTGCGGCAATAAACGCATCGATAGAGGCGGCTTTGCACGCGGCATCCATTTGCGCCTGCGTGGCATTTTCGTTGGCGCACAGCAGGTTTTCGCGCACGGTGCCATGGAACAGATACGTGTCCTGCGTAACCATCCCGACACCGCCGCGCAGCCAGCTCAATTTATAATTGCGCACATCCACACCGCCAATGGACACCGCGCCGTCCGTCACATCATACAACCGTGGAATCAAATTGACCAGCGTGCTTTTTCCGCTGCCGCTGCGTCCGACAATGGCATACATTTTGCCGCCCGGCAAGGTAAAATCAATGTCTTTCAGTACATTTTCGCCGCCGTCGTAGCCGAATGCCACATGGTTAAAGCTGATTTCCTTGTGGTCAAGCGGCGGCGTACACGGCTGTGCACACTCTGTGATGGGACTTTCGCGGTCAAGATAGTCAAAAATACGTGTGAACAGCGCGAGGGAACGCGTAAAGTCCACCTGCAAATCGAGTAAGGTTTCCACGGGGCGATACAGACGGTTGAGCAGTGCCACCGCCGCCGTAATGGTGCCGACGGTGAGCGCACCCGTCGCGCCGCTGCGAATCAGCAGCAGTCCGCCCACAAAATAAATCAGCAGCGGTCCTATTTGTGTCAACAGCCCTTTTGCCATGCGAAAGCCCTGTCCGCTTCTCTGTTCGCGCAGCGCAATGCCGCAAACCTCTCCGTTCAGCGCCGAAAAATCGGCAAAATCGCGCGGCTCGCGCGTAAACAGCTTTGACAAGAGCGAACCGCTCACACTCAATGTCTCGTTGACCACTTCATTCAATTCATCATGCTTTTGCTGGCTTTGCGCCGCAAAGCGCCAGCGCGTCTGCCCCACAGAATGTGTGGGCAGTACCAGAAGCGGAATCACCACAAGCCCCGCCAGCGCCAGCGGCCAGCTCATGGCAAACAGCGCAATCAGCGTTGTGACAACAAGCGCAATATTGCTTGTCACACTGGTCAGCGTGCCTGAAATGACAGCGTTCACCCCATCGATATCGCTGCCGAGCCGTGTGATGATATCGCCCTGCTTTTCCGTGGTAAAAAACGAGTGTGGCATCCCCTGCAAATGAGCGTACATCTCATTTTTCATGTCGTAGATGATGCGCTGAGAAATCCACGCGCTGATGTAATTTTCCAAAACGCCCACGCTCTGCGAAAGCAGCAGCGTACCAACCGCTGCTGCCAAAAGCCGCAGCAAAAGCGCCATGTCACGCCCCATCAGGGCGCTGTCCACAATGCGCCCTGTCAGAATCGACGGCAGCAGCCCCACCGCACTTGACAGCAGAATTGCCGCGAACACCAGTGCAAATTGCAGTCGGTACGGCTTCAGATAGCGTCCGATGCGCCCCAGCAAGGCCCGGGTTATTTTCGGGCGATTGCGCTTTTCAGCTTCCGTCAAAAAGCCGCGCGGCCCGCCCGGCAGTGTCGCGCCGAGTCTTGCCATACACATTCCCTCTTTCGCTTTTGCAAGAGCGCGCATTTGCATTTTATAATACAAACTGTAATACGCCGACGGTCTAAAGTCAAGCTTACAAGAAAAATGTGCTTTCGCAGGGCGGATGCCAATCCGTCAACTGTCAGTTTTGGGATGCGGCAAGCTGTAATCCCATGCATCGTCCGGCGGCACAAGCTCAGGATGATCGCCATTCTAATTATAAATGAAGCCGTCTTAGACTACCGTTCACAAAAGCAGACCCTTGTCAGCGCAATCTTGCCCTGACAAGGGTCTGTTTTAAAATTGTTGCCATTATTCCGCTTGAAAGTCGGTCTGCCTTTGTAAAACCGGTTTTTTGTCTCACCGCATGCTTCCCTTATCCCTCTGAGATAAAGCGTATGCGCTGCCGATCCGGAAGCATGGGGAACACCGGTGCGGGCAAGGTCTGATACCAGTAGGCCACGCTGTAAAAATCATCGCGCCGCGCAAGATAAAGATTCGGCTGTGTCCAGCCCAAGTCCTGAAGTGTCACCTTTAACCCGGTATCAAAAGCCGCTGCGCTTGCGGTACCGCTCTGTCCGCAGCCCTCCAACAACAGCGACGCTGCCAACACCAGCGCCAAGACCGTGCTAACTGTTTTTTTCATCCTGTTCATTCCATTTAAGATTT
>JAVXUG010000102.1:0-2717 GCA_036642215.1 Ruthenibacterium sp.
CACGACGGCTCCCTGTCGCTACCACCTTTTTGCGGCGATAAAACGGGCTGCTTTTTTGTTTGGCGGCTGACTTTCGCTTCTATGCGCCGCCCTGCGCCTGCAAAAGAAGCGCCCGGAATGCCTGCTCGCGCAGAATTTCGATGTGCGCCTTGCCGCCGGCATTCAGTGCGCAGGCTTTTTCCTCCTTGCCGCTTCTGCCCGCGCCGCCGACAAGCGCCGCATCCTGCGCCCCTACAATTAAAAAGTCCGTCTTTGCGGACACACCGGATTTTACGCTTGCCCCCAGCGCCGCCACAGCCTGTGCCGCCGCATCGCGCGGCATTGTCATATCGCCGGTAAAAACAACGCTTTTCCCATACAGCGGATTCGCGCTGTCCGCATCTGTGTTTACCTGTAGATTTTTAATGGCTGCGCTTTTTTGGGCAAACGCCGCATATCGCCCGCCCGCCGCGTGACCGCTTGCCGCCGCGCCCGACACCGAACCGCCTGCCGCACCGTCCTGCTCCCCTGCACGATCTGTCCCTTTGTCCGCGGGCGTTTTTCCGCCGCTTGCCGCGTCCGATGCCGGAGTGCCCCCCGCGTGACCGCTTGCCGCCGCGCCGCCCGACACCGCGCCTCCCGCCGTCAAACCGCCCGCCGCGCCCGCCTCCCCGCGCCCGAACGCCGGGGTCTGCATCTCGCGCAAATAATCATCGCACACACACAGCACCCTGTCCTGCACGCGCAGCACCAGCACCAGCCAGTCCTGCTCGCGCGAGCGGTCGATAAATCCCAGCACCTCGCACGCGGCGGGGCGCACCGTGTCCATCCCTTTGTACAGCAGCGGCTTTTGTACGGCGGCGGTCAGCGGGCAAAGATTCAGCGCCTTTAACAGCCGCAGCAGCTTTTGCTGCGTCGGCGCTCTGTAGACAATGCCGTCCGTCTCAGCTTCGGCAGCATCCCGCATGGCATAGGCAAGCGGGCCTCCGCTCTCCAAGCCGCGCAGCAGCAGCAGCGTTGCGCGCACGTCCAAAAGCGCGTCGTGCGCCGCAAGCTCGCAGCCGAAAAATCCCGCCGCAACGCTCAGCGTGCGTTTTACGCCGCCAAAATAGGCCGCAAATGTCTCCATCGGGTCCGCCGCCCAGTGCAGCGCCTGCGCGTCAATTCCGTAGGCATTTAAAAACGAGCGCTCAAACGGCGCGTTGTATGCCACCACCCGCTTTGCGCCCGATAGAATTTCGCGCACGGCATCGCAGTGCGTCTCAAACGGCGGCAGCCCCGCCACGCGCTCCGGCGCAATGCCGTGCACGCGCTGCGCACTGTCCCACGACGTGTGCCTGCGCGGGCCGCAAAGCTCGTTCATCAGCACCGCACCGTTTTCATCGAGAATGGACACCTGCAGCACCTCGTCCGCCGCCGGCGAAAGCCCCGTCGTCTCAAAATCAATCACCGCAAGCTCCGTCATTGCAATCTCCCCTTTTTGCTGTTTTTCTTATGCCTTCCATTGTAGCACAAAGCGCGTCTGCGCGAAAGCGAAAAGCGCAAACACCGCGCCCCCGCATTGACACCCGCCGCAAAAAACCTTATAATAAAAACAGCGCTTCTCCCCTTTCGCTTGGATCAGCTCTGTCACATATCATGCCGTCCGTGCGCTGCGGCTTTAGGAAAAGGAGAATCCTTATGCTACTTAATATTTTGGTTTCCATCGCGATCGGTGCCGTTTCCGGCTGGCTTGCGGGCATTATTATGAAGGATCAGGGCAGCCTTTTGCGCAATATCCTTGTGGGCGTTGTCGGCTCTGTCATCGGCGGTGTCGCGGTGCGTCTTATCGGCTTTTCCGCCAACAGCTGGATTGCCGAAATTATTGTCTCGGTCATCGGTGCCTGCATCTTGCTTGCTCTTGTAAAATTCATCAAGAAAAGATAGCGAAATATCACAGACGGCGCGTCCCCGTTTTGCCTTGGGGACGCGCCGTTTTTGTTTTTTCTCGTTTTAAAAATCGCTGCTACTCGTACGCCAGCGCGTGCTCGCACAGCGCGCGCGGCCGGCGCACCAGCATGGCAGCCCCCGCCTCGCGCAGCGCCTGCTCGGTGCGGTAGCCCCACAAAACGCCGCAGCTTATAATTCTTGCGTTGTGCGCGGTTTGGATGTCCACCTCGCTGTCGCCCACATACAGCACCGCGTCCTTTTCAATGCCCATCGCCGCGCAAATTCCCAGCAGCAGCGTGGGGTCCGGCTTTGCCGGCGTGCCGATCCTGTGCCCGCACACCGCGTCAAAGGTGTCCGGGAAATAGTGCTCGATCACGCTTTGGGTCAGCGTGTCCTCTTTATTGCTCACAACGCCAAGGCGCAGACCGGCCTTGCGCAGGGTGGTCAGCATGGGCAGAATATCCGGAAAGGGTGCTGTCTTATCCGCGCTGTGCATCCCGTAATAATTCAAAAACATTTGCAGCGCCATCTGCTGCGTTGCGCCGCCGCGCGCCGTCTGCGGCAGCATCCGCTCCACAAGCACCGGCACCCCGTTGCCCACCATCTCTTTAAATTCGTCCACCGTGTGCGGCGCAAAGCCCAGCACCGACAGCACATGATTGCCCGCGTCGGCAAGATCCTCGATGGTGTCGAGCAGCGTACCGTCCAAATCAAAAATAACCGCTTGATACAAAATTTTCCCTCCCGTTGCCCGCTAGCTCAGCCTCGGCTGTCTTGGCGGAATCCCCCTCATGCGGCAAGCCCTTGCA
>JAVXUG010000103.1:0-2424 GCA_036642215.1 Ruthenibacterium sp.
GGAAAACTGCTCTTGAACAAAGCGCGTGCGTTTTGACGCGCGGCGGGCTTGTACCGCATAAAAAAAGGAGGCGGCGGCTGATGATAAATCCGGCGGCACTGTTTGGTCTGAAGGGCACGGCAAAAGCATTTTTATCCGCGCACCCGAAGCTGATGCCGTTTTTTTGCGCGGTGCGCGACCATGCGATGCACACGGGGACGGTCATCGACATTCGCGTGACGACACAGAGCGGCAGGACGCTGGAAACCAATGTAAAGCTGACGGCGCAGGACATGAGCGCGTACCGCGAGGCGATGGCGGCGTTTGGCATGAGCGCGCCGGATTGAACAGCGCCGGCACAAAGGCATTTGCTCCCGCGCAGCGAAAAAAACAAAAAGAGGGAATGAAAATGCTGTATTTTGACAGCGACTATATGGAGGGCGCGCACCCGGAAATTTTGCGGCGGCTTTCGCAGAGCAATCTCGAGCAAAACCCCGGCTACGGCGCGGACAAATATTGCGAGAGCGCAAGAGAAAAAATCCGCGCGGCGTGTGCGTGTCCGCAGGCAGGCGTGTCGTTTCTGGTGGGCGGCACGCAGACGAACGCCGTCATTCTGGACGCGCTTTTGCACCGGTGCGAGGGCGTGATTGCCGCAGAGACAGGCCATGTCAACGGGCACGAGGCGGGCGCGATTGAGGCCGGCGGCCACAAGGTATTGGCGCTGCGCTGTCCGCGCGGCGACGGCAAGCTGGACGCGCAGAGCGTTGCGGACTATGCAAAAAGGTTTTACGCGGACGAAAACCACGAGCACATTGTGCCGCCGGGCGCTGTGTACCTTTCGCAACCGACGGAGTGCGGCACGGTGTACACAAAGGCGGAGCTTTTCGCGCTGCGTGCGGTGTGCGACACCTATCATCTTGCGCTGTTTGCAGATGGCGCGCGGCTGGGCTATGCGCTTGCTGCGCCGGGCAACGACGTGACGCTGCCCGTTCTTGCCGAGGTTTGCGACGCGTTTTATATCGGCGGCACAAAGGTGGGCGCGCTGTTCGGCGAGGCGGTTGTGCTGCCAAACCCCGCGCGCGTGCGGCTTTTTTTCACGCTGACAAAGCGGCACGGCGCACTGCTTGCCAAGGGCTTTTTGCTGGGGCTGCAATTCGATGCGCTGTTTACGGACAACCTGTATGAGCACATCGCGGCGAATGCCGTGCACAAGGCGCAGCGAATCCGCACGGCGCTGCGCGAAAAGGGCTATGTCCTGACGGGAGAAAACCCGACGAACCAGATTTTTATTCTGCTGCCCGACGACAAGCTGAAAGCGCTGCAGCAGAACATCAGCTTCGGCTTTTGGGAAAAGCCGGACGATGCGCATACCGTTGTGCGCATCGCCACAAGCTGGGCGACAACAGACCAAAGCGTGGACAAGCTGCTCGCGCTTTTATAGCGCCGTAACGCGTTTGGCATTGCAGGAGACGGACCTTTTGAAAGGCCGCGTATTATTTTGTATTTTACAGGAGGAAGCACCCCATGACACAGCCAATCATCACGCGCTTTGCGCCCAGCCCGACGGGCTTTATGCACATCGGCAACCTGCGCACGGCGCTGTACGCATATCTGCTCGCGCGCAGCACGGGCGGCAAATTCATCGTCCGCATCGAGGACACCGACCAGGTGCGCATCGTTGAGGGCGCAACCGAGGTCATTTTGCAAACACTCGCGACCACCGGCCTCACCTATGACGAAGGGCCTGTCATCGGCGGTCCGAACGGCCCGTATGTCCAAAGCGAACGCCGTGACATTTACCGGGACTATGCCCAAAGGCTGATTGCAAGCGGCAGTGCGTACTACTGCTTTTGCACCAAGGAGCGCCTTGAAGCCCTGCACGAGGATGCCGCCGCGGGCGGCTATGATCGCCACTGCCGCGATTTGCCGCAGAGCGAAATTGACAAAATGCTCGCGAGCGGCGCGCCGTATGTCATCCGGCAAAAAATTCCGCTTGCGGGCACAACCGCGTACACCGACGAGGTCTTTGGCGAAATTTCGGTCGAGAACAAAGAGCTGCAGGATCAGATTCTGATGAAGGCAGACGGTCTGCCCACGTACAATTTTGCCCACGTTGTGGACGATCATTTGATGGGCGTGACGCACGTTGTGCGCGGCAGCGAATATTTGACCAGCACGCCGAAATATGTGCTGCTGTATGACGCGTTCGGCTGGCAGCGCCCGCACTATGTGCATTTGCCGCTGCTGATGGGGCGCGGCGCGGACGGCACGGTGTCAAAGCTGTCAAAGCGGCACGGCGCGGTCAGCTTTCAAGATTTAGTGGGCGCGGGCTATCTGCCCGAGGCAATTCTCAACTACATTGCGCTGCTGGGCTGGTGCCCCAAGGACAGCACGCAGGAGTTTTTTACGCTGGAGGAATTGACGCACGCGTTCTCGCTTGCGGGC
>JAVXUG010000104.1:0-2351 GCA_036642215.1 Ruthenibacterium sp.
TGCGCAGAACAAATTTTGTAAAAAAATCCAAACACAGCGAGTTTTCAAACACGCGCTAGAGCAATCCAGCAAAGAAAGCGAAATACGATTGGCACCGTGCGCCGTTTTTGGAGCTGCACCTTGAGAAGCAGTATTCCCCTGCCGCCGTAACGCAATGGAACAAAAGAGGCGGAGATTTTACCCTTTCGGGCTAAAATCTCCGCCTCTTTTGTCATTGCAATTTTCCTTGCATCCTGCCGCGCGCCGCTGAAAACGTGGCAGCTCCGCGTGTTTTTATCGCAATTAGGATCAGCTTTCACCCAGTGCAGAAACATTCTGTGGTGGATCTATGATGCCCTGCCTATCGCCGCCGATTGATAAAAAGCAAAAGGCGGCATTCTTCTTTGTCTAATTTTTCGCAATTTTGCGCAGAGCAAGCAAGAGCAGAACAATGCCGGTTCCGGTCAGCAAATGTGCAATTCCCGCAATGCCGGAAATCGCGGCATTTGCACCGCTTGTCAAGGGAGTTCCCAGCACTTGAAAAACGCCGCGCACCACAAGCATGATTGTCATCAGCGGAACACCGATATTATACAGAACCATAAAAGCTTTAAACTGCTTTTGTTCTTTGAGCGGAGAATGTGCCGCAAACAGCGCAATCAGCAGGAACATGACCATGCCCAGCAGGAATAGATGCGTATGTACCTTGCCCAGTGCCGTCACGCCGGTAAATGCGTTCAGCTTTGTAAATTCGCGATAAAAAACGCCGCCGACCATGGCGAATCCTGCATAAATAAACGCAATATTGATGTATTTTTTCATTGTTTCTGCACCTTTCTCATATCAAAAAATCCAATTAAAATTGTCCAAACATATGCACAGGTTTTCGGAACCATCAGCGCTCCAATGGCCGGAATTTCGTCCGCCCACAGCACAACGGGAATGTAAAACGCAAAGCTGAGCACAATGGTCAGCCACATAAACCGGTATGGCTGATCCCCTGTTTCCTTTGCCTTTTGAAAAAACAGAATAATAATCAAGATGCCCAGCGCCGCAAAGGGCAGGTTGCGATAGATTGCCCATGAAAGCGGTGCGCTTGCACCGGTCCACGCATTTTGCGGACACAGACACAGTAGAATGCGCAGTGCCGCTAAGGCATACACAGCGACCGTCAGACCGATTTTCCCCTGTATTTTATATCGGCTGCGCCAAACATAATACAGCAAAATATAAAATACGGTCATCGTGATAGAGGTAATAAATTTTCCGATGCCAAGCGCCACCGTAAAGTTTTGCAGCCCCGTAGTGCACAGAGCGTAGGCGCGCGGAATCAAGTGAAACGCATCCCCTGCCCCCAAGGTAACCGCCATAATTCCAAACAGTAAAAACTGTTTGCTGCCGCGGCTGCTGCGTATCATCGCAATCCCAATTGCGACCACCGACACAAGATAGAGTGCGTCAAATAAAGTTTCCATGATTGCTTGCATTTTACATCATCCTTTATAATTGAACCTTGTTCATTTTTTACTTTATGAAAACCCGCCGCAAAGGGGCGGGTGGATCATTTTAATAGATTATGCGCTTTATCACTTCCAAAAGCACCGTACAAGTGCTTTCATGCTGCATCAAAAGCGCAATCAGATTGGTTAGAATAAAGCCTGCAAAATTCTGTCGTGTAAAGTCCTCTGTGAAGATCGCAGAATTGATCTGCGCATCATTTTGCAGCGCTTCCAGCAAACCTTTTTCCATATGCTCAAAATAGCTGGCCATCATCTGCCTGCCCTTTCCCTTTTCCGCCGCGGCAAAGCCGGCGGAATGCGCCGTAAAAAAGTCAGGATATGCAGCAGCGCCGGCCTGCACATTGTCAAAAATCTGCTGCACATATTCCGGAAAAGCAGCCGCCGGCTGGCAGCCGCGCTCCAGATGAAAAATGCTTTGCCATACATCCTGTACCGTGGCGACGATCAAATCCGCTTTCGAGGGAAAATAATTGTAGACCGACCCCACTGATACATTACAAATCTTTGCCACCGCGCGCATATTAACCGCTTGCAGCCCCTTTGTTGTGGCTAGCTCCCGGCATTTGGAAAGAATTGCTTCTTTTGAGGTTACAATCGTGTTCATAGCGCTGCCTTTCAAATTGAACTGTGTTCATTATAACAGCTTTCGGGTTTCCTGTCAATTCTGCGCACGCGCATCGTATTTCGCCGCTTCTTTGTCGCACGGCTTTGCCACGGACGGTACCGTTTCAACGACAAAACGACCTTCCGCGAGCATTTTTTTCTATCGCATTGCTCGGCTTTTCATGGTTATATGTTAGCGTTTAACCCGTTTCGGGCGCACGGTGTGTTCTTGTATCCAAAATGCGCGCC
>JAVXUG010000105.1:0-2192 GCA_036642215.1 Ruthenibacterium sp.
TCGGCACATAGAATCGCCCTGTAAGGGGGGTATTGATCGCGGCTTCGCACGCTGTAAAAAGCATCAAAGTCTAGGACAACTGCCACAAAAGCGCGCCCCGTGACAAAAGCAATTTTGTCACGGGGCGCGCTTTTGCGTGTGGCTTTGCGGATCGCATTTCGACAAATGCGATCCTGAATCACTGCAAAAAGGCTGTTCCGTTTTGCGCCAGCTGCTCTGCCAATGCGGCAAGGCTCTCCATGGTACAAGGCTGCTGCTGCGCATCGCTCACGGCTGCTTGCAGCGCAGGGGGCAGCGCATGGTAATACACCAGCATTTCGGGCGTGTAATTTGCAAATTCAGACATACTTTTCACCTCGCCGCTATTGTGCGCCGCCGCGCCGTTAATATACGCCGGGCACTGCGGCTTTGCGGCAGTAAAAAACGGCGGCACAGCGATTCATCTTTCTCCGCTGTGCCGCCGCTTTTATTCTGCGTATCCACGCTTTACTTTTTTCTGTCGTCCAATTTCACATACGCTCTGCGCGGCTGCACATTGCGGTACGCGGGGCGAATAATTTTCCCTGCGTTAATCAGCTCCTCAATGCGGTGCGCGCTCCAGCCCGCAATACGGCTGATGGCAAAAATAGGTGTGAACAGCTGCTTTGGCAAATCCAGCATGCTGTATACAAAGCCGCTGTAAAAGTCGATATTGGCGGCAACACCCTTATAAATGCGGCGCTCGTCCGCGATCACCTGCGGGGCAAGCCGCTCGACGGCGGCGTAAAGCGCATATTCCTCCTCGCGATGCTTTTCCACGGAGAGCCGCTGTACGAAATGCTGGAACACCTTGGCGCGCGGGTCGCTCAGCGAATAGACCGCATGCCCCATGCCGTAAATCAGACCCGCTTTGTCAAATGCATTCTTGTGCAGCAGTGCGCGCAGATAGGACTCCACCTGCGACTCATCCGTCCAATCGGTGAGGTTTTTTTTCATATCGTCAAACATCTCGACAACCTTGATGTTTGCGCCGCCGTGCTTTGGCCCCTTCAGGCTGCCCAACGCCGCCGCGATAGCGGAATAGGTATCTGTGCCGGACGACGACACCACGTGCGTTGTGAAGGTGGAGTTGTTGCCGCCGCCATGCTCCGCGTGCAGCACAAGCGCAAGGTCAAGGATTTTCGCCTCAAGCTCTGTGTACTGGCAGTTCTCACGCAGCGTGTATAAAATGTTTTCGGCAGTGGACAGCTTGGGCTGCGGGTTGTGGATGTACAGGCTTTTGCCCTCAATATAGTGGCAGTATGCCTGATACGAATAAACGCTCATAATCGGGAACAGCGCAATCAGCTGCAAGCTTTGGCGCAGCACATTGTCGATGCTGACATCGTTGGCGTTTTTGTCGTAGCCGTACAGCGTCAGCACGCAGCGCGCCAGCGTGTTCATCATGTCATTCGTGGGCGCTTTCATAATGATGTCGCGCACAAAATTGGTCGGAAGCTGACGATAGCTTGACAGTGTTTCGGTAAAACGTTCGAGCTCGTCCACGGTTGGCAGCTGCCCAAACAGCAGCAGATAGGTTGTCTCCTCAAAGCCGAAGCGCTTTTCGCCGATGAAGCCCTGTACAATATCCTCCACGTCCACGCCGCGGTAAAACAGCTTGCCCTCGCAGGGAATCCGCTCACCCTCGGCATTTTGTGCATAGGACTGTATTTCGCTGATTTCGGTAAGACCTGTCAGCACGCCGTTGCCGCTTAAATCACGCAGTCCGCGATTCACCTTATACTCTGTATAAAGGGCAGGGTCAATGGAGCTGTTTTCGATGCACAGCTTTCCAAGCTCCTGTATCTCCGGTGTAATCTGGGAAAAATCAACGGTTTTGTCGATTGGCAATAGTAGCTCCCCCTTTTTTGACTCTGTAGTTTTATGTCATTTTTCCGGTTACTTTCCTCACTTTTTTACGCGATGGAATGACGTTCGCAGAAAAGATTAGAATTTATTATATCACAGTTTAGCGCAGAATTGTTTCTTTTTTGTAACAGTTTTGCACTTTTTTTATAAAAACACGGCGGGTATTGTTTCTGGTACCGCAAGCGTCAAGCGGACTCATTTTTTCTGAAGATGGCAAAAGTCACTGCTTTTGCATCTTCAGAAAGCGCAAAGCAACGGCGGCGTGTTGCTGCCGCCATTGAATAAAATAAGAGGATACTCTATGC
>JAVXUG010000106.1:0-2153 GCA_036642215.1 Ruthenibacterium sp.
GCAGTTGGCGAGCAAAGCGAGCCTATCCCCGCAGGGGGACGCCAAAGGAAAAGCAGCCCATTTTAACATCGAATCGATGCTAAAATGGGCTGCTTTTGTTTTGATAGGATAAAGACTGCTTTACACGGCCTTATTGCAGCGCCACTGTATAGCTCGCCTTTGTCTCGTCCGTGTTTTTGTCATATACAGAAAAGCTGACGGACTTTGCACCGGAGAGCGGCGCAGAGCCGATATATGCCCATGTCGTGCGTCCGTTTGCCTCGCGCATCGTTACCCCTGTGTGCCAATCAATGCGGTTGCCTGCGTTGTCCTTTGGCGTGGTCAGCGTGACATGCACCCATTCTGTGGGCAATGTGAGGGTGATGATCATGCTGCTGGGGCCGATGAGCGTGCTTTCCAGCGTGACCTCCCCTTGCGTTTCGCGCTGGCATATCATGCGGGTTTTAGAGGTGTCGGACGGCACGCTGAATTTACATTGCCATTCGCCCGGAACCATAGTCTCGGTCTTTCCGTATGAATCGGTTCGGTCGGTGTAGCCTTTTTCGACAAGGACAAAATGATCAAGCTTTAGGCTGTCGCATACAAAACCGTGCGAGAGAAACGAAACGTCAAGCGTTGAGGGGAACGCATCGTCCTCCCATAAAGCATCCACACGATACGCCAGCACGGCCATAAATTCACCCGGCGCGTCCGGCACGGGGATAAACCACTGCGTGGGGGACTCGGTCATCAGTAATTTTCCATTTGCACGCACCTCGTATTGCGGATAGAGCGGCGTGCCCTCTACACCCTCGTAGGTGTCAAGGCTCCAAATTTGCTTTGCGCCCGCGAGCGAAGTGTCATTTACCTTCATGCGCAGCGAAAGCTGCAGCATCATGCCATCGCATACGGCCTGCTCCACGGTGATGTTTGCGGAGGGCTGCTGCATGACAATGTGCCCGGCACTGTCCGTTGCATTGGCGGCAAGACTGCTGCTGTCTGTGTCACTTGCATCGTCAGCCGCGACAACGTCCGCCGCCATATCGGTCACTTCATCGTTGAGATAGGGCGGCTCCGATTTCCCCGTGAGCGTATTGAAATAAGCAAAAATGCTGCCCACAAGCGGCAAGCTTTCGGCAAACACGGGGTTTGCCAGATTTGTCCCCAGCAGCAGCGCACAGCAGGCTGCTGCGCCGATGGCTGCACCGCGCACTGCGCGCAGCAATGGGCGTTTTTTGCGCGGAGCGGCATGAGCACCATGGGGCGCAGAGCCGGAGCGTTTTTGAACATCGGCCGGCGCAGATTGTGCCGACTGTGCGGCACAATCAACCTGCTTGACGGCCTTTGCCAGCACGCGGTCAAATTCCTGCGCGTTCACCGGCTGCTGTGTCGGCTCGACGCGGGCGATGTGCGTCAGCAGAGCACCATTCAATATTGTATTGTTTTGTTTCATCTTTTTATCGCACTCCTTTGGCAATGAGTTGTTTTCTTAGCGCTTCCCGTCCGCGTGTCAGGCGCTTTTTGATGCTGTCCTCTGACATTTGCAGCGCGGCGGCAATTTCGCGGACAGTTTGCAGCCAGTAATATTTGCGGATGAAAATATCGCGGTCGGGCGGTGTCATAGCGGCAACAAGAGCCTGCACAGCGTCCTCTGCATCGCTGGAGGAAAGCCCGTACATCCACGTGTCGCACCCGTCCGACTGTTCTTCCTTCAGCGGCACAAAAGAAATCTTGCGCCCCTTGCGATATGTATCAATGGCTTTGTTGCGCGCGGTGACAGCCAGCCATGCTTTGATGGGGGCTTGCTGTCGGGCGATGGCTGCGGCGTTTTTCCACAGCGCGACAAATACGTCCGCCATGCATTCCTCCACGTCCTGCTGCCGGCTTGGCAGTACGCGTACGCAGATGCCCTTGACCATCGGCGCAAACAACAGCATTGCCGCGCGAATGCCCTCACTTGGGTGCTGCTGCAATTGCAACAGCAGTTTTTGCTCCTCCATGGGCGTTCCCTCCCTTAAAATAAAAATTCGAAAGCTGTAAGTCCTTACGCCTATCAAGACGCACGAAGAAAGAAAAAAGGGACATGGCTGACTGAAATTTAAAAATTATTTTTAGCGCGGATTAGGGCGTGTTTGAAAACTCGCTGTGTTTGGATTTTTTCACAAAATTTGTTC
>JAVXUG010000107.1:0-2011 GCA_036642215.1 Ruthenibacterium sp.
ATTTCAGTATACCGCATTTCGCCGAAAATGCAACCCTCGGCAGTCGATTTTCTTACGCGTTTGATTGCGCTGCGCGGTTTTTTTTGTTATAATGCAAATACTACAGCAAGCGATTGCGGTTTCATGCAGGGCTGATTCCTGTTCTGAGCTTTCGTGAAATTGCGATCAAACAAAATGCATCCGGTGCACGGAAAGGTGGTTGCCCGCGTATGGCAGACCCGATTGTCAACACCTTCACACAAAATATATCTGCACTTGTCGTGGCGGTGGCAGTGCTTGCGCTGTTTTGCGCACTGTGGGCCATTTGGAGCTTCGCCGTTGTGCCGCTTTGTACACATCTTGCCGGTCGCGCACACGCGCGCTGGGGCGAGGTGCTTGTCGGCGCATTCCGGCGGCCTATCTCGGTCTTGCTGCTCTTTACGGGCGCTGTGCTGGCGCTGCGCTGTATCCCGCTGCTGCGCAATTACACAACAGGCGCATCGATGGAAAAATTATACCGCGTATTCGCGGTGGCGTGCGTTGCATGGAGCCTTATCAAAGCGCGTGAGCTTGTTGCCTGTGCCTTTTCCGGCACGCGCCTGTCAGAGCGCAGCACCACATTGGTCTCGTTTTTTACACGGGTCTATTGTGCGCTGGTTTTGATCTTTGCCGTTGCCATGAGCTTGAGTGAGCTTGGCTTCAATGTCTCCGGCATCATGACGGGGCTTGGACTTGGCAGTCTGACCATTGCGCTGGCGGCGCAGGATGTTGCCGGAAATTTTTTTGGCGGGCTTATTATTATTTTAGAGCGCCCGTTCGAGATTGGGGACTGGATTTCCGCCGATGTCATCGAGGGCACCGTAGAGGATATTACGTTTCGCAGCACAAAAATTCGCACGGTGACAAGCGCGCTGACCATTGTGCCCAACAGCAAGCTGTCCGGCGGCGCGCTGACAAACTGGACGCGCCTGCAGCACAGACTGGCGCGTTTTACGCTGCGGATTTCATATGACACGCCCAAGGAAACTGTTGCCGCTGTGTCGCGTGAGGTACGTGCCATGCTGACATCGCACCCGGAGGTGGAGCAGGACACCGTAGAGGTAGGTCTGAGCGAATTTGCGGACAGCGGCATAGACTTATTTGTTTTATTCTATGCCGCCACAACCAATATTTCGGATTATCGCCGTATTATGGACGATGTCAACTATAAAATTATGGATATCATGGCAAAGGAACACGCGTCTTTTGCATTTCCCACCCGCAGTATTTATTTTGAAAACGCGCTTGTCCACGCCGAAGAAAGGTAGCTTTTCATGAACACAAAACGCAGTCTCGCTTTTTGGCTTTGCATTTCTCTGATTCTCAGTCTGTTTTCCGCCTGCGGCGGCGATAAGCGCGCGGTGTCTGTCTCGGCCTCCGCGCCTTCCGCGTCCGTCAGTGCTCCCGCTGCGGTTTCGTCCGCTTGCGCTTCCTCAGCGGCGCAAACCGCCGACAGTACCGCAAGTTCCACCGTTTCAAAAACCGATTTGCTTGCAGACGGTATCAAGGCGCAGGTTTCTCTGACAGTGGAAAATGAGGAGCGCAGCGCTGTGCTGGTACTGACGGTTCCGGCTGATTGGAGCTATGATAATTACGGCACATTTTACAAAAATGACATCAAGGTTGCAAGCGTTGTTACGCTGTCTAAAATCACCAACGCAAGCGTACCGTTCCCGGACGAGATGACACTTCCCTATGCGCATAGCGAATCCGTTGACGGGCCGATTTATCCCGCGGGCTACGGTCTGCAACAAACACTGGACCGTACAATAGGCGCAAACAAAAATCTGGCGCGCACATACCTTTATAAAACAATTCCCGACAGCGGCACCGACGCGTGGTATCCGCATTTTACCTTCTATACGCTTGACGGCTATGTGCTGCAAATTCATTTCTACAGCTTTCAAGAAACGACAGAGGATGCGCTGTTTGACAGCATTTTATCCAGTGCAGCGCTGAATTTCGTTTCGTGATCTCACATTGATTTAAAAAA
>JAVXUG010000108.1:0-1985 GCA_036642215.1 Ruthenibacterium sp.
CGGTATGCCCTTGCGTTTTTTTGCGAAAAGGCGCAGAATAGATTTAAATTCGCAAATCCGCAAATTCGCAACTTCAAACGAAAAAGGAGAACAGCACATGGCCGCAAAAACACTCGCAAATCCCCCGCGCTTTTCCAATGAAATGCTGCGCCGTCTGCTGATACCGCTTGTACTGGAGCAGCTTTTGCTTGTCACCGTGGGCATGGCGGACAGCGTGATGGTCTCCAGTGTGGGCGAGGCCGCCGTCTCCGGCGTGTCGCTGGTCGATCAGATGAACCTTTTGCTCATTCAGGTGTTTGCGGCGCTTGCCACGGGCGGCGCGGTTGTCACCAGCCAGTATCTCGGCCGGCGCGAGCGCGAAAACGCAAGCGCCTCGGCAAAGCAGCTCATTTACCTTGTCACGCTGCTGTCCGTCGTCATCGCCGTGGTGGTCGTGTGCCTAAACCGCCACATCCTGCAGCTTGTGTTCGGGCACACCGATCCCGCGGTCATGCAGTCGGCGGAGACTTATTTCTGGCTGTCGGCGCTGTCATATCCGTTTATCGCCATCTACAATGCGGGCGCGGCGCTGTTCCGCAGCATGGGCAACAGCCGCATCTCGCTGTTCGCCAGCGTGGTGATGAATGTCATCAACATCGGCGGCAACGCCATCCTCATTTACGGCTTTCACATGGGCGTGGCGGGTGCCGCCATCGCCAGCCTGTTCTCACGCATGGCGGCGGCGCTGATTGTGCTGCTGCTGCTGCGCAATCCTCAAAACCCCATCTGCCTCGCGGGGCTTTTGCGGTTTCGGTGGGTGGGCAGCATCCAGCGCAGCATTTTGCGCGTGGGCGTGCCAAGCGGCATTGAAAACGGTATGTTCCAAATCGGCAAGCTGCTGGTCGCAAGCTTGATCGCGTCCATGGGGCTGGTCGCAATGACGGCGAACGCCGTGTGCAATAACGTCGCGGCGCTTGCCAATGTGCCGGGCAGCGCCGTGGGGCTTGCCATGATTACCATCATCGGTCAGTGTATCGGTGCCCGCGACTATCCGCAGGCGCGCTATTATACGCGCAAGCTAATGCTGATTGCCTATGCGGGCGTGGGGACGATCAGCGCGGTGCTGTTTTTTGCCGCGCCGGCACTGGCAAATGTTTATCACCTGTCTGCCGCGACCACGCAGCTGTCGGTGTTTGCGCTGCGGTACAGCTGCATCTGTACCATGCTCATCTGGCCGATGAGCTTTGTGCTGCCCAACGCGCTGCGCGCCGCGGGCGATGCCAAATTCACCATGGTCGTCAGCATGGGCTCCATGTGGATTTTCCGCGTGGCGATGTCCTATGTGCTGGGCGCATGGCTCGGCTGGGGATTTTTTGGTGTATGGGTCGCCATGACTATTGACTGGGCTGTGCGCACGCTGTTTTTTGTGCCGCGCATTTTCTCGGACAAATGGGAGAAAAAGCGCGTCATCGACGACACATAGCGCCGCACGGCGCGCGTGGTCGGCGCGGCGCAAAGGATGCACACAAAACAGGCATTACAGGCATTTGCGGGAGGCTCTGGATGGAGGAAAAAATGTTTTCGCCGGACGGCTATATCATTGACCAGCGGTGCGCGGCCTGCGAGCCATACGGCACGCGCATGTCGGATGTCAACGGCTGCGGCTGGATGGCGGCGTATAATGTGCTGCACGCCGCGGGCATTTCTGCCGACGCGGACAAGGTGCGCGCGGCGCTGGAGACGGGGCTGCATTTCGGCGGGCACCTTGGCACCGGCCCGCTGCGGCTTGTGCGCTATTTGCGCGCGTGCGGCGTGCCCGTGCAGCTGACGCTGCGCCGCAAAACAGCACAGCAGCGCGCGCAGCAGTGCCGCGCGGGTGCCGTGCTGTACTGGACGGGCTGCGCCGCGCACTTTGCGGCGTTTGTGCCGGCGCAAGGCGCAGAGGATCTGTCGCCCGCTCCGCCCGCTCCGCCCGCTCCGCCCGCTCCGCCCGCTCCGCCCGCTCC
>JAVXUG010000109.1:0-1965 GCA_036642215.1 Ruthenibacterium sp.
TTGCATGGGAAATGCAAAAACCTGCGTTTTTTCGTCATTATCGTAATTTATTGCACAATTTATAATTTTACGAATATGATAGAACAAGAAACAACACTTTCCGCACGAGGGCAGGAAAGCATCGTTGATGCACTTGAAAAGCAGCGCAAGGACTTTGCGCGGATGCTTTTGCTTGCAAGGCATGGCACAGCCTCGCTCAAAGCATCGCGGTTTCACGACAGATTGAAAGGGTAATATTTCTGATAGGAAACCGCAACCAGCAAAGAAGCCGGCTCAAGAAATTCTCTGATTCTGTTCCATTGCTGTAAGCTTGAGGAGACAGACAGCCGAAGCGCAGAGTGCAAGAGCAAGCATTTTTAAGTGCACTGACTTTAGTTTGTATTCTTTTTGCCATCCCTCAAAAAAAGCGGCAGCGAGCAGCGCGGCGCTGCTGTCTTGTATTCGCGCGCATTCTGTTACAATATTGTACTTGGAAAGGTCGAATTATTATGTCTATGCCCGTCATCACTCCCGGTAAGGTCACTTTAGAGCAAGCCATTTCCGACATTGTCGAGTCCGTCGCTTTGGAGCAGACCGGTCTGTCCCACATCCTCAACGCCGAGGGCGAAAAGATTCAGGCCGTAGTGGCTGCCGGCACCGTTGACCAAATGATGGCCGTCAACAACTCTGTACAGGGCATATTGGGTGCGGTGTCCAATCTGGAAATCATTTTGCAAAACAAGCTGAGCCTGTTCTCCTGCCGGATTTGCCCCTGCGCATAACAGTATTCTTGCGCACACCTTCCTGCCTCTCTTTTCGGAATGCGACTGCTGCAAGGCGGCGCGGCAAAATGTGTTTTTTGCCGCGCCGCCTTGCTTTACTTCTGTGCCCGCATGCCGGCTGCGCTTTAAGCAAATTGCGGCAATTGCAGCAATTCATCAAATATGCTGGATTTTAGCAGTATTTTTTTGTATAATGGAAAAAGAGATTTTATCGGACCGTAGAGCGTGCGCGGTCTGAGCAATTCCCGACAGACTTGAAGCCGCACGTTAGATGCGCTGACTTAAAATGGAGGATTGCAACATGAAAACAATTGCTTTGGTGACAGGCCGGGGGAACAATTCGCTGAAGGACAAAAACATTCTGGACGTTCTCGGTCATCCGGTACTTTATTATCCCGCTCATGCCGCAAAAAAGTCTGAAGCAATTGATGACTGGTATTGCAGCAGCGACGATGAAAAGATTTTGGAAGTGGCCGATGCCGAGGGTTACAAGCGCATTGTGCGCCCGGTAGAGCTGGCGCTGCCCACCGCGCAGCATGTGGACTGCATTATGCACGCGCTGGGCGTGATGCAGGAGCAGAACAACGTGCCCGACATTTTGGTGGTTGTGCTGGCGAACAACGTTACCATCCGCTCTGCGTGGATTACCGATTGCGTGAATTTGATGAAGGCGGACCCGACCATTACGGCGGTTGTGCCCGTCTATGAGGACAACGACCATCATCCGCTGCGTGCAAAAACGCTGCGCGACGACGGGATGCTGTCCATGTACGAAAAAGGGGTTCAGGGCAAAATTTCCACAAACCGTCAGGATTTGCCCGTGTGCTATTTTTTATCGCATAACTTCTGGGTGCTGAATGTCAATTACTTGCTTTCGGGGCAGGAGGGGCAGCAGCCATGGGGCTTTATGGGGGACAAGATCAAGCCTTACATCATTGAAGAATCCATTGATATCCACCACAAAATTGATTTGGTGGTGGCAAAAAACTGGATTGAAAAAAATTATATCGACTGATGGCGCAAGACACCGTATCGTGCTTTAACTGTTTTGCAAAATAGATCCTCGCAAAAAGGCCGCTGCAAAATTTACATTTTGCAGCGGCCTTTTTATGCTTCTGATCGGTAGCGCAATCGCCAGTCGGCGCGCCTATCCCTTGCTCTTGATGAGCTTGTCGATGGCTGCGGCAGCCTGCTTGCCCGCGCC